>JBLNEM010000345.1:0-6922 GCA_050262655.1 Mycobacterium leprae | reverse complement strand
CGCGTGGGGGCGGGGGGGGGCCCCTGTTTGCGGCGCGCCAACCCGCGACTCCCCTCCCACAACCGGGCTGGTCGCGCCTTGACCGCCGCCGCTCCGGTCGCCATAGGTGATGCTCAATGACTCCCCTTCGGTCAGGGTCACGTTGCTGATCGTGATGGTCTGACCGCTCACGGAAACGCTCCCCATGCCCGCCGTTGAATAGCCAACATCGGTCGCGTTCGTGCTGGGCGGACTCCAGCCGGCCGGCAACGTCACCGCAATGATGCCGTCGCTCATTCCGCCCACGCCTGCCACGTACAAAAACGGCAGCGTCAGCGCCGACTCTCCCGCCATTGCCGCCTGTACCGGCAGCGTCAGTGTGCCGCTCCCATCCGCGGCTGCCTCCACCGTCGCAGTAGGCATCGACAGAATGAGGATGATACACAGCATCCAGTGGAGAACCCGCCTTGACATAGCCGACCCCTCGCTCTCGTATGACCGTCTGCTACCACGCACTAATCATTCCACACGCATAATTATCTACCTTCAAACTCTGCATTATATTTTTATTTCGGCGAATATGCAGCGGTTTGTGAAGGACGGACCGGGAGGGACACTGGTGATCCCCCTGGTTCGGCTGGAAGCGGCCCTCCCTGACCGGGCGCTAGGCAACAGCCTGGTGGCGGAAGCGGTCACGGCGGGGCAGGTGCAGACTAGGGCGGCGTAGGCCGATGCCCGGGAGCGCCGCTTGGGCTTACTGCTAGTGAGCAGCCTGCCATCGGCGGGCGGGCGAGGAGCGGTCTGGCGGGATCGGTTGCTGGCAGGCCCCTCCTGTGCGGTCAATTGTCCGGTGACGCCCCCGAATGCAGCCCCAGAACCAGTTCTAACCGTCACTCCCACGCCAACAACCCCTAGACCATCTACTCCGGCACCGAACAGGGCGAGGTCTGGCTAACTGCAACGAGGCTGGCTCCCTAGAGCTGACTCCCGGCACGGAACACCGATTGCAGACTTTGCCGGCGTGACTGGGCGAGTGGCGAGGAGGCAACCTTCCAATTCGATCAAATCTCTCCTTGGTCGCTTAAGATTTGACAGGCAACGATTCACAAATGAGAGAACCTGTAGGCCGGGAGATACTAACAATACTGACATCGTGTCGTGCGTGGAGCAGAATTCCATCTGGACTCCAATCGAACAATCCCCGCCCATTTTCGGACTACTTCCCCCGGTTACGGCGCACACTACTCCCAAACGCCGGTCACACCCGCCAAACCTGCAAACCCACTTCCGGTGCCTCTTCCGTCCACGACACCGGGGTATCCCGAACCGCACGAAAAAGGACGGCCCGCACGTAACCGTGCGAAACCGTCCGTAACGCGGTGAGTCTCCGCCTATACCCCTGGGTACATGCAGAGGCATGATCTTCGGCGCTATGCAGTGCATAGCCACTGCATAGCCACTGCATAGCGCCTGCAGACGGCTTTTGTGTTGGCGCTCGGCCAGTTGGCTGTTGACCAGGGGTTCGTCACGTAGCGACCGCTCGGCCCCCGGCTCACGCTTCGTGGTATAATGAGGGCTAAGGGGGGACGGTCGGTTGGCAGACGAAAAGTTAGTACAGAGCCTGAAGGACCTCCAAACTGCAGCGCAGTTGGCTGCTCAGCAAGGCATGTGCAAGATCCGCTTGATCAGTGGTGAGACGTTTGCACTTTACCCTGTTGACCCCAATGAAGAGGTTCATGTCGTTACCGATTCGGAGGAAGAAAAAGTTGTCCTTTCATGCCTAACACCTGGTGGGAAGACATTTACCGGTGAGCAGCTAAAAGCAGAGGTCCAAAAACGGCTGCGTGCAAGAGGCATGTGAGGCTCCGATGCATCGCGTTGATTGGCATATCGATGCTGCGGTGGACCTGGAAGAGCATGACGCCTGGCGGATCTCCCATGGATGGGAGCCCATGGCAACTGAGATCATCGACGCAGTTGAAGCCGCTTTTGCGAGGGGAACAGTCTTTCCCCGCCAGCGTTGCTGGGTAAAAGGTGAACTGTCACCCGTCTATCGAACGTTGGTTGAAGTGCGCAGCAAGAGGTTCCTCGTCTATTTTCTCGACGCAAAGCCGCGGCCACTTATTCGCCGAGTACTGCATCCTAAGAGAGATTCTGATCGCATCGAGCACGGGTAAAAAAGCGGGGGGAACCCCGCTTTTTGGGTTTCTGGAGGGCGCAGGCGCCAGGCTTATTGTCGTGCGCCCCTTCCGCCTCACCTACCCCACCAACGTCACCACGTCCTTCGCCACCAGCAGCACGGCCAGGACCAACATGACGACAGCGCTGCCGCTGAGGATCCACCCCTCCACCTCGGCCCGTAGCCGGCGGCCCCGCACCCATTCCAGGGCCAGCATCCGCAGGCGGCCGCCGTCGAAGATCGGGAGGGGCAGCAGGTTGACCAGGGCGAGGTTCAGGCTCAACCGGGCGACGAGCTGGGTGAGGTACAAGCCGCCGGACCTGGCCACCTGCGCGGTGGTGGCGGCGATCGCCACTGGGCCCGATACCTCGGAAACACGTCCCTGCATCAGCTGCCCGATGCCTTCCACCCAATCACTCATGATGATGCTGCCCCAGGAGGCGGTCGTGGCCGGAACGTGCGCCCACGGCAGGCCGGCGAGGCGGGCCGCAACGGGCAGGAGCAGGACGAACAGCAGCAGGTTCGCGATCGGTCCGGCCAGCATCACCCTGGCACGGGCGGAGAGCGAGGCCAGGTCCCAGCCGTCCACACCCTCTTCGGCGAAACGGCAGTACCCCAGCAGGGGGATCGCCCGCACCGTCCAGGCGGTGCCCCTGGCCTGGAAGGAACACAGCCGGGGGCCGAAACCCAGACTGAACTCGGGTACGGCGATGCCAGCCCGGCGGGCGGCCACGTAATGACCAATCTCATGCACCAGGATCAGGCCAGCCAGAATCGACAGCGCAGTCATGTAACCCCAAAACGACATATTGCTCAGCTCCTGATGACCAGGTGTCCATCCTCTGCCAATCTTCCCGCATCGTCGCCGCTCATCTGCTTTTCCTGCATCCCTTAATGTTCGCTGTTCAGCAATATAATTCTAACGATCAACCATCACAGGCGTCAAGCAAAGCGCCTCTCGCCCCCCCGAAAGAGTTCCTTGAGAAAACAGACCGGAAAGCTGACAAGCTCCGGTCTGCTTTCTCTTGCCAAACCCGCCAGGGACGCCCACCCGACGAATCGTCACCATCTGCGGTCAATGAAAGGCGCCAATTTAGAACTAGCACGTCCTTCTTAAGTAGCTCTAACAACCTAACTTTCCCTCTTTACACTAGGGTATTTGGCCTATATGTTAGATGAAACCGCATACGGTTCACCGGAACCGCAGAGGCCGGCTTCGTCCGTCGTCAACCCAGCAGTGGTTGATGTCAACACATCTGTGGAAGGGAGTGGGTTCTTCATGATCATGCGCCGTTCGACTCGCCTTGTCGCCCTCGTGTCCGCCGCTGCCATCCTCCTCGTTACAGGCTGCTCCAGCTCGCCGAAGCAGACCGCCGCCGGAACCCAGTCTCCGTCCACCGCCACCGCGTCGAAGGATCAGGTCCTGCACATCGGACTGAACG
Organism: Mycobacterium leprae; assembly: GCA_050262655.1. Taxonomy (GTDB): domain Bacteria; phylum Bacillota; class Sulfobacillia; order Symbiobacteriales; family Symbiobacteriaceae; genus DASXVX01. Next base: position 3,322 of record JBLNEM010000345.1, on the reverse strand, counting down.
CCGACCCGCCCAACCTGGACCCGATGAAGTCGTCCGCCCTGGTCGACCGCCAGGTCTTCCAGAGTCTGTACGACAGCCTGGTCCAGTTGGACACCAGCCTGAACATCGCACCGGATCTGGCCGATAAGTGGGAGGTCTCCGCAGACGGCACCACCTACACCTTCCACCTCCACCCGGGCGTCAAGTTCCAGGATGGCACCGACTTCAACGCCGATGCAGTCAAGTTCAACTTCGACCGGATGATGGACCCGGCCAACAAGTCGCCCCGCCTCTCCGAGCTGGGCACGCTCCAGACGGTGACCGTGATCGACCCCAACACCGTGCAGATGAAGCTCCAGAAGCCCTTCGCCGGCTTCCTGGCAGCGCTTACCGACCGGGCCGGCATGATGGTCTCCCCCACCGCCGCCAAGAAGGCGGGCGCCGATTTCGGCAGCAACCCGGTGGGTACCGGCCCCTTCAAGTTCGTCAGCCGCATGAAGGGTGACTCCATTACCCTCACCAAGAACGACGGTTACTGGCAGCAGGGCCTGCCGAAGGCATCCGGCGTGGTCTACAAGATCGTGACCGACGAGAACGTGAAGCTGGTCAACCTCCAGTCCGGTCAGCTCGATGTTACCGACACCGTGCCGCCTTCCCAGGTCTCCGCCCTGGCCTCCGACAACCGGGTGAAGGTCCTGAACTACCCGAGCATGCAGTACCAGGGCCTCTGGCTGAACGCCAAGCAGGCGCCGCTGGATAACCAACAGATCCGTCAGGCGATCGACATCGCCATTGACCGGGCCTCCTTTGTAAACGTGATCTTCGGTCAGTCGGCCACCCCGGTCTGGGGTCCGTTCCCGGCCGGGACGCCCGCCAACGACGGCACCCCTGTCCCCGCCCTCGACCTGAACAAGGCCAAGCAGCTGGTCGCCCAGTCGGGGGTAAAGAACCCCACCTTTGAACTGAAGGTCTCCAACTCGCCGATCAACCAGCAGATCGGCCAGGTACTGCAGTCGATGCTGGCGCAGGCCGGCATTACCGTCAACCTGAAGACCGAAGAGTTCGGTACCATTCTGAACGAACTGGATTCGAAGAACTTCCAGGCGGCACAGATCGGCTGGTCCGGCCGCCCCGATCCCGACGGCGATATCTACACCTTCTTCCACACCGGCGGTGCGCAGAACTACGCCAGCTACAGCAGCCCGGCCGTGGACAAGCTGCTGGAAGACGCCCGGATCCCGACCGACATGGCGCAGCGCAAGCCGCTCTACACCCAGGCGATGGCGCAGATCCATCAGGACACCCCGTATATCTTCCTCTACTCGCCGAAGGTCGTGATCGGCACCGGCCCGAAGGTGACCGGCTTCCTGCAGATTCCGGACGGCCTGATCCGCACGGCTGCCCTGTCCAAGTAACAAGCAAGTGGAACGGCAAGCTGGACCCCCTCTGGGGGTCCGGCGCCGTATTCGGGGAGGTGAGGCGAACCCATGCTGTCCTATCTGGTTCGGCGTATCGCGTTGATGATTCCGATCGTCTTCCTGGTCAGCCTCATCGCCTTCAGCCTGATCCATCTGGTGCCCGGCGACCCGGCACGGGTGATCCTCGGCCCTGAGGCGCCCCTGGAGACCGTGAAGGCCATGGACCACCGGCTTGGCTTGGACCGCCCGCTGGCGTTACAGTATCTGACCTGGATCGGGCAGGTGGCTCAGGGCAACCTGGGCCAGTCCCTGGTGGACGGCGAAGCGGTCAGCAGCCTGGTGGCACAGCGGCTGCCTGCCACCATCGAACTGGCCTCTCTCACCTTCCTGGTCGCCATCCTGGTGGCGGTGCCGATCGGCGTCTACACTGCGGTGCGGCGGGGCGGCATCGGCGATTACACGGGCACGGTGGCCTCGCTGATGGGTCAGTCGATCCCGATCTTCTGGCTGGGCATCATGCTGATCATGTTCTTCTCGCTGAAACTGAAGTGGTTGCCCGCATCGGGCTATGCGCCATTCAGCCAGGACCCGGCGGCCAACCTGCTCTCGATGATCATGCCGGTGATCGCCACCGGCGCCACGCAGGCGGCCTCCACCACCCGGTACCTGCGGGGGAGCGTCCTGGAGGTGCTGAAGCAGGACTATGTACGCACCGCTCGGGCCAAGGGGGTTGCCGAGTGGCGGGTCGTGATGAAGCATGCGGTGCGCAACGCCCTGATCCCGGTGATTACCGCCAGTGGCCTGCAGATCGCCGCACTGCTGGGCGGCCTGGTGATCACCGAGACCATCTTCACCATTCCCGGTTTCGGCAGCCTGATGGTGAACGCCATCTTCCAGCGGGACTTCCCGGTGGTGCAGGGCTGCGTGCTGGTGGTGGCGCTCATGGTGATGATCATCAACCTGGTCGTGGACCTGACCTATTCGCTGGTCGATCCGCGGATCAAGCTGGCCGGAGGAGGGAAATAGCGTGGACGAAAGCAACGCGCGGCTCCTCTGGCGACGGTTCCGCAAGAACAAGCTGGCCCTGGTTGGTGCGGCGGTGGTGCTGGGGATGATCATCCTCGCCCTCTTCGCCCCCGCCATTGCGCCCTACGATCCCCTGAAGCAGAACTACACCGCCGTCCTCCAGCCCCCGAGCCGGCTCCACTGGTTCGGCACCGACGATCTGGGGCGTGATCTCTTCAGCCGGGTGATCTACGGCGCCCGGAACTCGCTCTCCGCCGGCATCATCGCCGTGGGCTTTGCCCTGGTGGTCGGCGTGCCGATTGGCATGGCGGCGGGCTTTTACGGCGGCATCCTGGATGATGTGATCATCATGCGCCTCACCGATGCCTTCCAGGCGGTCCCGTTCCTGATTCTGGCCCTGGCGATGGCAGCAGTGCTTGGACCGGGTCTCCGCAACGCCATGCTGGCACTGGGCATCGGCCTGACGCCCGGCTTCATCCGCATGGCCCGTGGACAGGTGCTGTCCGAGCGGGACAAGGAGTATGTGCAGGCCGCCCGGACCCTGGGCGCCGGCGACGCCCGCCTCATCTTCCGACACATCCTGCCCAACATTCTGGGTCCCATCATCGTGCAGGCCTCGCTGGCGGTCGCCTCCTCGATCATCGCCGAAGCCAGCCTCAGCTACCTCGGCCTGGGTGTCCAGCTCCCCGCCCCGGCCTGGGGCGCCACCCTGAAGTTCGCCCAGGGCTACCTGACCCGGGCCCCATGGTTGGCCTACTATCCCGGCGCCGCCATCTTCGTGACGGTGCTCTCGGTCAACCTGCTGGGCGACGGCCTGCGAGACATGCTGGACCCACGGATGAAGAACAGCTAGCGTCCGACCACTGGTTCACCGGCATCAACGCCCAGGCATTGGTCGC
>JBLNEM010000344.1:0-7889 GCA_050262655.1 Mycobacterium leprae | reverse complement strand
CACAGGGCTCCCCGCTCCCCAATGTAGCGTCGGCTCAGGCCGTAGAGATAGGCGCAGGAACCGGTGAAGAAGAGGATCGGGACCAGGCGTGCCAGAGCGTAGTGTTGGCCGAACAACCGATAGAGCAGGGCGATCAGTGTGGTCGTGACCTGCAGTTCCAGTGCCACCACGTTGGGCAGCGGGCCGTCGTAGTTGAAGTTCGGCTGGAGGATGTTGAAGCGGTAGTGCAGGAAGTTCAGCGCCACCGACTCCGTGTCGGGCTGGCGCCAGTACTCGCCCTGCTCGAAGGGCGAGTGGCCAACGCCGTACAGCCGCAGGCAGAAGAGGAAGAGGAACAACAGCCAGAGCCGGTACCGGGCGGTGCGCTCTGCCACGCCATCACCCCCGAGCCGTGCCCAGGTTCAGGAGCGCAACCCCTGCCATGATCAGCAGCAACCCGGCGCTCTTCTGCCAGTTCCAGGGCTCATGCAGATAGTAGACCCCCAGGAGTGCGGTGATGATATAGCTGAGGCTGACCATGGGATAGGCGGCCGAAAGCGTGAGACGGCGCATAACGAATACCCACAGAATAAAGCTGGAGCCGAAACAGAGCAGCCCCAGCAGCAGTTGCGGGACGAGGAGCATCTGCCCGAGAGTGGCCAGCCAGGAGCCGGCCGTCAGGCGGACCGCCCCCAGTTTCAACAGGAACTGGCCGACCGCCCCGAGGAGGATCGACAGCAACAAGACCAGGATCAAGCCCTTTACCCCACTTTCCGCAACAGGGCGATATAGCCGCCGATGGTCCGGAGAATGCGCATCTTGCTCGGCCCGTGTTTTAACTCGTAGTGCAGCACCAGCGGGTACTCGGCCACCTTCGGGCCCAAGCGGCTGCACTTGGCCAGAATCTCGGCCATGCATTCGAACCCCGGCACGGTCACCAGCTGGCCCCACCGCAGCATCGCCTTGCGCAGGAAGCCGATCCGATAGGCTCGGTAGCCGCTGGAGAAGTCCCGCACCCCCGGGATGGGGAAGAAGAGGCGGAAGAAGAGGCTGGCGCCGCGGCTGAGCAGCTTCCGGTAGAGGCTCAGCCCAAACTCCCTGCCGCCGGGGACGAAGCGGGAGGCGATCACCAGGTCCAACCCCTGCTGCTTCAGCCGGTCGATCATCGCCGGCACGTGGGCGGGGTCGTGGGTGTTGTCCCCATCCATGGTGACCAGGACGTCGTCGCTCTCCAGGTGGCTGACGGCGTAGCCCAAAATGGTGTTCATCGCCGCCCCCAGCCCCTGGTTGCGGGGATGGCGGATGAGGTTCAGAAAAGACCGCTCCGCCGCAGCCTTCTGCAGCATTTCGAGGGTCGCATCGCGGCTGCCGTCGTCGACGAACAGCACCTCCACGTGGAGCCCACCGTAGTGGTAGAGGTCGTCCAGCTTCTGCATCAGCGGCTCAAGGGAGTCGGCCTCGTTATAAGCCGGTATTCCTACCAGTACGCGAAATGGCCCCATAGGCAATGCTCCTCTGCATGCGATTCGGTCCCCCCGTTAGGTTTTCCGTTAGCTGGGCATCCTATAGCACGCAGCCCGTGGGATTTTCCCACGGGCTGCCACCGCACTTTGGCGCAAACGGTTACCGGAGGCTTACTGGAACGTCACTGGAGGCTTACTGAAGTGTCCGTTCAACCTCTGTTACGCGCTTGTCCAACCCTTGTTACGCCCTTGTCCAGGGTTACTGGAAAACGGCCGCGGTCTGACCACGAATCGTCGCCGGAATCAGCTCAGCCGACCGCTCCCAGATCTGGCGTAGCGAATAGTTGTTTGGTTTTCCTTCGTGTCCCGAGGGTATCGCGTATCAACATAAGAATTGACAATTCAGCACCAATCCAGTATATTGGAGGTGGACCGTGGGTTCATATCTGGAAAGGATGTGGGATCTGTGGACAAGCGGACAGCAGTCGAATTGGCGGCGGCCCAGATGGCGGAAGTGGCCGCCACTCGCACCCTGCAGCCCTACAACTTCCGTGAGGTCGACGTGGACGAACGGCCCGTACGGGACCCCGAGTGGGTGATTCGTGGTGACGACACCATGGCTGACCTGAATGCGCAGGCCGCTCTCCTGCTGCTGCAGGCAACCAAACAGGCGCACGTGGACGAAGTGCATCCCAACTTCCTGGCGCTCCATCAGGTAGCGGAGAACCCGAATGAGATCGTGGCGACGCCGGCGGCCAAGGAGGCCCAGAACACGCTCCGGGTCAAGTGGTCCAAGGATGGTTCTCGGGCGATGGTCAACATCCGGCTGCTCCTGAAGGTTCGTCCCTTCTCCATCCCCCCGCGGGTGAGCGTACATATCCCGGTGACGCTGGAGCATGTGGAAGGGGCCGGGCCGTCGCAGATCCTCCATCTCGATCGGACCTACACGGTACCGATGGTCGACCGCCCTGCTCGGGTGGCGCCGCCGGCGCCGGAATCCACCCCGCCGACAACGGAATAGCACGGAAGCAGCCCGTGGGGTTCTCCCCACGGGCTGCTCCTATCTCGGTAGCGGCGGTACGCCCGGGTCTGGCTGCAACGTCGGGCGGTTGCGCAGCATCGGGTCGCCGGGGGGATTGACCTGCTCCACAACGCCGCCGCCCTCATCCTGCATGCGGTCCATGCCCTCGTAGATCGTATGCTCGTCTCGCCTCAGGTGATCAGGAGTCCGGCGATTGGTAGTCATCGGCAGGCCAACTCCTTTTGCCGTAACCTTGCTGTTTAGCCTGCGCTGTTCGCCGTCTACTATTCGCCTAGCCGCTCCAGGAGGCGGCTCCAGGCCCGCAGGCCCGTATCGAACCGCTCCAACCGGAAGAACTCATTGGGTGCGTGAAACTGCTCGTCGGCGGTGGAGAAGGAGTAGAAGAGCGTGTAGGCGCCCAGGGCTTTCTCGAACAGGATGGCCGCCGGTTCGCTGGCACCCATGCGGACCAGGGCGGCCTCTTTCCCCATCGTCTCGGTCAGCACCTCGGCCGCCACCTTCAGGGCAGGCAGGTCGCGGGGCATTACATAGGGAACCGAGCCACCGCCCCGGCTGATCTGCACCCGAACGCCCGGCGGCAGATGGGTCATGATGTGCCGCTCGATGGCGTCCAGTACCTGTTCCGGCTGCTGATTGGCCACCAGGCGGCAGGAGATCTTCGCGTGGCTCTCAGCGGGGACAATGCCCTGACTCCCTTCGCCGATATAGCCGCCCCACATACCGGTCACTTCCAGGGTCGGCCGCGTCCAGAGCCGCTCCAGTGTGGTGAAGCCTTCCTCACCGGCGAGCCCGGCCAGGCCGAGACTCGCCTGGAACTCGTCGTCACGGAAGGGCAGGGCCAGGAGGGCGGCCTGTTCATCCGGCGCTACCGGCAGCACATGGTCATAGAAGCCTTCGACGGCCACTGCGCCATGGGCGTCGTGAAGCCCGGCCAGGATCTCGGCCAGGGCGAGCGCCGCATTCGGAATGGCGCCGCCGAAGCGGCCCGAGTGGAGCGGAATCGAGGCAGTGGTCAGGTCGATCTGGAGGGAGCAGCCGCCCCGGCAGGCGTAGGTGACCGACGGCTCGTCGGTGCGCCACATGGCGCCATCGGCGCTGATCACCAGGTCGGCCGCCAGCAGGTCGGCCTTCTCCTGCACAAAGGCAGCGAGGTGGCGACTGCTGACCTCTTCTTCCCCTTCGATCAGGAACTTGATGTTGACCGGCGCCGAGCCGCGCACGGCATGCAGCGCTTCAACCGCCTTGATCGCCTGGAAGAGCGGCCCCTTGTCATCGCTGACGCCACGGGCATAGATCCGCTCATCCCGGAAGCTGGGCTCAAAGGGCGGCGACTCCCACCGGTCCAGCGGGTCCGGGGGCTGAACGTCGTAGTGACCATAGATGAGGACGGTGTAGGCCCCGGGCGCTCCCTGCCACTCGGCATAGACGATGGGCGCTCCCCCGGTCTCAAAGCTTTCGACCCGATCGACTCCGGCCTGCTGCAGCAGGCGGACGACAAAGGCGGCGGCCTCCCGCATGTGGGGCTCGTGGGACGGGATCGAACTGATGCTGGGAATACGCAGGAATTCTACGAGTTCGGCGATGTAGCGGTCGCGCCTTTCCTGGAAGTAGGCTTCGAGGTTTGCAGTCACGAGCGTAGTTCCTCCTTGTAGGCGGGTGGCTAATGAAACGCCTTCCATAAGGCGCCGTCGGTGTTGATCAGGTCGGCGATCTGGTTGTATGGGATCAGGAACGATGGGAAGCCCGCCACGTAGGGCGCAATCTCGTAGGGGTAGAACCAGAGCTGCAGGCCGTCTGCCTGGATCGTGAAGCGCTGCTTCGCCAGGATCGCCGGGTTCTTCTCGAACCACGTCTCGGTGGAGCGGGCGGCGATCTGGCTGCTGACCAGGCTTTGCAGCCGCGGCGCGTAGTCGGCGCCGGGCTTGAACAGGTCGGTCAGGCCGTACTCGGCGCCCGTGGTCAGGTCGAAGTGGTAGGAGGCACCCCCGGGCATGCCGTGAGCGGCCCCCATCGGATAGTCGCTGCTGGATAGCTGGACCACCAGCAGGTTGTGCAGCTGGGTGACCGTGTACCCGATGGCGAGATCATCTTTGGGCGGGGTGGTCGGGCTTCTGCCCTTGATCGCCTCGAAGAAGTGTACCCGCAGGGCATCGTTGATCCGGGACTGCACCTGTTGCTCCGGCAGACCGTTCAGCACCGGGTACCGGATCAGGGTGAAGTGGTCGGGGCGGTACTTTTGGCGCAGTACGCTCCCGCCGCCGGCAAGCGACACCGATGGATCGGTCTGCCATACGGTCTTCCCGGTCTTCGTCAGGTAGCTCAGGTCGCCGTCGATCTCCGCCTGGAGCAGGTCGCCCACGAAGCGAATCGTGCCCGCTCCGGGGAAGGAGGGGAGGCTGCCGATCCGGGCCCCGGTGTCGTCGATCAGGAAGGTCTCATGCTCGTCCGTGACACAGAGGATGCCCGGCGCCACCCGGGTGATGCTGTAGTACAGGAAATCGGTCAACTGGCGCCCGTCCCGGGTGATCAACGCCTTGTGCGTGTAGGAAGAGGAGACATAGCCGGCCTCTTCCTGCCCGGCTGCATAGAGATCGCCGTCCAGGCGACTGAGGCTGGCGTAGGCCGTGGGGGTGACCGGGAGGCCCTGCCGGTCGATCAGGCGCATCTGGGCGGTGGCGCCGCTGCTGGTGTTCACGATCGCATAGCCATCGACAAAGGCGCCCGCGGAGGTGAACTGTGGCGGGATCACCAGATCGCCGGTGGAGGAGGCGTAGCCGTATTTGCGCGTGGCCTTGTCCAGATAGGCCAGCAAGCCTTCCGATGGGTCGGCAACGTAGGCGGCGCTCAGCGTACCCAGCCGCCCGCCGGTGGGATCGATGATCCCATATTCGCCCTCCTGGAGCTTCACCACGGCCAGGCCGTTCTGAAAGGCATGGGCGTCCAGGTATTGCGGCTCAATCGCCACGGAACCGTCGGTGTGGATATAGCCGGACTGTTTGCCGCGGGTGAAGACCGCCAGACCCTCATGAAAGTCGCCGAACCACTCGGTGGACTGGAACAAGATCTGGCCCTGGCTGTCCACCACGGCGTGGTTCTTGTCGGCTTCGGCGATCCGCACGCCGCTGCTCAGCTGTCCGATGAAGCTGTACGTAGCGGGCAGCACCACCTTGCCTTGCCGGTCGATCAGGCCGGCGTGGCCGTCCTGCTGGACCGCAGCCAGTCCGTCGGTTCCGAAGGGGTCGGCATGCTGGAACTGCGGCGGGATCACAAACTTGCCGGTGGCATCGATGTAGCCCCAACTGCGGGCGCCGCCGGTCATGACGTAGGCCGGTAAGAGCGGGGCCGGCTGTTGGGGCAATTTTGCCGTCGACGCCTGCGACTTATCTCCCGCCGCCGCGGCGGCCGGCTGCTGCACGGTGGTTCGCTGCGCACAGCCGGGCAGAGTCAGGAGCATGGCCGCCAGGGAAAGGGCCGCAACTTGTCGGGGAGCCTTCATGCGGATACCCTCCGGAGGAAGTACGTGTTTCCTTCAGTATAAGGCGTACTTTCCGGCGGCACCACTGGCGCTGATCATTTCCGCAGAATCAGCCACGCACCCAGCAGCAGCAGAAACCCGCCCAGCCCCTTGCTCAGGGTAAACGGGGCATGGTCCAGCCCCATGATGCCGAAGTGGTCCAGCAGCGCCGCCGTCACCACCTGCGCCACCAGGATGCCGGTGGTCGCAGCCACCATCCCCAGCGGGGCGACTGCCGCTGCCACTAGCCAGGTGATCAGCACGCCCATCACACCGCCCAGCAGGGAGGGCAGAGGGGCGTGGAGGAGCGTCGGCCAGGGGCTGCGCCCCGCCGGGTGGAGCAGCAGAATGAACGCAAGAATGATGGCGGCCGTGCCATGGGTCCAGAAGGTAGCCATGGCCAGCGTGCTGCGCCGGGCCAGCCAGGCATTGGCCGCCCCCTGCGCCGGCATCAGCGCCCCTGCCACCGCGGCCATCAGAATCGCCAGAGTCCGTTCCATGCGGGATTCCCCCCGGATTAGTCTTGCCCGCCACAAGGAAAGAGCCTGCATCCGCACACTGGCGTGGATGCAGGCTCAACCTTATTCCCAGGAGTGACACGCACTCCGTATCAGGCACTTCAGCCGCCGCTGAAACAGGTCTCCTCTTCTTCTTCGACCGCAAAGGACGAGACCGCATAGCCATGCGCAGCCACGGTCGCCTTGAGGTCGCCGATCCCCGTCGTCTCCGGGTCATACTGGACCGAAACCTTCTCCGACAGGAGGTTGACGGTGGAGACTCCATCCATCGCCCTCAGGGCCGACAGCAGCGACCCGGCGGCATCAGGCAGAAGGCCGGGAATCGTGAGCGTTACCTTGTTGTCAAACATTGTGGCACCCCCTTTTGCAGCGTACAGCATGGTGGGACTACCTATTAGGGTAACCACAATGTTGAATAAGTCAACCCCCGGCGATTGGTTGATGGAACCAAGCAGCGCCGGGCGTCGTCAAGCTGCCTGGAGGTCGAGGCAATATGAAACTGATATCCTTGCTGCCAGCTTTGACCCTGGCCGTCGCCCTGGTGGGGTGTGCCAGACCGGATTCGCCGAAACCAGCCGCCGCGGCAGCGCCAACCGCTCCGGTTGAGCTGGCCGCACCAGCCGCCAAGCCGCCCCAACCGCTCGTCCTGATGGGGCCGAGGGTGAAAGTGACCGACCTGGCCAGCGGCTCACCCGTCGCTGGCGCCCTGGTTTGGGTAGCAGGTGACGTAAACACGGGCCTGACCGACGCCGAAGGGCGGACGCAGTTATTGATGCCGCTGCAGCCGGGTGAGCAGACCCTGGTGGTGACACCCGCCGATTCGATCGTTCCATATAAGGAGAGCCGCTACCTGATCACCGTTCCGGCCAACGCACCGGCGCAGTATAGGGAGTATAGTCTGGTGGTCAGTAAGGACCGCTTCCTGACCTTCGACCATGGCAAGGAAGTACCCACCCCACCGTTCAACCCAGCCCCCCAGCGGGTTACGACGATCCAAGTGGCCTACGTCAACGGCTGGCACCAGAAGCCAAACAGCATCTGGAACGACGGCGAGGGCCAGGCATATGGCACCTGGGACCCGTTCTTCGTCGAGACCAGCGCCGAGCCAGACCACCCGTATATCCGTACGTTCCTGCTCAACGGCGGCAGCCGCTGGATCGCCGTATACGACTGCCCACGGCCGGTCGGCCTGCTGACCATCACCGATATCGATCCAACCGGCATGCAGGTCTCGTTCACCTCCAGCACCGGCGTGAGCGGCAGCTTTGACCTGGTCAGCCACCGGTGGCAGTTCGACTGAGCGCCCCCAGAGTTTGCTCGGGCTGCCATGCAAGACTAGCGAACGGCCGGGTGGGGCACCCCCATCCCCCCTG
>JBLNEM010000343.1:0-9882 GCA_050262655.1 Mycobacterium leprae | reverse complement strand
ATTATACTAAAGCAAGACATAAAAGACAAGGAGGAAAGGCCGCAAGGGCGCTAATAGGTGACATTCCATTTTGTTAACCGTTTGATAACCTAAAGGCATTAGGATGGCCGCCCTAGAAGGCGTGGCGGCCACCCCACCCGATCGCGCTGCCATAACCTCTACTTATTATCTATATCAGGCAGGGCTGAATTCGTCTGGTTTGCGGTCGGTAAAGCCATAGTACCACCCCAGGTAATCGGCGATCCGCTCGCTAGAACGCCCGTCACCAAACGGATTCTTCGCCTGAGCCATCCGGCGATAAAGCTGCGGGTCGGAGAGCAACTGGTCCCCCGCCGCCAGAATACCTTCGTAGCCGGTGCCGGCCTTGATCACAACCCCGGCTTCCACCGCCTCGGGGCGCTCCGTGGTCTCACGCATCAGTACCTGCGGTACGCCCATGCACGGAGTCTCTTCCTGGAGGCCGCCCGAATCGGACATGACCATGTAGGCCTTGCTCAGCAGGTGCAGCATATCCGGGTGGCTTACCGGATCCAGCAGCTTGATGCGCGGGTGATCGCTCAGAATCGGGAAGGCTTCCTCCCGCACCGCTGGGTTCTTATGCACCGGGTAGACCAGCAGTACATCCGGGTAGCGCTCCACCAGGGTGCGCATGGCCCGGAACATATTCCGCATCGGCTCGCCCAAATTCTCGCGGCGGTGTGCCGTCACCGCGATCAGCCGGCGGCCCTGCGTTTCCAGGTCCCGCAACTGCGGTTCGGCAAACTCATAAGGCCGGGCAAGGGTCTCCAGGGTGGCGTCCACGCCGGTCTGCCCGGCAATGAAGATCGACTCCGGGTTGACCCGTTCGCTCAGCAGGTTCTCCTTCGCCCCGAGCGTCGGTGCGAAGTGAATGTCGGCAATAATCCCCGCCAGGCGGCGGTTAATCTCTTCCGGATAGGGGTTGTACTTATCAAAGGTCCGCAGTCCGGCCTCCACATGGGCCAGGTGCTTCTGATGGAAGAAGGAGATCAGGGAGCCCGCTGCGGTAGTGCCCGTGTCGCCGTGCACCATCACCATGTCAGGCTCTTCCTTGAACATCATTTCGTCCAGACCAGAAAGCATGCGCACCATGGTGCCAGCCAGCGTTTGCCGCTGCTGCATCACCGCCAGATCATAATCGGGCTTGAAGTTGTACGCCTCAAAAACCTGGTCGAGCTGCTCCCGGTGCTGGCCGGTCGACACCACCACCACGTCAAACCACTCCGACTTCCGCTGCAGCGCCTTGACGACAGGTGCCATCTTGGTCCCCTCGGGGCGGGTGCCGAAGATTGTCACGATCTTACGCCGTTTTGCCATGTTGGTTCCCCCTTGTGCGCAAACAAAAAGGAGGGTTCGAGGTAGAACGCCTCTCACCCTCCTATTCTAACCGCTTAGTGCCCAATACTTTTCTGCTTTGCTTCCTTCACGCCCAGCAACCCCATCTTCATGGCGCCCCAGACGATGCCGATGACCACAATGCCGACGATGATCAGCGCCTGTGAAACCGATACTTCCGTCAGCGCCACCGCTGAGAGACCCAGGCCCGCCGAGACTGCCCACATCACCAGAACGGTGTTGCGGTGGCTCAGTCCCAACCGCAGCAGGCGATGGTGGAGATGATCCTTATCAGCTTCGCCGATCGACTTGCCGCTGGCCAGCCGGCGGATAATCGCGAAGGCGGTGTCGAAGATCGGCAGTGCCAACGCCACCAACGGCACAAACACGCCAATGGTCACGGTGGTTTTCAGTACGCCCGTGACCGAAACGGCCGCCAGTGCAAAGCCCAGGAACATGGCGCCGGCGTCGCCCATAAAAATCTTGGCCGGGTTGAAGTTGTAGCGCAGGAACCCAATAGCGCTGCCCGCCAGCGCCGCGGTAACCACCACGGCCGAGGAGAACCCGTGCTGCAACGAGACCAGCAACAGCGTCAGCGACGTAATGGTCGAAATCCCCGCGGCCAGGCCATCCAGCCCATCGATCAAATTGACGACGTTGGTAAAGGCGACCACCCAGAAGATCGTGAGCGGCCCCGCCCACGCACCGAACTGAATGAACTTGTCGCCCAGTGGGCTGTATACATAGTCAATCCTTACGCCGAATACGTAAACCAGCACGGCGGCAGCGAAGAGCTGTCCAACCAGCTTCGTCTTTGCCGACAGACGCACCCGGTCATCGATCACGCCCAGCAGCACGATCAGCGTGCCACTTACCAGCAGTCCGACCACCTTGGGGTCCTTCAGGCCACCGCCGACCAGAACCGCCGCCAGAAAAGCACCGAAAATTGCCAGCCCGCCCAGATAGGGTTTGGGCTCGGTATGCATGCTCCGGGCCACCGGGCGGTCGACAAAGCCTAGCCGAAGCGCCAGCTTACGGGCCAGTGGCGTCAGCAGGAGCGACAACACCAAAGCCAGACCGAAGACAAGGCCTGTCATGAGCATTACAGTATTCACTCCCAACTATAGAGAGGGCATGACCCCGGTATCAGGGTCAGTCCCAAATAGTGCGGAACGTAAAGATCTAGCATAACGTACATCCCGCGATAAAACCGGCCTTTATTCTACTCCGGTCTCGTCCGTTTGTCAAAGGTGCAGGACTGACTTGCAACATTGTTTCCTATTTTTTAATGAACCGTTCCATCCTCACCCCGGCGGCGGTGGCCATCTCCTGACCCAGTTCGTCGGTATACGCGTCGTGATAGACGATCCGTACAACCCCCGCTGCGATCAGCATCTTGGCACAGTGGACACAAGGGGCGCTGGTCACGTAGCACGTGGCGCCGGCCAGGTTGATCCCGTGCAGCGCCCCCTGCACAATGGCGTTCTGCTCCGCATGAATCGCCCGCACGCAATGGTTGTCGACCATGAGGCAGCCGACATCCGTGCAGTGGGGCAACCCGGGCGGCGACCCGTTATAGCCGGTGGTCAGAATACGTTTCTCCCTAACTAAGACGGCGCCAACGGACCTCCGGTTGCACGTGGACCGCTTGGCCACCACATCGGCCAACTCCATAAAGTATTCGTCCCAGCTGGGTCGCGCCATTGGGGTTCCCTCCAGGTTCAGACGATTGGCTTACTTGGTGCCGAAGAGCCGGTCGCCCGCATCGCCCAGGCCCGGAATGATGTAGGCGTGGTCGTTCAAGTGGCTGTCCACCGCCGCGGTGTAAATGTCGACATCGGGATGAGCTTCCTGGACGACCTTGATCCCTTCCGGTGCGGCGACCAGCGACAGTAGCTTGATCTTCCGGCCGCCCTTCCGCTTGACCAGATCCAGCGCCGCCACCACGGAGCCGCCAGTGGCCAGCATGGGATCGACCAGAATCAGTTCCCGCTCTTCCAGGTCGGACGGGAGCTTGCAGTAGTACTCCACCGGCTTGTGCGTGTTGGGATCGCGATAAAGGCCAATGTGCCCGACCCGGGCGGTCGGATACAGGTTGAGAATGCCGCCGATCATCCCAAGGCCGGCCCGCAGAATCGGAATGACACCGATCTTCTCGCCCGCCAGCTTGCGGCACCGCGCCGTGGCGACCGGGGTCTTGACCTCCACCTCTTCGAGCGGCAGGTCACGGGTCACCTCGTAGGCCATCAACATGGCAACCTCTTCTACCAGCTCACGGAAATCCTTGGAGCCCGTCTTCTCGTCCCGAATAATAGAGAGCTTGTGCTGAATTAGCGGATGATCGATCACAACAACCTTCGACATAGCCTTTCTACCTCCACACATGTAATGACAGACGCGAAAGGGGCCGCCTCGCTTAAGACAAACGATAGACGGCCCGTTCTCCACCAATAAGTTTGGGCCGGGTCCGCGCAGCGGTGAGTCGAGCCTGACCGATCATGTCGATGCTTAACCGAACAGGGACAGCAACCCGCTTCAGATGCATCCCAATCAAGGTGCTGCCAATATCAAGCCCGGCATGGGCCTGAATCTCCTCCACCACCACGGCCTCCGGCATGTGGTGCATGGCACGGGCGGCAAAAGAGCCGCCGGCCTTGGGCACCGGGATCACGCTCACCGGCTCCCAGCCATAACGGTCGACCGCCGCACGCTGGGCCACCAGCGCACGGTTCAAATGCTCACAGCACTGGCATGCGAGAAACAGGCCTTTTGCCTGCGTCACATGCCACAACGGTTCCAGGATCGCCTGCGCGACCTCCTCGCTGCCGGCGGTGCCAATGCGGCTGCCAATGACTTCACTGGTGCTGCAGCCGACGACCAACACCTGGCCTCGCTCCAGCCCCGCCGCCGCCAGCAACTCCTCTGCGGCCAAGGTCACCTGACGCCGAATCTCACTCAGGAACTCGTTGCTGTCCATAAGCTCCTCCTGCTACCGCTCCTCGAGAGCGCCGATCTTGGCAACCCGCCGGCTGTGGCGGCCGCCCTCGAAGCTCGTGCTGAAGTAGGCCTTCACAATCTCCTGGGCCACGCTCGGGCCAACCACCCGGGCACCCATGCAGAGAATGTTGGCATCGTTATGCATCCGGGCCATCTGCGCCGAGAAGATCTCATTGCACAGCGCCGCCCGAATGCCCGGGATCTTGTTGGCCGAGATCGACATGCC
This sequence comes from Mycobacterium leprae, assembly GCA_050262655.1. Taxonomy (GTDB): domain Bacteria; phylum Bacillota; class Sulfobacillia; order Symbiobacteriales; family Symbiobacteriaceae; genus DASXVX01. The sequence continues at coordinate 5,306 of JBLNEM010000343.1, read as the reverse complement.
GATCCCCGTGCCGCAGATCAGGATTCCCTGCTGGCACTGCCCACTCCGGATGGCGTCGGCCACCTTCGCCGCAAAGTCCGGGTAGTCCACCGAGTTCCGGTCGTAGGTCCCCAGGTCCTCGTACTCCAGGTTCAGTTCCTTCAGCACCTCGACCACTACCGGCTTCAAATCCAGGCCACCGTGGTCACAGCCAATTGCCACTCTCATGTTGGGGTTCCCTCCCACTTGATTCGGTCTACCACCTTGGTCAACAGACGCGCCATAGCGTCCGCCGTCTCCTCGTATACGCTCAGAGAGCCCCCGAATGGGTCCGGCACATCCCGATTATCACCGGCATACTCGCCCATGGCAAACACCCGCCCGGCCAATTCGGGCATGAGGTTAAGGATATGCTCCTTGTGTCGGTGCGTCATGGTCAAAACCAGATCCACACTGGAAAGCAGCGCATCATCCACCATGCGCGACCGGTGCCCGGAGAGGTCAATCTGTCTTTTCTGCATGGCGGTCAGCGCGTGCTGGCTCGCTTCAGCGCCCGGATAGGCGCTGGTGCCGGCCGAGACAATGGATAACTCCCAGGCGGGATTCGACTGCCGCCACAGCTTGTCCAGCAGGGCCGCCGCCATGGGACTCCGGCAGGTGTTGCCGGAGCAAACAATCAGGACCCGCCGGATTCTCACGCTTCCCACCACCCGGTTGCTAAACCTCAACCACCCGGCCGCCGGCCGCTCGCTTCAGGCGGTTCATGATGGCCAGGCCAATGCCGTTGGTTGGTACACCTTCGGCCAGAATCACATCAACGTCGTGCTTGTCAAAAGCCCGCAACGTATCGAAGAGGCTGCTGGCAATCCCTTCGAGGTTCTCCCGTGACCCGTACTCCAGGACTACCGGCGCCATGTACTGGCCCCGGCTTTCCACGCAGCACATCACGCCAACCCGGCTGCCCTCTTCTTCGTACTCGTAAATCAGGTCCCGAATCTTGGCCTCCATCGGGAGGACATCGCCCTGCACCAAAATCACGGAGGCCCGCGGTGCGTAGTGCTTATACTTCATCCCCGGTGAACGCGGAGTCTCGTCAGGCTTCGCACCTTCCATGGCCTTGTCCAGGATCACCGTTCCTACGGCTTCACGCAGCTGTTCCACCGTCACCCCTCCGGGACGCAGCAGTACAGGCGGATCACTGGTAACATCAAGCACTGTGGACTCCAGCCCGACGCCGGTCTCGCCGCCGTCCAGCAGGATATCCATACGGCCCGCCAGGTCCTCGTAGACGTGTTCAGCCCGGGTTGGACTAGGCCGCCCCGATTTATTCGCGCTGGGTGCCGCCACCGGTACGCCGGCGGCCATAATCAGCGCCAGAGCCACCGGATGACTGGGCATCCGCACGCCCACGGTAGGAAGATTGCAGGTCACACTGTCCGGGACAACCGAAGCCTTCGGCATCACCAGGGTGAGCGGCCCGGGCCAGAATCGCCCCATCAGCTCCCTGGCCTTGGGCGGCACCTCGGTCACCACCGACAGCACCTGCTCCGGACTGGATACATGCACAATCAGCGGGTTGTCGGACGGACGCCCTTTGGCCTCGAAGATCCCTGACACCGCCTGTGCATCCAGTGCGTTCGCACCCAAGCCATACACGGTCTCAGTGGGGAAAGCCACAAGCCCCCCGCGCCGGAGAACTTCTGCGGCCTCACTGAGCGGTTCTTCCTCCGGATTCACCGCATCTACCGCAAAAACCCTCGTCAATTTCGGGTTTTCCATGGCCAGATCCCCCCTGCTACTGCCCCTGTCATTCTTGACGGAGGCGAGCGATTCCTGCCCAAATTTGATGAAGCGCCCATTCACTCCCGGTCGCTTCATCCAGCTTTTCCGAAATCCCACGGGATATGTATCGCCGTGGGTGCGATTCACAAAGCCGTGCGTCCCAGCACCACACGCTCAATTCCGGCGGTGTCCCGATAACGGCTAACCGCCAGACCGGCTGTCGCAAAAAGCGCCGCCACCGGTTCAGCCTGCTGGTAGCCAACCTCCACCGCCAGGAAGCCGCCTGGCTTCAACAGCGGCACTGCCTCCTCTGCCAGACGCCGGTAAAAGGTCAGGTCATCATCCCCCGGCGACAGAGCCAGCCTGGGCTCATACTGCTGCACTTCCGGCGCCAGTCCCCGCCACTCCGCGTCACCGATATACGGCGGGTTCGAGAGAATCGCATCAAAGGCTCTTCCCGTCAGCGGCGCCACCAGGTCGCCCTGCACGAATTGAATGCGCTCCCCGAAGCCGTTGGTCCGGGCATTCGCCTGCGCCACCGCCAGAGCCGCCGGGCTGATATCCACGGCCACCAGCTGTGCGTCCGGCAGCAGACTCGCCAGACCAATCGCCACGGCGCCGCTCCCCGTACCGATATCGGCCACCCGCACCGGCCCCGAAAGATGGGCGGCGGCGCTCCTGACCAGGGTTTCGGTGTCGAACCGGGGGATCAGCACGGCCGGCGTCACCTGAAACGCCATGCCCATAAACTCCTCGGTGCCCAGGATATACTGAATGGGTTCGCGCGCCGCCCTTCGGCGCACCAACTGCATGAAACTCTCCCAAAGCGCGGGCAAGAGGCGCTCCCCCGCTCGAAGGCGGAGCGCCCCTGCCGATAAGTCCATGACGTGTGCCAGAAGCCATCCGGCTTCCCGCTCTGCATCCTCCACCCCGGCCTCCACCAACTGCCGGGTAGCCGCTGACAGAGCTTCACGTACCGTTGTCACGGTCTTACTCCTCCATGCCCCGCAGCTTCTCCGCCTGGTCATGCTGAGCCAGTGCGTTGAGAATCTCGTCAATGTCTCCGTCCATGATGGCCGGCAGATTGTGCACGGTCAGGCCAATCCGATGATCGGTGACCCGATCCTGCGGGAAGTTGTACGTCCGGATCTTCTCCGACCGCTCGCCCGAACCCACCTGCGAACGGCGCTGCGCCTCTTCGGCCTCCTTGGCCTGCCCCTGGTAGAGCGCCAGGAGCCGTGAGCGCAGAACCCGGAACGCCTTCTCCCGGTTCTGAATCTGGCTGCGTTCATCCGCACAATAGACGATCAGACCGGTCGGCAGGTGATGCAGACGTACAGCAGACTCCGTCTTGTTCACGTGCTGACCGCCGGCGCCACCGGCTCGCTGAATGTCAATTTGCAGGTCCTCCGGCCGAATCTCCACTTCCACCTCTTCCGCTTCCGGCATGACGGCGACCGTCACGGTGGAGGTGTGAATACGCCCGGCCGCTTCCGTCTCAGGCACCCGCTGCACCCGGTGCACGCCGCCCTCGTACTTCAGCCGGCTATACGCCCCATCGGCGTTGACCTGGAAGATGACTTCCTTGACGCCGCCGGCTTCGGTCTGGTTGATGTCGATCAGTTCCATCTTCCAACGATGACGCTCGGCAAAGCGCGTGTACATGCGGTAAAGCTCGCCGGCGAACAGCGATGCCTCGTCGCCACCAGCCCCGGCCCGAATTTCGATCAGGATGTTCTTCTCATCGTTTGGGTCCTTGGGTACCAGGAGCAGGCGCAGCTCCTCCTCCAACTGAGGTTCACGCTCTTTCAGCGCCGTGTACTCCTCCTGGAACATCTCCCGCTCCTCGGCCTCCAACTGGCCGTCCAACATGGCGCGCACGTCGGTCATCTCAGCCACCAGCCGCTTGTACTCCCGGAATTTCTCGACCACCGGCTCCAGACGGCGGTGCTCCTTCGTGACGCTCTGGTACTCCTGCGAATTGGCGATCACCGAAGGGTCGCTCATCTTGTATGTCAGGTCCTCATAGCGGGACTCGACACCCGCCAGCTTCTCCTGCATATTCGTATCCATGTGATCTCACCTCACCTCAACAAATCAGATCAGGCCCATAAAAACACATGAAAAGGGCGCGGGAGATCTTCCCGAGCCCGTTATTGCATCGTTAGCCCGGCAGGCCATAGCCACGAGCCGTCTGCAGAGCAGCGATGGCCACCTCAATCTGGGTGTCATCGGGCTCGCGGGTCGTCAGCCCCTGAAGCCACATGCCCGGGCGGCTCAGCACGTTCGTCAGTGCATTGTTATAGCGTCCCATCACCCGGATCACCTCATACGAGACACCGGCGACGACCGGCATCAACGCCAGCCGCGATAGGATCTTCACCCAGACGCTGGGGAAGGTGACGAACGAGAACAGCACAATGCTGATCACCACTACGTACAGCAGGAAGCTGGTGCCACACCTTTTGTGTTCGCGGGAATGGTTGCGGCAATAAGCCACCTCCAGCGGATCCCCCGCTTCAAGGGTGTTGATCACCTTGTGCTCCGCCCCGTGGTACTGATAAACCCGCTGAATGTCTTTCATGATCGAGATGCCCGCCAGATAACCGACGAAGAGCACCAGGCGGATCATACCCTCCACCACGTTGGTGATCACGCTGTTGGCCCCCCAGCTCTTCACCCAGGTGGTCAGCAGGGTAGGTAGGGCCACGAAGATTACCAGCGCCAGGCCGATGCCCAGGACCGATGTCAGCGTCATCTCTTTCTTGGTCAGTTGCTCCTCATCCGGCATGGCGGTGTTGGCAGAATACATGAGTGCACTGATGCCAATGCTCATCATTTCCACCAGGGAGACGACGCCCCGCAGAATCGGCATTTTCAGGATGGGGTAACGCTTCGTTGCCGAGCCAACCTCTTCCTGGCGAATGGCGATCTGACCATCGGGCCGCCTCACGGCAATGGCCAAACGGTCGCCGCCGCGCATCATGACCCCTTCGATCACCGCCTGCCCACCGTAGGTGACTGGTTCGCTCATGATCGACCCCTCCTACCTAAACAAAAGCAGAGCGCGACGGCTCTGCTTTGTTATCAGGCAATGTGCAAGTTAGCGGCCGTACTTCTTCTTGAACCGGTCGATACGGCTGCCGGCTTCGATGCGCAGCTTGCTGCTACCGGTGTAGAACGGGTGGCAGTTGGCGCAGATTTCGACGTGAATCACCGGCTTGGTAGACAGAACCTCATAGGTGGCGCCGCAGCCGCAAATAACCTTGGCCTTCTGGGTCTTCGGATGAATGGCTTCCTTCATAGGGGGAAAACCCTCGCTTTCTTAACCTCGAACCCGCCGCCGTTGCCGGAACCTGTCCGACTGAGCAGTTGTAGCTGCTTTCAGGGCGCCGGTCTACGAGATCGATGTCGTACTGATGAATTATAGCACGCGCGATTTGACGCGCGCAACGACCATCGTTCTTCGTCTCCGCCTTGCAGGAGTTTCATATGTTACATCTAAATTCAAGGCATTACCGAAAGGTTCGGGAGGTCTGCCGTTG
>JBLNEM010000342.1:0-5410 GCA_050262655.1 Mycobacterium leprae | reverse complement strand
ACAGCTAGAGCGTTGGCGAGACGCACCGCAAGGGTGTTGGTATTCCCATCCGCAAAGCGAAGCTGAGCGGAGCTGCAGCCGGCGGGCCACGGCGCGACACCGCGAGCGCCCCGGAGCCGGCGGGTCTGGGCTGCCGTTAGGGCGCCCCGACGAGACCGGCTCCGCGGGCTCGGCGGATCAGGCGCCCGTGGCAGCACAGGCCCGACGGCGGAGGGTACGCCCACGAAGTCCCCGCGTAGTGGCCCCCGCCGGCGTAACGGCGAACACCCACGGAGTGACTAACAATTAGCTGGAGTTTGGTTTTGTTAGCAGGGTTTCCCCCGTCGCATACCTAAACCTTCACCTAGAGGTGGTGCGTCACATGCGACAGCGGAAACCGAAGGTGACCATCCAGACCCTCGCCGATCAACTGGGCGTCTCCAAGTTCTCCGTCTCCCGGGCGCTTAGCGGCAAGACCGGGGTCAGCGACGCCACACGGGCGGAGGTCCTGGCGGTGGCCCGGCAGATGGGCTACCCGCTCCGGGAGAGTCCTGATGAAGCGGCGCCGGGGGAGGGGGCGGTCTTCGCCCTGCTGATCGCCCGGGAACCGGCGCAGGAGACTTCCTTCTGGCCCCATGTGCTGATCGGCATCCAGGAAGAGGTGAAGGCGCAGGGCGGCAGCCTGGTGATCGCCGTTGTCTCGCCCGACGAGCAGCAGGACGGCGTCCTGCCTGCGACCTTGTCCCATCTGCGACCGGCCGGGGTGATCTGTATCGGCCTCGATGCGGATTATGTGGCGGCCATCACCACGCAGGGGTACGAAGTGGTGCTGGTGGACATGGAGCATCGGGTGCTGGACTCGGTCCTGGCCGACAACTACGGCGGCGCCCGGGACGCCATGGCACACCTGCTGGCGATGGGGCATCGGGCCATCGGCTTCGTGGGCGACAACCACGGATGCGCTCCGTTCTTCCAGCGGTGGCTGGGCTACCGGGAGGCGATGGAGGAGGCGGGGCTGCCGATCCGACCGGAATGGCTGCTGGACGCACGAGGGACGGCGCCCTGGAATCTGGCCTTCCTGCAGGGCCGGATCCGTGCGTTGGAGACCTTCCCGACGGCGTGGCTCTGCGCCAACGATGCCACGGCGCTGCAGCTGATCCGGGTGTTGGCGGAGTTCAGGCAGAGCGTACCCGCTGATCTGTCGGTGATCGGCTTCGATGACATCCCGGAAGCGGCTCGCAGCCTGCCGCCGCTGACCACGGTGCGGATCGACAAGGAAGCGATGGGCCGGTGGGCCGTGCGGCGGATGTGTTACCGGCTGAAGCATCCCGATGAACCGAACAACGCCACGTACATACGGACGCGCCTGGTTCTCCGGGAGAGCGTCCGGAGTCTCGAAACAGCGCCCTGACCCGGGGCGCCGCTTCGTAGTAGCAATCTTTGCACCCTTCGTTGGAGGTGTCGTTCCTGGACGTCTTTCGGCAGTTGAAGCGCTTCTACTGGCCCCATCGGCTCCTCTGGATCGGCTCGATCAGCAGCATGGTGGTCATCGCCACGCTGCAGGGTCTGCAGCCCCGGGTTCTGGGCTACCTGATCGACCGTGCCATCATCCCCGGGAATTGGGGGTTGGTCCTGCCGCTGGCCGGGCTGATCATGCTGATCGCCGCAGTGCGCTCCGGTTTCGCCTTCATTCAGAACACCCTGGGCGAGCGCTTTGGCATCCGCTCGGTCCACGACCTGCGCCGTGAGCTCTATGCCACCTTGCAGCGTCTGCCTTTCGCCTTTTACGACAACGCCCGCACGGGCGACCTGATGAACCGGGTGACGCAGGATACCGAGGCGATCCGCCACTTCCTCACCTGGGGACCGCTGGGCATTCTCGGTTTCGCCGTCACCCTGCTGGTCGGCATCATCATGGGCTTCTCCATCTCCTGGCGGCTCACCACGGTCACGCTGGTGGGTTCGCCGGTCTTGCTTTACATGGTGCTGCTCTTCTCTCGCAAAAACCGCCAGATCTGGGGCAAGATCCGTCTGACCCAGTCGGACCTGGGGGCGGTGCTCCAGGAGGGCATCAACGGCATCCGGACGATCAAGTCCTACACCCGTGAGGCGCTCCAGGAGGGCAAGGTGGAGGTGAAGTCCAGGGCCTACGCCGATACCCAGCGGGGCGGCGCTTCGCTCTGGTCGGTCTTCTATCCGCTCATGGAACTCTGGGCCAACATCATCGCCGTGCTCACCCTGATCCTGGGTGGCTGGATGGTGATGCAGGGCGGCATCACCCTGGGCGAACTGGTCGCCTATCTCTCGATTCAGTGGCAGATCATGGGCCCGCTCTGGGGCGTGGGTGGCCACATCAACAACCTGACCAATGCCCAGACCGCCGGCGAGCGGGTGCTGGAACTGATCAACCATCACGAGGGCGTGAAGGATCTCCCCACGGCCCGGGATCTGCCCCGGTTGAAGGGGCACGTCCGGTTCGAGGAGGTCTCCTTCGCCTACGACGGCGAGCGGAAGGTGCTGGAGGGGATCGACCTGGATGCGCCTCCCGGCAGCGTCATCGGCATCATGGGCCTGACCGGCAGCGGCAAGTCGACCCTGGTCAGCCTGATTCCCCGCTTCTACGACGTGACCTTCGGCAAGGTGACCGTGGACGGCATTGACGTGCGGCAGGCGACCCTCGGTTCGCTGCGCCCGCAGGTGGGCGTCGTCTTCCAGGAGACCTTCCTCTTCAGCGCTTCGGTGCGGGAGAACATCGCCTACGGCAACTCGGATGCGACCATGGAAGCGATCGAGGCCGCGGCCCGGCTGGCCCAGGCGCACGAGTTCATTGAAAGCCTGCCTGAGGGCTATGAGACTGTGGTAGGCGAGCGTGGCCTGGGCCTCTCCGGCGGCCAGAAGCAGCGGATCGCCATCGCACGGGCGCTGCTGAACGACCCCCGTATCCTGGTCCTGGACGATGCCACCGCTGCGGTGGACGCCGAGACCGAGCAGGAGATCCAGGCCGCTCTGCGCACCGCCGCTAAGGGCCGGACCACCTTCGTGATTGCGCACCGCATCAGCGCCGTCCGTCACGCCGATCAGATCCTGGTGATGGATGGCGGACGGATCGTGGAGCGGGGTACCCATGCCGAACTGCTGGCCAGAGATGGCCAGTATGCACGGATCTATGCCGTGCAGTATGCCGACCGCCAGGAGGTGAGCGTGCCTTGAGCCGGAACTTCGTCTACAAAGATGACCGCCTGCCCGAGAAGGCGATCACCTGGCCGATGGTGCGCCGTCTGCTGGGCTTCCTGAAGCCGTACCGCCGTGGCGTGATTCTGGCCCTCACGGCTACCGCCATCGGCACCGCCGCCCGTCTGACCAACCCCTACCTGCAGGCGCTGGCGATCGATAAGGGGATCCGGGCCGGCAGCCTGAAGCTCCTGCTGCTCTTCGCGGCGCTGCAGGGGGTCAATCTGCTGATCAACTTCTTCGCCAGCCGGTACCGGATCAAGAACACCACCAACATCGGCCAGTCGGTGATCTACGACATGCGGGCCGAACTCTACCGGCATGTGCAGGGGCTCTCCTTCCGGTTCTTCGATCAGCGGCCGGCGGGCTCGATCTATGTGCGGGTGATGAACTACATCAACTCGCTCCAGGACTTCTACACGAACTTCGTCATCTCCATGGTGCTGGATAGCATGACGGTTTTGGGCATCATGGTGGTGATGCTGCTGATGAACTGGCGGCTGGCGCTGGTCTGCTTTATCACCGTGCCGCTGCTCTTCCTGGTCTCCATGCGCCTGCGCAGCAAGGTACACGCCACCTGGGTGGGGGTCTCATACCATCAGTCCCGGATGAACTCCCACCTGAACGAAGCGATCCAGGGGATGCGGGTCACCCAGGCCTACCGGCAGGAGCCGGAGAACCAGTCCTTCTTCGCCCAGGTGAATGGCCGGACCCGGGATGTCTGGTTCGTTGCGACCCGCCTGGGCGCCATGTTCGGCCCGATGGCCGACGTCACCGGTGCACTGGGCGTTACGCTGCTCTATATCATCGCGGCCAACTTCATCATGCATCAGCAGATGACGGTGGGCGAACTGGTGGCCTTCGCCGGGTACCAGTTCAACTTCTGGGATCCGATCAACCGGATCAGCGGCACCTATACGCAGATGCTGACCATGATGGCCAACGCCGAGGCGATCTTCGAGCTGTTCGATACCGACACCACGGTGCCGGACCAGCAGGGGGCCCGTGAGCTGCCGCCGATTGCGGGGCATGTTCAGTTTGAGGACGTGGTTTTCGCCTACGAGGCGGACCGGCCAGCCCTGCGGGGGATCGACCTGGATATTCCGGCGGGTGAGACGGTGGCCCTGGTGGGGCATACCGGCTCGGGCAAGTCGACGATCATCAACCTGCTGCTGCGGTTCTACGACGTGACCGGGGGGCGGGTGCTGCTGGACGGCCAGGATATCCGGGGCGTGACGGCCCAGAGCCTGCGGAGTCAGGTGGGCGTTGTGCTGCAGGACACCTTCATCTTTGCGGGCACCGTCATGGCGAATATCCGCTTCGGCCGGCCGGATGCGACGGATGAGGAAGTGATCGCCGCCGCCAAGGCCGCACGGGCGCACGAGTTCATCATGCGCTTCCCCAAGGGCTATCAGGAGGAGGTCCAGGAGCGTGGCAGCCGGCTCTCGATGGGCCAGCGGCAGCTGATCTCCTTCGCCCGGGCGCTGCTGGCGGACCCGCGGGTGCTGGTGCTGGATGAGGCGACGGCGAATATCGACACGGAGACGGAGCGGGAGATCCAGCTGGCGGTTGAGCGTCTGCTGCAGGACCGCACGGCTTTCGTGGTGGCGCACCGGCTCTCGACGATCCGCAACGCTGACCGCATCGTGGTGCTCGATCATGGGCGCATCGTGGAGATGGGGAATCACCGGCAGCTGATGGCTCGACGGGGGACGTACTACGAGCTGGTGCAGGCGCAGTACCAGGAAGAGGGCGCTGCGGATTGACTTCGTGGGAGTACCCTCCGCCGTCGGGCCTGTGCGGGGTACTACGTGGGAGTGGCCTCCGCCGTCAGGCCTGTGCGGGGGACTTCGTGGGAGTACCCTCCGCCGTCGGGCCTGTGCCGCCACGGCCCCTTTTCCTGCGGAGCCCCTTCCGGGTCTCCTGGGGGGGCCGAACGGCGGCACAGACCCGCCGGCTGCGGGGACGCTCAGCTTCGTTTTGCGGTCTTTGACACCCTCGCACGGCTGCGGGGACGCTCAGCTTCGTTTTGCGGTCTTTGGGACAGAACACCCCAGCCGACGTTGCGGGGTCGATCTTGTTGAAAGGGGTTGTTGCGTGTGCAGTTTACCTATCTGGGGCGGACGGGGTTGAAGGTTTCTCGGCTTTGCTTGGGGACGATGAACTTCGGGGTGGATACGGACGAGAAGGAAGCGTTCCG
>JBLNEM010000341.1:0-7765 GCA_050262655.1 Mycobacterium leprae | reverse complement strand
GTACCGGCGGCTGGAGTTCGTCGTGGTGCATAACGAACCGGTGCGGGTGAAGCTCGAGCTGGGGCGGGTGCACAAGCTGGTGACCAACCAGACGGAGTTAGTGCTGCTCAGCGCCGATGACAGCGTCTACATCGAAACGGCTGCGTACGACGAGCGGGAGCAGTACCTGTTTGCCAGCAGCAAGATGGACGTGCCGCCGGGGGTGGAGACGTCGGAGGCCAGCGAGAACGGCCTGCGGCTGAAGCTGGGGGCCGGCATGAAGGAGGCACAGGTGAAGGCGCATGCGGGGCCGAACGCCGCTGCCTCTGTGGCGGTGCGGCGGCCCTGACAGATGTGACGTGACCCCGGCCACCATCCGTGCGGATGGTGGCCGGGGTCTTCTTGCGTGGGGTGGGCGTAAGCGGGGGCCACCGCCGCAGGCCCGGGAAACAAGCTGGCTGCCCCCGGTCCCAGCCCCTGGCGTGGGTGACGCAACCCCAGGTCCGGGTCCTCATCCGAGCGGATGGGGGCCGGGGCTGCCGCATTCTTGGGAAGGGGCCGGCTGGACAGGGTGGCTGCGTGGTTGCGTGGGCAGGAGACGGAGTGGCGGGCGTCGGCGTGGCAACGGAATACCCAACCAGGTAAGGGCTTGGCACTCCGATGCGGGTCTGGCACTGGCAAGTCGCCCTCAATAGGCGGGGAGTGCCCGCAAACGCATGAGTCTGTCCGTTTTTGACCACCTCGCCAAAAACGAGGTAGTCAAAAAACGACAATCTAGTGCGTTACAGGGTTCAGTGGTGCTTCCCCGGCCCGGTTTCTGGTATCGAGGGGGTAGGGCACGGCGCCTGCGTGCCCGCAAACGCATGAGTTTGTCTGTTTTTGACCACCTCGTCAAAAACGAGGTGGTCAAAGAACGACAATCATGTACCCTGCGGGGCTCACGCACCTCCTGGCCAGCGGCACGACACCGGGCCAGCACTCGGCGGCGCTGCACCGAACGGACCATTCTCTCCGCATTGCCCAGCGGTGATGGGGGTGGCCACTCGTGGAGCACGCCATCGGCAGCGTGGAGCGCCCGCTCAGCAACGCCGACCTGGAGGAGAAGTTCCGGGAACTGGCCGATGGCATCCTGAGCGTCGATCGCACCAGCGCCCTGATCGACCTGCTCTGGCGGGTCGACACCCTGGCGGACGCCACCGAGATCGTGCGGGCGGCCAGGGCCTGAGTCAGCGCAATGCAAAACCCCCGACCTACCGTGGTCGGGGGTCTTTATCATTGTACAATGTAGCAGGGTTTCCTTTCATCTGGTAGAACACCAATATCTAGCAATCATTCACACACGGAGGCCATCGCTGATCAGGCGGAGGAGAGCAGCCAGTCCATGAGCATGGTCTCTTCGCTGGTGGAGTCGGCCGGCAGCGTGACCGCACTGGTAGACTCGGTGAGCAGCGACGCCGCCGCAGCCTCGCAGTTGGCCATCGAGGGCGGGCAGCTGGTGGAGCAGAACCAGGCCGCATCGGAAGCGGTGCAGCGTCTGGTGGATGAGACGGCGGGACTGCAGTCCGCTGCCGCGATCCGGCAGGCGGAGGCCGCAGTGGGCGACCTGAGCGGCATGGTGGAGCGGCTTGGCGCCACGACGGCCAGGCTCTCGGCCCTGTCGGCACGGTTGGAGCGCTGAGATCCGTCTTGAGCAGAAAGCCCCGGTCGCCATCTTGCCGGATGGTGGCCGGGGCCGTTTGTTCTCCCTAGTCGGAGGTGCGCACCAGGAAGAGCCGCTGCTCGAAACCCCCTCGCTCCTGCTGCTTCTTCGCCCGAATCGTCTCCAGTTCGGCGACGCTGCTGCCTCGGGCCCGCACGATGGCGTGGATCACCTCCAGCAGATCGGCCAGTTCCGCCAGCGAGCCATCGGCCAGATACTCCTGCAGTTCCTCGCCCAGCTTTGCGTCCAGGCTGCGCAGGTATTCGTCCGGCTCAAGGGTGCGGAGTTCGCAGGTTCTACCGCTGGCGGCGATGATCTCCGGGATGCGGTCACGGATCAGCTTCTGGTAGATCGCCATCGTTCTGCCTCCTGGGTTCGGCCGTCTCCTGAGGGGTTCGCCATCGGGCGGCGCCCTTCCTCGTGGGGCAGCGCGCCGGAGCGAGGGTCCCGCCACGGGAGTGCAAGAGGCCGGGTGCCCCAGCCGGCCGATCGCTAGTCTATCATGGCAGCCCGAGCCACAGACGGAGGGCAGGATTTTGCCTTATATAATCCGAATATAGTCTCAGCTTCAAAGGAGGATTGAGACCATGTTGGGCCTATATAACCCGCAGGGCTACATCGTCCGGATCAGCGAAGAGGCCCTGATCCAGATCTGCCTCTCCGGCCTGGAGGCATACAGCGTCCACCATCTGCGGGGTGGGGCACGGCTGCGGCTGGAGACCTACGGCCTCCTCTGGGGGCACGAGACGCTCCAGCCCGACGGCCGCACCTCCTACTCGGTGGATACCGTATCGGTGGATACGTCGGCCCGCATGGACCACGCCGAGGTCCTACCCCGGGTGAGTGCCCTGGAACTGAAGCGAGACCTGATGACCTCCTTCTGGCCACATCTGGAGTTCCTCGGCGACTTCCATTCGCACCCCTATCCCGACACGGCCGGGGTGGTGGAGGAACGGCTCTACCGCTTCAGCGATAACGACCGGGATGCGATCGAAGGCAGTCCTGATCTGTGGCGGCGGCACGGCTACCGGGTGGGGCTCGTGCTCACTGTAGGCGCCCTGAAGCGTGCTTCCAGGCGACCCCACCGCTGGCTGGATTCCGGTACCGTCGAGTTCACCCTGGGCAACTACCGGCTCTGGCTGAAGGCCTACGTTACATATGAAGAAGAGGCGGGCGGCCTGAAGCTGACGACGGATGACGAGCCGAACCTGGCGCTGGACTGTCCCGCCTTGATGGGCCTGCGGCGGGAGCACACCCCGTTCGGTCGGGTGCAGGCCGACAGCCCCGGCGATCGACACCGGGCGGGGCGCATCGACATGTCGGCGGCGGCCAGGATGGAACACCTCGGACGCTAGACTCAACAACGATCACAGAGGGTGACACAGCATGTTGAACTCCACCGCGGCGTCCCCCCAGCGGCCTACGGGCTTCTGGCACAATGGCACGCAGCAGCTCCTGTTCTGGTCCTACCTGGGGTTCTGGCTATGGGCGGCGATCAACCCCTTCTACCGGGAAGACTGGCTGATCGAGAACCTGCTTGTCTTCGTCGCTGCCATCGCCATCGTGGCTACATATCGCTGGTTCCAGTTCTCCAATTTCTCCTACCTGCTGCTGACGCTCTTCCTGGTCCTGCACACGCTGGGTGCACACTACAGCTACTTCGTGCCGCTCCCCGGCTGGCTGAGCGAGGCGTTCGGCGCGACCGGGCGGTGGAACTACGACCGGATCGTGCACTTTTCCTACGGCCTGTTGCTGACCTACCCGATCTGGGAGGTGCTGCGCCGGGTCGTGGGGCTGAAGGGGTTCTGGTCATACAGCCTCGCCGCCACGGTGATCCTGGCGACCGGCGCCCTGTACGAACTGATGGAGATGTGGGTGGCGCTGATCGTCGCCCCGGAACTGGGGGATGCCTTCGTCGGCACTCAGGGGGATATCTGGGATGCCCAGAAGGATATGGCCCTGGCGCTATACGGTGCGCTCGCAGTAGTGGTGGTGACGGCACTGGTCCGGCGCCTCTGGCGGCGGCGATTCGCCTGAGTGCGCATGAGGAAAGGCCCCCTGGCATTTGCCGGGGGCCTTTTGCATGCGTTTATCGCGATCCCTGCTCGAAACTTGTCGAACGTTTGTTCTGACAGCGAGCACCTGTTCATGGTAAGATATGGATGAGCGGACGGGGAGACTCAAGCCTCCGAAAGGAAGTGAGAGTCGCCATGCTGCCTCGCTGGGTCACCAAAGTGCTACTTACGGTGATCTTGTCTGAGGTCATTCGGTTCCTACTGCAGCATCTTTTCCGCTAGAACCGTCTGAAGCGTCCCGTGCCTCGACTCGGGCTCCGCAGCAGCTCCCCTCCGCTCACTCTCTTAGGGTGCGGGCAAGTTGCCCGCCGTATGCGTCGACTGGAGGCGTATCGTTGGATACCCTGCTTGAAGCCCTCAGGGCGCACTTCGGGTTCGAACAGTTCCGACCCCTGCAGCGGGAGATCATCGCCGAGCTTATGGAAGGCCATTCGGTGGTGGGCATCCTCCCAACCGGGGCGGGCAAGTCGGTCTGCTATCAGCTGCCGGCCTTGCTCCTGCCCGGCGTCACCATCGTCATCTCGCCCCTGATCTCGCTTATGAAGGATCAAACCGACGGGCTCGTCGCCCGGGGAATCCCGGCGCTGGCCATTAACAGTCACGACACACCGGAAGAGGGGTGGGCCAAGCTTAGCGCCCTCGCCCGGGGGGAGGCCCGTATTCTCTTCGTCGCCCCGGAGCGGCTGCAGAACGCCGCCTTCCTGGAGGCCTGCGCCAAAACCCGCATCAGCCTGTTGGCGGTCGATGAAGCCCACTGCGTCAGCCAGTGGGGGCACGACTTCCGCCCTGAATACCGGCAAATCCCGGCCTTCCACGAGGCGGTGGGTCGCCCGCCCATGCTGGCGCTTACCGCCACCGCCCGGCCGACGGTGCAGCACGATCTTATGCACGAACTGGGCATCCCCGACGCGCAACTCTTCCGCAGCAGCAGCGACCGACCGAACCTCTGGTTTGGCGTGGAGCCCTGCCTCTCCGAGGCAGAGCGGCGCGGCAAGCTTACCTACCTGCTGAAGGCGCAGCCCGGCAGCGCCATTGTCTATGTCACCAGCCGGCGGGCAGCCGAAACGCTGGCGGCCTCCCTCACGTTTGAACTGGGCGAGCCGGTGGGTTGCTACCACGCGGGCATGGTGCCCGAGGCGCGCACCGCGGTGCAGAACCAGTTCATGACGGATCTGCTGCGGGTGGTGGTGGCCACCAGCGCCTTTGGCATGGGCATCGACAAGCCCGACATCCGTACCGTGCTGCACGCCGGCATCCCGGAAAGCCTGGAGGCCTACTACCAGGAGATCGGTCGCGCCGGCCGGGACGGCCAGCCGGCCCGCTGCGTCATGGTGCTGATCCCGGGGCGCGACGTGAAGGCGCGGGAGTTCCTGGTGAAGCAGTCGGCCGACCCGCACGGCTGGGAGCGGTTCCGGCGCATCTGCAGCTATGTGTTTCGGAGCAATGGCTGCCGGCGCACCTTTCTGCTCCGTTACCTGGGGGAGACGGTTTCGCCCCAGTCCGAGGCCTGTTGCAGCTTCTGCCACCCCCTGGTACTGCCCGACATCATCCCGGTGGCAGTCGCGCGGAAGCCGAGGCGCCGCCGCGGTGAGGGGGAGCAGGCCGCTGCCCCGCTCTCTGCCCAACCGCTGGGCAGCGGGCAGGATTCAGCCGCCGCCGCCCTATTCGACCACCTGAGACTCTGGCGCCGCCGTAAGGCGCAGGAGATGGAGGTGCCGGCCTTCATCGTCTTTGGCGACCGGGATCTGACCGGCATTGCCGCCGCAGCGCCCGCAACACTGGCTGCACTGGCCGCCTGCCGGGGAATCGGACCCACCAAACTGAGGCTGTATGGGGCGGAGCTGCTTGCCGAGATCGCCCGTTACCAGCACGTGGCCTCGTCCATGGCCGTTCTCAGTCGGTCGAGCGGGCTTGGCAATAGTAGCCGCTGTGCTACACTGGGTAGTATGTAGGTGATCTAACGATGCGAGTACTCGTCGATGCAGATGCTTGTCCCGTGCTGGTCACCGTTCGCCGCCTTTGCAGCGAAGCGGGCGTACAGACCATTGTCGTCTCTTCCTTCCGCCATAACATCCAGGGTGACGATCACGTGATGGTCGGACCGGAGCCGCAGGCCGCCGATATGGCGATCATCAACCGAACCCGACCGGGCGACGTTGTAGTCACACAGGACTGGGGTCTGGCAGGACTGGTGTTGGCAAAGCGGGCCCATGCCCTGAGCCCCTGGGGCCATCGCTTCCGCAACGAGGAGATGGACGGCCGCCTGGCCCAACGGGCGCTTCATGCCCGGCTCCGGCGGGGCGGTGTCCGATTGCCCGGCCCGCAGAAACGCACAGCAGCCGACGACGCTGCGTTTGAACAGGCGCTGCGAAGCCTGCTGACGGAGGGCGCAACGGAAGGGTAAGCACGCGGACGTCAGGTGGACGGGACGCGGTCCTGAGCGACCAGAGCCACCTGGTCCGCTTCATTTTGCTGACACAGGTCCAAGGCCAATTCCAGCCGCTCCCGAACGGGGCTCACGATCTCGAGCAGCATGAGACCCTTCAGCTTGCTGGTCTGGTACATCCCCCGCCGCTTCTCCTTGATCAAGCGGTCGATGACGAGGCCGACCAGTCCACCCAGCAGGATCCCCACAAACCCCACCGCAATAGGGCCCCAGGCTAACCGGGAACCCCAGACCAGCCCGACGAGGCCCCCTATGGAGCCGCCCACGGTCATGCCGTCCATCACGCTGACCCCGTCCGATTGGTCCATGGTGTCACCGAAGAGGCCGCCGCCGGCCAGCCAGTCCTGAAGGGTGCGTGGTCTCTTCGGCAGCTGCGCTTCCAACAGAATAATGCTCATCTCCGCCGGCGTGAACCCCTGCTGCTCCAGTTCACCGATGCAGCGGTCGATCCGGAACTGGGACTGAAACAAAGCCACGACTCTGGGCAAAGTAAGTTCAGCACTCCTTCGGCTGGAGGCATCGCAGCATGGCCAACTCAGGTTCAGGGGCCGGCAATGGTGGCACGGTCGGCACAGGCGGCGCTACGAACGGCGGCAGCATCCGGATCCCGAAGATGAACCTGATGCCGTACGGCATCGCCTATCTGCACCCCCGCCCAGCCTGGCGGGCCGTCTGGCTAACGGTGCTCCTGCCGGGGTTTGGCCATTTTTACGCTGGCTTCAACTTGGTGGGCTTCGTCCTGATGGGGTGGGAAACCCTGATCAACACGCAGGCCCACCTGAACCTCGCCATCTATTATTCCCTTTTAGGCGACGGAGCGAAAGCAGCACAGGTTCTCCGGCTCGATTGGGCGATTCTCTACCCATTCACCTACATGTACGCCATGTGGGATGCCTACCGGGTGACCGTCGAGGGAAACAAGCTGTGCCAGTTGGAAGAGCGCCAGCCCGAGCGCTTCTTCGAGCGGGCCAAACTGAATCCGATGATGGGCATCAACTTCATCGACAAGCGCAACCCATTGATCGCCGTCATCTCGGGCCTGCTGGTAGGGGGCCTCGGCCACCTGTACAACTATCGGGCCGTCAAAGCGATCATGTTAACCAGCTGGCACATCGCCGTCATGGTTCTCTCCAGAGCTCACACGGCCCTGGCCCTAACGCTGACGGGCCAGTTCGAAGCGGCCAAGCAGGTGGTCGACTACCAATGGCTCTTATTCCTGCCAAGCCTGGTCCTCTTCAACGCGGTCAACGCCTACAACGATTCCCAGGAGCTGAACAATCTCTTTGACGAGGAGTTCGAGTACCGCCTACGCCGCTACATCCTGAACCCCTCACGCCCGTCCCCCGCACGCCGCCGCCAGCAAGCGCCATACTATCTCTCGCCCAAGCAGTAAACAAGCACACCCGACCAGGCGGTCGGGTGTGCTGGAGCGTCCCCGCATCGATTGCGGGGGTGTTATGTCCCAATCCAGTGAAACGAAGATGAGCGTCCCCGAAGCCGGCGGGTCTGTGCTGCCGTTAGGGCGCCCGTCGGTCACCGGCCCCGCGGGGTCCTACGATACGGCGC
>JBLNEM010000340.1:0-14484 GCA_050262655.1 Mycobacterium leprae | reverse complement strand
CGGATTCGTTAGAATCCGGGGGATAGGGGTGCCCCACCCGGCCGTTCGCTAGTCTTTCATGGCAGCCCGAGCTACCCCATCAGCCCGGCCTCGATGCGAGTCGCCACGAGATCCGGCGTGAAGCCGAACTCCTTGGCCAGCCGGTCGGCCGGAGCCGAAGCGCCGAACCGGTCGAGGCCCATGGTCAGGCCATCGCGGCCGGCGTACTTGTACCAGCCGATGGTGATGCCTGCTTCCAGGGTGGCCACCTTGGACTGCGGGCCGCCCAACACGGCGTCCTTGTACTCCTTCGGCTGCGCATCGAACAGTTCCACCGAAGGCATGGAGACGACGCGGATGGCGATACCCTTCTCCTGAAGCAGCTTCTGCGCCTCCAGGGCCAGGCCGACCTCAGAGCCGGTGGCGATCAGGGTAGCCTGCGCACCTGCAGGGGCGCTGACCACATAGGCGCCCTTCCAGACGTCCCGGATGGTGAAGGTGTCGGGACGGGTCAGAATGGGCACGTTCTGCCGGGTGAGGGCAAAGGCGACCGGGCCCTTCGCCTCGCTCAGGGCGTATGCCCAGGCCATGGCGGTTTCCAGCCCGTCGGCAGGACGGAACAGAGTCAGGCCGGGAATCGCCCGCAGCGAGGTGAGATGCTCCACCGGCTGATGGGTCGGGCCATCCTCACCCAGGAAGATCGAGTCGTGGGTCCAGACGAAGATGGCGGGAATGTGCATGAGCGCCGCCGAGCGCACGGCGGAACGCATGTAGTCGGAGAAGACGAAGAAGGTGGCGCCGTAACCCCGGAAGCCGCCATAGAGCGTGATGCCGTTGACAATGGTGCCCATGGCGAATTCGCGGACGCCGAAGTGGAAGTTCCGTCCTTCCCAGGAGCACTCGAAATTGCCGTGCTTCCCGCAGGGACCCGCATGGCCCGAGCTCTTGATGATGGTGAGGGTCGACTCGGCGAGGTCGGCCGAACCGCCCACCAACCAGGGCGCCAGCTCAGCCGCCTTCTGCAGTACCCGCTCCGACAGCTTGCGGGTGGCGGCCACCGGGCCTTCGGCAGCCTTGACCAGTTGCTCGGCCAGATCGGCCGGCACCACGTAGTTGCGGCTGCGCTCCCAGGCAATAGCCTTCTCGGGGTTCTTGCTCGCCCAGAGGCTGAGCTTGGCCTGGTACTCCTCGTACTGGGCCTTCTTCTCCGCCTTCAGGCCGGCGAAATAGGCCCGCACCTCGTCCGGCACCAGGAAGGTGGGCTCTTCCGGCCAGCCGATGTTGGCCTTGGTCGCCTTCACCTCGTCGGCACCCAGCGGCGCGCCGTGGGAGCTCTCCTTGCCCTGCTTGCCGGGGCTACCCTGACCAATGGTGGTCTTGCAGATGATCAGCGAGGGCCGCTTCTTCTCGTCCTGGGCGTTCTTGATCGCCCGGGCGATCTCTTCATGGTCGTGGCCGTTCACCTTCTGGATTTGCCAGCCATAAGCCTCGAACCGCTTGGCCACATCCTCCTTGAAGGAGATGTCGGTGTTGCCCTCGATGCTGATATCGTTGGAGTCGTACAGGAAGATCAGCCGGCCCAGGCCCCAGGTCCCGGCCAGCGACGCGGCCTCGGCGGAGACGCCTTCCATCAGGTCGCCGTCACCACAGATGCCGTAGATGTAATGGTCCACAGGCGAGAAGTCGGCCGTATTGTACCGGGCGGCTGCAAGTTCCGCCGCCGTCGCCAGACCGACCGCGGTGCTGATGCCCTGGCCCAGCGGACCGGTGGTCGTCTCGACGCCAGGGGTGTGCCCATACTCCGGATGCCCCGGGGTACGGCTGCCCCACTGCCGGAACTGCTTCAGGTCATCCAGCGAGAGGTCGTAGCCGGTGAGGTGGAGCATGCTGTAGAGCAGCATAGAAGCATGGCCATTGGAAAGCACAAACCGGTCACGGTTCGGCCAGTTCGGTTCGTCGGGGTTGAACCGCATGAACCGGCTGAACAGTACAAAAGCCATGTCTGCGTCACCCATGGGAGCACCAGGATGGCCAGACTTGGCTTTCTCGACCGCATCAACCGCAAGCATTTTGATCGTGTTTACACACTGCCGGCTCAGTTCCGGCGTCAGGCTCGTAGCCACTGTATAGGGTCCTCCCTCGACAAAGGTTTGGCTGGTACAAGTTCCTCCTTTAACTTACCACCAACTGCGACCAGATAGCAACACTCCGCGGGGGCACTACGTGGGAGTACCCTCCGCCGTGGGGGGCTCGGGTGCAGTCGGTGGGTTACCGGCTGCGAGCCGGAACTCCGCAGCAGACCGCCCTCAAGCCTGTAGCGAACGGGTAGGCCCTCCCAGGTGTAGAGGATTATCGCTCCAGGCTGAAGCTCGACGCTGCTGGCCTTCGCGCTCGCTCGCCCGTCCCACGCAATGGGCCCCATTCGGCGTTGGTGTGGGTCGTACGTAAAGGCTCGAATCTCCTTCATGACATTTCCCGCCAACTGGCTGGTCAGTAGAATAGGGCGGCGAAACCCGCTGGTGGCGATCAAGACAGACTGGAAGAACTGACCGGAACTGACGCTAAGCAGCGGCCTGCCCGTTGGACTTACCACCTGGACCGTTCGATACGAACCATCTACCAGAGTCGTCTCACCCTGAACCGTCTCTGCCTTACCGTCACCGTCGAGATCGGCCCTGGCCAGGACGACCCATTCCCCCTGGCCAGCCGAGCGGGAGACAGCCTCGGCGTTGCAGAGCGCAACACTCAGGGTGACCAGGAATGCCGTCAGAAGCTTCACTACCTCACCTATCACTTCAGTTTTCCCCCTGGACCCGGCATGCACATGCGACGGGGATCACACCCCCGCGCAAAACCCCCAGGCTTCGGGGGAGGCCCAGGGGGCTTTGCCTTCATTCCATGCGCAGGATCTCCTTTTTCAGGCGCTTGAAGATGCGCTTCTCCAGGCGGGAGATGTAGCTCTGGGAGATACCTAGAAGGTCGGCCACCTCCTTTTGGGTGCGCTCACGGCTGTCCTTCAGGCCGAAGCGCAGCTCCATGATGCGCTTCTCCCGGCCGGTGAGCTTGGTCATGGCCTTGCGTAACAGAAGCCGATCGACCTCTTCCTCGAGCCCACGGCCGATGATGTCGTTCTCGGTGCCCATGACGTCGGACAGGAGGAGTTCGTTCCCCTCCCAGTCCTTGTTCAGCGGTTCGTCGAATGAGACTTCGGCACGGGTGCGTGAGGAACGACGGAGGAACATGAGGATCTCGTTCTCAATACACTTGGAGGCATATGTGGCCAGTTTGATCTTCTTGGTCGGGTCAAAGGTTTTGACCGCCTTGATCAGGCCGATGGTACCGATGGAGACCAGATCTTCTACGCCAATACCGGTGTTGTCAAACTTACGGGCGATATAGACGACCAGCCGTAGGTTCCGCTCTATCAGGGTGTTCTTAACCGAGTCATCGCCTAACTGCAACCGGTCCAGGAGGGCCGACTCCTCATCCACGGTCAGCGGCGGCGGCAGCGCTTCGCTGGAACCCACATAGTGAATGGCTTCGCTCGGGAGGATTCCCAGCAGCACCAGGAGTCTTATGAGTGCCACGCGTAACCGCAGCCATACACCGCCCAAGTTCGGTTCCCCCTTCCGCCCTGATCCAATCATCATGGGTCCAGCCACCTTGTTATTCGATCATCGACGGCGGTAGCAGTGCGTGATAGGCCCCCGTTGGATGGAGCCGGTCGGCGGTCACGGCTACCAGTCCCTTCACCTCCCTCCATTGGCTGCTGCTGGACGGCCGTACGGCCAGAGACTCCGGCGCAAAGGCGATCATGGTGCTCCCGGGCTGCCCGACCGAATGATACGGGACCAATGTGAACCGGCCGAGGCCCGACGCTCCGTGCGGCAGGTCGCTCAAGAAGTCCCAGGGCAGGTGGGCAGGCCCACCGGCGGCCACTGCCGCCAACAATGCTTCCGGTAACAGGGGAGCCAAAGCGTCCGTTTCGACGACGGCTACCGGCAGGGCAGTCAGCGGTTCCTTCAGGCTGTTCCCCGTGTCCAGGAAGCCGTCCACTTCCACCTCCTTTCCCTTACCCTTGATCCGGAGGCGGCAGAGCCCCTCCTTTAGCCGGGAACGGGCACGGACCGCATCCCACAGGACACGGGCTCCCACCATGGCCAGGGGAGTGCCGAAGGCGACCAGGAACGACGACGGAACCCTGACGACCGGAAGAAGCTTTGGATCTCCTCCGGCCTGCAGCACGGTAACGACAAGCGGCATACCCGCCATGGTGATGCCCGTTAGCACAAAGGTGAAGAGCAGCCCCACGCCCTGGCTGAGCGGGCAGGGCAGATAAGCGATGCCGAAGAGCAGCGCAGTGCCCAGGATCTTGCTGAGGGGCGCATACAGCCATTGTCCGCTGGGGAAGAACGCCCACACGGAGGCCGCTGCACCGATTGCAGCCGCGGCCAGCAGACGCCAGCCCCTAACCCTGGCACCCGCCAGACGGCCAGCCGCCCAAAACCAGAGCCAATCCATGGCAAAGTTCAGCATGAAGACCACATCCGCGTAGAACCAGTAGACGAGATGTGCCGACAAGGTTCCCTCCCCCTTGCCGCCCTACCCATGGCGCCTCGCACCGCCTGCGGCCGGTTCAGGTTCAACCCGCCGCCATGCATACAAGGCAAGTCCCAGCTTTATGCCCTCATTATAGGCACGACACCCCTGTGAGGTTTGTCGTCTTTTGCAGCCCGCCAGGCACTATTTCTGTCGATTCCAGGGAGGAAAGCCCGAAACTCCCGTCCAGTGGTGGTGAGCATGAGAAAAGCCTGCCGCATCCCGTAAGGGAAGCAGCAGGCTTTCTGCTTTCGGTTGTGATTACTGGGGCTTGCGCCGCAGGAAGGCCGGGATCTCCAGGTCGTCGGTAAACGGCTTGACCTCGGTCGGGCCCTGAGCGGCCGTCGGCTGCGCCTTTTTGCGGGCAAAGCCGGTGAACTCGGTCTCGCCAAAGCCGGTGGCAATAACCGTAACCCGAATCTCGTCGGTGATCGACTCGTCCACCACGGCGCCGAAGATGATGTTGGCTTCGGGGTCGGCGGCCTGGGAGATGATCTCCGCGGCCTCGTTGACCTCCAGAAGACCGAGATCGACACCGCCGGTGATGTTCAGCAGCACGCCCCGAGCGCCTTCGATGGAGGTCTCCAGCAGCGGGCTGGAGATCGCCGCACGAGCGGCCTCTGTCGCACGACCTTCGCCCCGGGCAACGCCGATGCCCATGAGGGCCGAACCGGTGTCGGCCATGATGGTGCGGACGTCGGCAAAGTCGAGGTTGATCAGGCCCGGCACGGCGATCAGGTCGGAAATGCCCTGCACGCCCTGCCGCAGAACGTCGTCGGCAATGCGGAAGGCTTCCACAATGCTGGTCTTCTTGTCGACCACCTGCAGGAGGCGGTCGTTGGGGATGGTGATCAAGGTATCGACCTTGCCCCGCAGATCCTGGATGCCCTTTTCGGCCTGGATCTGCCGCTTCCGCCCTTCAAAGGTGAACGGCTTGGTCACTACGCCGACGGTGAGGGCGCCCAGTTCCTTGGCCACTTCGGCCACCACCGGAGCGGCGCCGGTTCCCGTACCACCGCCCATGCCCGCGGTCACGAAGACCATGTCCGCGCCACGCAAGGCATTGGCGATCTCTTCACGGCTCTCTTCGGCGGCCTGATGCCCAATGTCGGGGTCAGCGCCGGCGCCGAGGCCCTTGGTCAATTTCGAGCCAATCTGCAATTTACCGGACGCCAAAGCACCAGCAAGCGCCTGTGCGTCGGTATTCACAGAGATGAATTCTACTCCACGCAAACCGGCGGCGATCATTCGGTTCACCGCGTTGTTCCCACCGCCACCGACGCCGATGACCCTGATGTTGGCGAACTGTTCCGGCTGGATTTCGTACACGTGCGAATCCTCCTTGAGAGGTGCTAGCTGAACAGGCCGCTCAGCCAGTTCGTATGGCCACCCCGATTATCTTGCTGCTCTTGTTCCTGTCCCGTCTCCTCTGTGGCACCGATGCCGGCCTGAACGGCTGCTGCACCCCAATGAACCAACCCCACAGCGGTAGAAAACTCCGGCCCGTCGCCTGATGCCCCGGAAGGAACACCGATACGAGCAGGCATGCCAAACCAATTGGATGCGGCTTCGGCGATCCCCTTGAGTCGGGCGCCTCCCCCCGTCAGCACAACGCTGCCGAGCGGAACCTCGCCGCACTCTGCGTTCTTGACCGCTTCGGCCACCAGATGGAAAATCTCCTGCACACGTGGCTCGATGATCTGAGCCAGCCGCCGGTCCTGCATCTCCCGGGTCTTCTGCCCGGGACTGATCAGTTCCAGACTGGTGTCCGGACACTGCAGGACGGTGGCCCACCCCCGCTCAGTCTTGAGTCGCTCGGCCACGTGCACGGGTACCTGCAACACAGAGGCCAGGTCCCTGGTGATATGCTCTGCCCCCACCGGAACCAGTTGAACATGGTGGAGGCGACCGCCGGCGTAGATCGCCATGCCGGTCAGACCCGCCCCCATGTCTAGCACCAGGGTACCGGCCTGCCGTTCTTCTTTTGTGAGCACCGCTTCCGCTGCGGCATACAGCCCCAGCTGGTAATCCGCCACCTGCACACCGGCTTTAATGGCGGCTCTTAGGTAGTTCTGCACCGGAAGCCCATCCACGGTGATGAGATGTGCTTCCGCCGTGAGTATCCGCCCGGCGAGTCCGACGGGGTCGGTGACGCCCTCGGCTCCGTCCAACTGATACCCCAGGGGAATGACGTGAATCACCTGCCGGCCTTCCGGCAGTTCGACACTCCCAGCGCTGTTCGTCGCTCGCTCCACATCAAGCGGGGCCACACCGGTAGAGGGATCCTCTACCATCACTTCGGCCCTGCCCACCACGGAACGAACATGGGGCCCGGAAACGCCGAGAACGGCCTTGGCCTCCCCGGCTAAACGGCCCCCCCGATCGGCCTGTGCGACCGCCTGGCTGATTGCTGCTGCCGCGGCGGTCAGGTCGGTGACCATGCCCCGCTTGATCCCCTCTGATGGGCTGCTGCCCACCCCGATGATCCGCGGATCCCCGGCACCTACCTCCGCCAGAGCAGCCACGACGGTGCTGCTCCCAGCATCAACCCCCAGGACAAGAGATCGACCCACTCCGTTCCCCCCTAAAGGGACGCCGTCACTGGTGACAAAACCCGCGGTTACCGCAAAGTTAGCCACTACAGTACACACTTCAACGCCACGCCCACGAATCCTTCTCACAGAACTGGCGCTTCGCACAAATCTTGGTAGTACCTGCGGGAAAACCCTACGACGGTGGGGACCGCTGACCCCTGGGAAATGGTGGGCAACGCAAAACGGACCCGACCACCTTCGTGGACGAGTCCGTGTGGATTAACTCTTTGGTGTCTCCTTCTTCCGGAGCAGGCCCCAGCGCGTGAAGAGCGCCCGCCGGATAATGCCAAGGTTCTGGAACAGGCGGATGCCCATAGCGGCCACGCCGGCCAGGTAGAGGTCGCCGACGCCAATGCGGTCGCCCAGGTAGACCAGGCCGGCCGCCAGCAGGGCGTTGGTGAAGAAGCCGGTGATGAAGATGCCATTATCATACGTACCTTCAAGACTGGACCGCAGACCGCCGAATGCCGTGTCCAGGGCGGCCAGGACCGCGATGGAGAGGTACCGGGCATAAACAACCGGAACGGCAAAGGGCGAGAATACCCCGGCCACGATACCCACAACAAAGCCTAATAGCACGATCCACATCAGGGATTGGCCACCTCCTGATCAGCAGCATGCCCATACTGCATCTGCAGACTCCCCTTGAATGCCGGCACCGTCAGGTTCGTCTCCTTCTTGACGTTCACCGTGATGCCCCAGGTCGTCAGGGTCGAAGCGTAGGAATCTCGCATGGTGATGGCCCCCGCCAACGTGTCAGGGGCGCCTATGGCGCTGATCACCACCGGCGGAGCAGTCCGAATCCCGTTGATCGTGACGACAGGGCCGACGCAGCGGATTTCCGAACTGCCGGTCAGTCGCTGTCCGTTGATCGAGATGGCCTCTGCACCGCTGACCCGCAGGTCGTTCACGATCATGAGAATGTCCTGATCGTGGATGATGAAGTCGAGGGGGCTATCCCCCGGCTTTGCCGGGCGGGTCGAATCGTTCAGGGTGACCACAACACCGGGACCGGTCACCGGCAGGAGACCTCCCTGAAGCTGTGCCTGCTGCAGTTGCTCGGCCAGTTGCTTGTCGGTGTCGTTGGCGGTGGTGACCTGCTGCTTACGCAGTTGCTCGACCTCGGCCATCAACTTGTCCCGTTCCTCCTCGGCCTGCCCCAACTGCTGAGCCAGGTCGCTGGCGCGCTGCAGTGTGGTATCATCGGCCAGGGCGAGCTTCTGCTGAACCCTCATCTGTGTGGCGAGCATGAATCCGAGCGAAAAAAGAACCAGGGCAATGGCCCATGGCAAATGGCGCCTGCGCATCGCAGATATCCCCCCTTGGCCAGAAAAAGTTGTATGATCTCACCGACAACCAGAGTCGATCACCTTGCCGTCAACCCGCAGATCGATCCGGCAGGTGTTGGACTGTTTCTTCTGGGCGGTGAGCCAAAAACCACCGAAATCCTTGATCTTCTGTTCGATCACAGTCGTGCGGTCGCCGCCTTCTGGGACCTCGCCCCACAGGACGGTCGCTCCGCCGTTCAAGTACATGGTAAGAGATCGATCGCCGTCTACACTGACTTCCGATACCTCCGCCTGAAGGGACGGGGCCATGCGGGACAAAACCGCCAGCGCATCCATCGCGCCGGGGTTGCTGAGTCGTTGTCCCCGCACCGCTTTGGTCACCTGCATGCCGGAGATGACGGGCAGGTGCCCTCCTTTGAGGTCCTCCTCCGCCAAAATCAGGCCTGTATCGTCCAGCAGCAGGTAATGCACGTCATAGTATTTGATCATGCCCACCGGCTGCCGCTCAACCAGATCGATCTGCAGCTGGTTTGTACCGTGCCAGACGGCGCTGGCAGAGGCAACCCAGGGGTCGGCCTGCAGCCGCTGCACGATGGTGGCCGGCGAATGTTCAAACCGGAGGACACCAGGTGAGAGTCCGGCTAATGCCATGACCCGTGCGTCGCTGAGTCGGTTGGTACCGTTGATTTCGACCGTGCTGAGGCGAAACAGTGGCGAGCGGTAGATACCAAACAGGCAGGCGAGCCCCAACAGCAAAGCCAGTCCCACCAGAAGCCGCCCCCGCTTGGGCTGCGGCTCCCGAACGGCCCTGCCGCCCGATGGTGAATCCATCACGATTCCTGCCTCCAATGTAGCTGTAGGTGTCGCGCACCTGGCCTTCCAATCAGCCTGGTTCAGCGCGTGAAGTGCCCAATCTATTGCTGATTATACCCCAGAACGGGAGCGAAGGGAGCAAAAACCGAACGACAGTTTCTGTGCTGGCGGTCATATCCTTCCAATATCGACAGAACAGCCCGACGTCCATGTAGGAATGGATGTCGGGCTGTTCGTATGAGCGCTAACCGAGGACGGCCGGGACTGGGCCGCTTGGCACGACCACCTTCAGGGCGCCGGGGATCAGTTCGAAGGTAACCGGCAGGTTGCCCACCACATCGCCGTCCAGGTGGAAGGCCACAGGGGTGTCGGCGGTGGCCTCCACCCGCTGGCACCGGGCGAAGGTAACCTTGGGGTGGCCCACATGGCCGCCGTCATAGATCTGGGCAGCCAGCCGAATCAACTGCAGCCTGGTCAGGTCCTCGCCCCAGACGACCTCAAACTGGCCGTCATCCAACATCGCATCGGGTAGCACTTTCATGCCTCCGCCATAGTACCGTGCGATCCCAACGGCCATCAGCAGCATCTGCGGAATGGTTCGCGGCTGGCCATCCAACCGCACGTCGGTCCGTGCGCCCATGAAGTGGAAGAGCGTCCCCGCAATTCCCAGAAGCGACGGCAGCGTTCCGCCAATCGTCTTCAGCACAGGCCCATAATCGTTTACGCGGCGGGAGACTTCGGCATCGAAGCCGATGCCGGCAATATTGAAGAAATAGCGGTAGCCATGGGCGAGCCCCACATCGCTATGGATCACACGGCCGTTGAAGGCGATCTGCGTGGCCACAACCGGGTCCCGTGGAATCCCCACGGTACGCACCCAGTCGTTGCCGGTGCCGGTCGGTACCACCGCCATGGCGGCATTCGTCCCTACCAGGCCGTTACCCACCTCGTTCAGGGTGCCGTCACCGCCCAGCGCCACCACCCGATCGTATCCTTCGGCCGCCGCCTGCCGGGCCAGTTCCTCGCCGTGCCGCGGCCGCTCCGTAAACTTCACACCATACTCGCCCAGACTCGCAGCCACCGGCTCAACCTGCTTCCAGGTCTTCAGCGCCCGTCCATGTCCGGCAGTCGGATTCACGATGAAACAGAGACGCGGCACACTTCCATCTCCCCGGCTTCGTGGTATATCCAGAAGTTCGTGTACCCTATGCCAGAATCCTCCTTGAAGTGAAGGGGGGGCGCCTCCGCCCCCCCTCCACCCTCCCCCCATGGCACTTGATGGGCGGTGCCGGCTCGTCATGGCGGCTAAGCCGCCATGCCCGATCCGTTGCTTCGTTTTGCCCAACCTTTTGCGCACCCACGCCTGTTGTGGGGGCTCGTTTCGCTCGCCCTCGGCCCTACCCGAGTACGGACCATTGGGCCGTGGCCCTTGCGGGGCGGGTGCGGCCAATGCCCGATAGTGTGCCGCGTTTGGCTCACCTGTATTCGTACGGGGCTGACCGTCCATCCTACACCCGAGAAGGCGCAAGAGCGGGCTCGCCCGAGTCCGGTCTTTGACTACCGGCTACCCGTTCCGGTACACATCGGTGTTCAGGTACTTCAAACCGGAGTCGACCATCAGCGTGACCACCTTGGCCCCTGGCCCCAGCCGCTTGGCGATTTGAAGCGCGGCACACACGTTTGCTCCGGAAGAGGTCCCAGCGAAGAGGGCTTCCGCCCGCGCAATCTGCCGCGCCATCTCCTTCGCATCGGCCGTGCTGACTGGCAGGATCTCGTCCACCAGCGTCGGGTCCCACAGGGGTGGGGTATAGCCGATCCCGACGCCTTCGATCTTATGAGGCCCCGGTTGACCCCCCAGCAGCACCGACGATTCGGCAGGTTCGACCGCCACGATCTTGATCCTCGGGTTGTGGCGCTTCAGTACGGTGGCGACCCCGCGCAAAGAGGCCGCTGTACCCACAGAATGAACGAAGGCGTCGATCTCGCCGTTGGTCTGGCTCCAGATCTCTTCGCCCAGCGCGTAGTACCCGGCGATCGTGTCTCCGTTATAGAGTTGGTTGGTCCAATAAGTGTGCGGCTCCTGGCTGATCTGCCGGGCGGTTTCAATCATGTCCAGGATCAGCTTCTTGGTCGTGAGGCCGCCTTCACTGGGAACGAGGGTGAGCTCCGCCCCCAGCGCCCGCATTTGATCAAGCTTCTCCCGGCTGAACGCGTCAGAACTCACGATCTTGATGCGATAACCTTTGGCAGCGCACGCCAAAGCAAGCGAGGCGCCCGTACTGCCACCCGTGTACTCCACAACGGTATCTCCGGGCTTCAGCCGGCCGTCCTGCTCCGCACGCGATATCACGGCTTCTGCCATCCGGTCCTTCATGCTCCCGGTGGGGTTCTCCCACTCCAGTTTCACAAAGATGTCCGCGCTAGTGGGTGGAACGACCTTGCCAAGCCGGACCATCGATGTGTTTCCGATCGCCTGCAGAATGCCCATACTCCATCTCTCCCGTTGCAGACCGTTTGGGCTTCCCTGCCCAGTGACGCCTATTATAGCCTCACCCCGCCCCGGCGCAAAGACATATCTGGTTCCGATTCCCTGATATGGCCATTGCGTTTCGTCGGCCGCTCGTCCACCCGCCGCGCAAAAAAGGCCGGGCGCCCCCAAGGGCCCCGACCGGCTCGCCGCTATTCCCTGGTGATACGGGCACCCAACCCCACCAGCTTCTGTTCGAGGTGCTGGTAACCCCGGTCGATGTGGTGGACTCCCATGATCGTCGACTGCCCCTCGGCGGCCAGACCGGCCAGCACAAGGGCGACCCCCTCCCGCAGGGCAGGGCACTCAACCGTGGCGCCCGACAGGCGTTCAACCCCCTGGATCACCGCCGTCCGGCCGTCCGTCTTCACGTTGGCCCCCAGGCGCCGCAGCTCCTCCGCCACCTTGAAGCGATTCTCGAAGATGGTCTCGGTGACGATGCTGGTCCCATTGGCCACCGACATCAGGGCCATCATTTGCGGCTGCATGTCGGTGGGGAAGCCCGGGTACGGCAGTGTCTTCAGGTCGGCGGCCGTCAATCGGGACGGACCGACGGCCCTGATCCAATCATCGCCTTGATCCGTCTGGACGCCCATTTCACGGAGCTTCGCCGCAATGGCATCGACATGCTCCGGCACGACGTTCTCCACCGTGACGTCTCCACCCGTGATGGCTGCGGCCGCCAGGAAGGTGCCGGCCTCCACCCGGTCAGGAATCACCGTATGTTCCACGGACTGCAGTTCCTTCACGCCCTGAATCCGGATGACATCCATCCCGGCGCCGCGCATTTTGGCGCCCATCCGGTTCAGGAAGTTCTGCAGGTCTACGATCTCCGGCTCCCGGGCGGCATTCCGGATGACCGTGGTCCCTTCGGCCAGCACGGCGGCCATCATCAGATTCTCGGTGGCACCCACGCTGGGGAAGTCCAGGTAGATCTCATTCCCCTTCAAACGGCCGTCGACTTCGGCTTCGATAAAGCCATACCGCTCCTCAATGCGGGCACCCAGCCGCTCCAGGCCCCGCAGGTGGAAATCGATCGGCCGCGGGCCGATGGCGCATCCGCCAGGGTATGAAATCCGGATCTTGCCCAGCCGGGCCAACAGGGGTCCCATCAGGAAGATGGAGGAGCGCATCTCCCGGGTGAACTCCTCCCCCACCCCCGGTTTGTTCAGTCCGTTGGCCGTGATGCGCAGCGTTTGCCCGGACGGCTCTGTCCCAAGCACCTCGACGCCGGTGCCGAGGTGGCCCAATATGCCCAGCATGACACCAACATCGCGAATAGCCGGGATGTGGTGCAGAGTCGCCCCTCCCTGGGTCAGGAGCGCGGCCGCCAGGATCGGCAGGGACGCATTCTTTGCGCCGCTGACTGCGACGCGTCCCCGCAACGGAGTTCCGCCGACCACCGTATAGCGCTCGATTGTGCTCACAGTTGAGTAGACCTCCCATGGCCGGAAGCCTCCCAGCCAAAGGATGTCGCCTTCAGTCCTGGGAGAAACCCTACATGTTCACTTCCGACTCAAGCCGAATGCCATGCCCATCATGTAAAGCGGCAGGCGCTGAGCGCCGCCTCAGGCTCCCGGCGATCCGGTATGGATACGCCCGGTTTGGCATAGTATGCTACGCAGCTTATCGGCCAAAAGTGACATGGACGGGTTCTACCCCCGCCGGGCGACCTCCATGATCGCCTCGGCAATGGCGCGTCCGGCAACCGGCTGGGCAACCTGCTTTAACGCCTGCCGCATGGCGCCGGCCCGCGCCGTATCGGTCAAGACGCTCTTCAGGCGATCGGCCAGCAGTTCGGCCGTCATCTCTGCTTCCCGCACCACCAGCGCCGCACCGCGCTTTTCCAGCGTGCGGGCGTTCCATTCCTGATGGTTGTGCGTCACGTTCGGGCTGGGAATCAGCACCGAGGGCAGCGCCTGCACGGCGATCTCGGCCAGGGTGATGGCGCCCGACCGGAAGACACCGGCATCCCCGGCGGCATACGCCTCCGGCATGTTGTGGAGATAAGGGAGAATGGTCACCCGGTCGGTGTCAGCCGAACCGGGCATTTTGCCGTACGCCTCCTCCACCTGCTGGAGGTAGCGTTCGCCGGAGACGTGCAGGACCCGCAGTGCGGGCAGCTGGGGCATCAGGAGCTTGACCGCCGCCACCACCGCCTTGTTAAAGTCCCGGGCGCCGCCACTGCCGCCCATGACGACCAGCACCTGATCATCCTCACCGTAGCCAAATGCCTTCCGTCCGGCCTCCCGGGTGGCCTTCGCCACGTCGGGCCGGACGGGGTTGCCGACGATCAAGAGCGGGGCGCCCGGCGGAAAGTGCTGCCGTGCCTCATCGTATGGCACAAAAACGGCCCTGGCCCACCTGGCGGCCAGCCGGTTGGTCACGCCGGGAAACGCGTTCTGCTCCTGAATCACCACGGGGCGCCGGGACAACCGGGCCGCCAGCAGTACCGGTCCGCTCACGAATCCGCCCGTGCCGACCACCACGTCCGGCTTGAAGCGGCGAATGTGACCGAGGGAATCGAGCACGCCCTTGGCCGCCTTCAAGCCGCCCTTGATCTTCTGCGCAGCAGAAAGGTTGATCACGCCGCCGCTGGAGATCGTCACGAACGGAACGCCGGCCCGGGGCACCAGATTGGCCTCCCGCCCGGTCGCCGTGCCCACGTAAAGAAACTGAGCCT
>JBLNEM010000339.1:0-3326 GCA_050262655.1 Mycobacterium leprae | reverse complement strand
AGGCGCCCGATCGCCTCGCAGAAGGCGGCCGTCTCGCCGTAGGTGTAGCCCGGGCCGCACGGGCAGAAGATGTGGATGCCGGTGGCGCCCGATAGTTTGGGGAAGCCCTGAATCCCGGTGGAGTCCAGGATCTGCCGGACGAGGCGGGCCAGGGTGAGCACATCGGCAAAGGTGGCATCGTCGGACGGGTCGAGATCGATCACGGCCCAGTCCGGCGAGTTCGGCGTCTGGTGGCGGGAGAGCCATGGATGCAGTTCGATCGCGCCCAGGTTGGCGATGTAGGTTAGGGCCGCCGGCTCGTCCAGCAGCAGAAAGTGAAGCACCCGGTCATCCTCCGCCTGCCAGGGCCACGTCCGAATCCAGTCGGGCGTGCCCTGGGGGGCGTCCTTGTGATAGAACCACTTCTCGTGGATACCGTTTGGGTAGCGGGTCAGCACCAGCGGCCGGTCCTTCAGGTAGGGCAGCAGGTAGGGCGCCATTTTCGTGTAGTACTCGATTAACTGCCCTTTGGTGATGCCATCCTCCGGCCAGAGCGGCTTCTCCAGGTTGGAGAGCGTCAGTTCACGCCCGGCCACGGCGACCGGGGTCTTTGCCGCGGGGGCCACGGCTACTGCACCCGAATCTCCAGCGGGTCCCAGATGTCGATCAACTGCCGGGTCTGGCTGGCACGAGCGGGGTCGCTGCGGACCAGCAGGATCACGCCGCCCCGCCGCACCTGTCCGGCGTAGATCGTCGCGTCGTCCCCCTTCTCCCGGGCGCCATACTCCGCCAGGCCACCCAGGAAGGTACCGATTCCGGCGCCCGTCAGCGTGCCCACCAGGGAGCCGGTGGCCGTCAGGAGCCCCAGCGGCGGAATCACAAAGGTGGAGGCGATCAACCCGATGGTGGCCCCCAGGGTAGCGCCGACCGTAACGCCGGCGCCCATGGGTGCGTTCTTCGGCGGCGACTGATCTTCCGCCGACAGCCCGTAACCCGGCCCGGTCACCACGTTGCCGGGCCGGGTGCCCTGTTCGGGACCGTCGCCCCGCCGGGAGAGCAGCGCCGTGGCGATGCCCCGCCGCTCCAGGTCGTCGGCGCAGGACTGGGCCTTCACCATATCCTCGAAGATGGCGATCAGGGTCACCTGATCCGGCGAGGTCTGTGTCTCGCCCGCCGGAACGTGCATAGGCGCCTCAACCGGGTCATCCTGAGTGACCGCGCCCGGCATCTGCACCCCGGGGTCGGTGGGATGCAGGGTCATCTCCTGGCCAGGGGCGTACGTAGGCTCGTGCTGCTGTTCCATGGCGCCTCCTCCTTTATGCTAGGAAATCACCGCGGCTTCCGGCGGCTCGGTGGCGAAGCCCATGATCACCGGGTCCCGCAGCCGCATCTCTTCGGTCCACTCGGTAAACTGCACCCGCAGGGTCAAGCGCGGCGTCGTCCAGACCACCTCCCCGGGAACGCCGAGAAAGCGGTCCCGCAGGCTGGGCAGCCGGGGAAACGGACAGGGGCCCGGCGGCAGGTTTGCCTTCAGCAGGTCCAGGTCGCCGCCGGAAAGCCCTGACCCGGCCCGACCGATGTAGCGAAGCTGCCCTTCCCGGTACGCACCCAACAGCAGTCCCCCCGGCCGGCCGGCGGTGTAATGGTAGCCGCAGACCACTGCCAGCATCTGCTGTTTCCGCTTGATCTTCAGCCAGTCCCGGGAACGGTGGCCGACCAGGTAGGGACTGGCCAGCCGCTTGGCCACCACCCCCTCCATCGCCTGTGCCACCACCGCCTGAAACAGGTCGGGCCCCTGGTTCCCGGGGAAGGAGGCGACCGGCTGCCAGTGATCCGTGGGCGCCAGAAGCGCCCCGAGCAGCTCCAGACGCTCCGTTAGCGGGCGGCTATAGAGCTCCTGCCCGCCGTACTCCAGCAGATCGAAGACCATGAAGACCGCCGGCAGTTGCGTGACTTTGCGGGGCTCCGGGCTCCGAGAGCCCACGTCCCGCTCCAGGATCGCTGCGAAGTTGGGCTTGCCCGCCCGCAGCACGATGATCTCGCCGTCGAGCACCACCCGTTGAGGGCCAAACACCCGGCCAAGGCCATCCAGTTCGGGGAAGAGCGCCGTCCGATCCCGCAGCCGGCGGCTCCAGTGCCTGACCCGTCCCGCCTCCACCAGGGCCAGGTTGCGCACGCCGTCCCATTTGACCTGATAGAGCCAGTTGGCGTCGGCGAAAGGGGCCTGCGCCCGCTCCAGCAACATCGGCTCAAATGGCAGTTGCATGGCCACCTACTGCGGCGGGGCGGGGGTGCCGAACACGGGGGGCGCCGGCACGGGCGGCGGGAGCACACCCGGTGCTGGCGCCGGCGACACAACCGGGGCCGGGGCGATCCCGGGAACAGGTGCCACTCCGGGGATCGCTGCCACTCCGGGGATCGGCGCCACCGACGGTGCAGGCGCCACGCCAGGAATAGGCGCCACCGGCGGTGCAGGCGCAAGACCAGGAATAGGCGGCGCTGCCACTGCGGGCGCCGGTGCAGGCGCAATTGCAGGCGCAGGTGGCGCCACCGCAGGCGTCTCCTCGCCCCGCCCTTCCCGGGCCAGCTGCACGGAGGCCCGCAGCGCCTCCATCAAGTCGACCACCCGCCCGGCCGGCGGCGCCTGTGCCACCTGCGTCACCGTTTCACCGGTGGCCTTCGCCTCAATGACTGCCAGCAGCGCTTCCCGGTAGCGGTTCTCATACTGCCCCGGCACGAACTCGCCGGACAGGCTCTGCACCAGGTTGATCGCCATCTCCACTTCCTGTGGCCGCAGCTCCGGCGCATGAATGGCCAGCCCGGCAGCCGTGCGGATCTCCTCCGGGAAATGCATGGTCGACATGGCCAGCGCGCCCCCCGGATAGACCCGGATCGCCGCCAGCGACTCCCTGGCCCGCATCACCATCCGGGCCAGGGCAATCCGGCCGGACGCCTCCAGTGCCTCCCGTAGCAGGGCATAGGCCTTGTTGCCGCCCTCCCCCGGTTCGAGGAAGTAGGTGCGCTCAAAGTAGATCGGGTCGATCTCCTCCAGCCGAATGAAGTTCACGATATCCAGGGTTCGGGCCGCCGCCATCGGAATGGCCTCGAAATCCTCTTCCGCCAGCAGCACATACCGGCCCCTGTCGATCTCGTAGCCCTTCACAATCTCCTCCGCCGCCACTTCCCGGTCGCAGGTCGGGCAGAACTTGCGGTACTCTACCTTCGTCCGACACTCGGCGTGCAGCAGGTTGAATTTCAAATCCCGGGACTCCGTGGCAGCATAGAGCTTCACCGGGATGGTGACCAGACCGAAACTGATGGAGCCCTTCCACATGCTGCGCACGAGA
>JBLNEM010000338.1:0-4230 GCA_050262655.1 Mycobacterium leprae | reverse complement strand
TGCGTGTACTCATTGTGGAGGACGACTACCGGGTGGCTCGCGTCAATCAGGGCTTCGTGGAGCAGGTTGACGGTTTCGTGGTAGCCGGCATGGCTGCCACGGCCGCCGAGGCGGAGCAAGCGTTGCGGGAACTCACCCCCGACCTGATGATCCTGGACCTCTACCTGCCGGACGGCAATGGCCTCGACCTGCTGCAGCGGCTTCGGTCGGTCAACCACCCGACCGACGTGATCGTCGTGACCGCCGCAAAGGAAGCGATCTCGGTACAGCAGGCCATGCGCAACGGCGCCGTGGACTACATTCTCAAGCCGTACCGATTCGAGCGCTTCGCGGAGGCGCTCCGCCGCTATCAAGTATATCGCGGCCAGATTGCGGGGGTGGTTCAGGTCGAACAGGACCAGGTGGACCGCATGTTGGCCCGCCGCCCGCCGGCGCCCAGCCTGGACGCGGTGCCCAAGGGGATCGACCCGCTCACGCTGGAGACGGTGGTGCAGATTCTCGCCAGGACGTCGGATCCGCTGACCGCCGAAGATCTGGGCGCTCGCGCCGGCCTATCCCGCTCCACGGCCCGCCGCTACCTCGAGTACCTGGCTGAGAGCGGCTGGATCCGCGTCCAGGCCGCTTACGGTCACGTCGGCCGCCCTGAACGGCTCTATGCCCGGGCATGAGGCCGCCACGAACACATGGAAGAAGACTGCTGGCAAGCAGTCTTCTTTTTTTGGCCCGGAGGCGGCCCGGCAGGCAGAGGTCGTCAACAAATCCACAGTAGCGAAAATAGTCACATGATCAATATGAACACAATCCCCAAAACTTCCTTATTGATTCCCTGTCCGATTACTATTCCTTATAGTTCAAATCAGTTGGGCAACCAACATCACAAGGGGGTATCGACACTTGAAACGCTTGACCAAGACCGCGTCCGTCATCGTCCTGAGTCTAGCCATCCTCGCGTCGGCCGGTTGCAGCTCCACGACCAAGACTCCGGCTGCCACGGCCTCGGGTGACAAGACCGCTGCTGCTCCCGCCAGCAAGTTCCCCGAGAAGCCCATTGAATTCATCGCTCCGTCCGGCGCCGGCGGCGGCTGGGACACCACCGCCCGTGTGGCCGCCAAGGTCCTGAATGAGCAGAAGATCGTCACTCAGCCGATCACCGTCCAGAACAAGGAAGGCGGCGGCGGTGCCGTGGGCCTGGCCTACCTCAAGTCCAAGAAGGGCACCGCTTACACCGTCAACGTCTATTCCCCGCCCCTGCTGCTCAATAATCTGAACGGCTCCACCCCCGACTCGTACAAGGATACCACCCCGCTGGCCATGGTGATGACGGACTACGACGTCCTCGCCGTCGCTGCCAACTCTCCCTACAAGACCCTGGGTGACCTCTTCGCTCAGGCCAAGAAGGATCCAAAGAGCATCAAGCTCGGCGGCGGCTCAGCCCCCGGCTCCATGGACCACATCGCCTACATCAAGGCTGCCAAGGCGGCCGGCGTCGACGTCAAGCTGGTCCCGTACGTCTCCTTCCAGGGCGGCGGCGAAGCCATGACGGCCCTCCTGGGCAACCACGTCGACGTCATCACCACCGGCATCTCTGAGACGCTGGAACAGGCCCGGGCCGGCAAGATCCGTCTCCTGGCCGTGCTCGCCCCGAACCGCCTCGACATCATCAAGGACGTCCCGACCGCGAAGGAGCAGGGCGTCAATGCCGATTTCGCCATCTGGCGCGGTTTCTTCGGGCCGCCTGGCATGCCGGAAGACGCCAAGAAGTACTTTGAATCCGCCTTCGATCAGATGCTCAAGTCGGATGCCTGGAAGGCCGAAGCCGCCAAGCAGGGCTGGAACACCGTTTACAAGAACTCCGCCGATTTCACCCAGTTCCTGGACCAGCAGAACACCGAAATGGCCGCTCTGCTGACGGACCTCGGCCTCAAGAAGTAATAAGCGAGTACGGGGGCCCTGCCTCAACGGGGCCCCCGGCTCCTACCTGTGAGGTGACTTAGACGTATGAGCCCCAACCGTGAACAGAAAGTTGCCATCGGGCTATCCCTTCTTGCGATCATCTACATGGTCGGCGCCTGGCGGCTGCCCCGGTTCGCCCTGGGCACCACCGTGGTCGATTCCTACGTCTTCCCGCTGATCATTGGCGCGTTCCTGCTGGCCATGTCGGTCATCTACTTCTTCGTTGCCGGGCGCTCACCTAAGTCGGCGGACAAGCCGTTCTGGGAAGGCGTTGACGTGAAGGTCGTAGTCAAGCTGGTCGCCGTGAGCGTGGTCTACGCCCTCACCCTGGGTTTCCTGGGCTTCATTATCGCCACGACCCTGTTCCTGGCCGTCGCGATGTGGATGCTGGGGACCAGGGGCTGGCTCAAGCTTGCCCTGACGCCGATCGTCTTCTCCTTCGCCGTATACTCGCTCTTCGTCTTCTTCCTGGATGTGCCCCTGGCCCAAGGCCTCATGCCATTCTAAGGAGGTCGCTTGCCCGTGAGTTCACTGCAATGGATAGGGCACGGCTTCGCTATCGCCCTTACCCCTGGCAACCTGTTCTACCTCTTCATCGGCTCCCTGATGGGCACCGTCATCGGCGTGCTGCCGGGCATCGGTCCGATCTCCGGCGTTGCCATTCTGATCCCGTTCACCTTTGGCATGGACCCCACCACCGCCATGATCATGATGGCCGGTGTTTACTATGGCGCCATGTATGGCGGTTCCACCACCTCCATTCTGATCAACACACCCGGTGAGAACTCCTCGGTAGTCACTTGCCTGGACGGCTACCAGATGGCCCGCCAAGGCCGGGCCGGCGCCGCTCTAGCCACTGCAGCCGTCGGCTCCTTCATCGCCGGGACCATCTCCGTCATCCTGCTGATGCTGTTGGCACCGGTGCTCGCTACCTACGCCATCAAGTTCGGCCCGCCTGAGTACTTCTCCCTGATGATTCTCGGCCTCGTCGCCGTCGCTTCCCTGGGTGAAGGCAACATGCTGAAGGCGCTGATCTCCATGGCAATCGGCCTGATGCTGGCCACGGTCGGCATCGACCTGCAGACCGGCACCCGCCGCTTCACCTTCGGCATCACCAACCTGTTGGACGGCATCGACTTCCTGGTCCTGGCCCTGGGCCTGTTCGCGCTGGCCGAGGTCTTCGACACCGCATCCAAATCGGAGTCCATGGGGGAGCGTATTGCCGTCCGTGACCGGCTCTGGCTGACCAAGCAAGACTGGAAAGATGCGATGCCGCCCATTCTGCGCGGCTCTTTCCTCGGCTTCTTCCTTGGCATTCTGCCCGGCACGGGCGCCATCGTCGCTTCCTTCATGTCCTACCTGATGGAAAAGCGGCTGAGCAAGCACCCGGAGAAGTTCGGCAAGGGCGCCATCGAAGGCGTCGCCGGGCCGGAATCGGCCAACAATGCGGCCACTGGCGGTGCCCTGGTGCCGCTTCTGACGCTCGGTCTGCCCAGTTCCGCCACGGTCGCGGTCATGCTAGGCGCCCTCATGATGTTCGGCATCCGCCCCGGTCCCCTGCTGATCGCCGAACACCCGAACCTGTTCTGGGGCCTAGTCGCCTCCATGTATATCGGCAACGCCCTGCTGCTGGTCCTCAACCTGCCGCTGGTGGGACTGTTCGCCCGCATGCTGGACCTGCCGAAGAACATGCTGCTGCCCTTCATTATCGCCTTCTCCTTCCTGGGCGTCTGGGCCACTTCCACCTCCACCTTCGACGTGGTGATGCTGGTGATCGCCGGCGTCATCGGCTACTTCATGCGGCAGTTGGATTTCCCGGCGGCGCCCATGTTGCTCTCACTGATCCTGGGCGACCTGCTGGAGCAAGCGATGCGCCAATCACTGACGCTCTACGACGGCAATCCGATGATCTTCCTGATCCGGCCCATCTCCCTGTCCCTGCTGATCCTGGCCGGCCTCTTCCTGCTGTGGCCGACCTTCCAGCGCCGGGCTGAGAAGCGCCTCGCCAAGGAACAAGAAGCTGCATAACTAAAGCGAATAACGGGCGCCGGTCAAGTTGGCCGGCGCCCGTTCTCGTTCTTCCCCGTACATGTGGCTGATGATCGCCAACGCCAAAAAGACCACTGCGATGATTGTCGCAGTGGTCTTTTCGTAATGGTTCAGGGCAGCGACCTACTCTCCCACGCTCGAAGCGTAGTACCATCGGCCCTGAGAGGCTTAACTGCCGTGTTCGGTATGGGAACGGGTGATCCCTCTCGGCATTGCCACCCTAAAGTC
>JBLNEM010000337.1:0-10712 GCA_050262655.1 Mycobacterium leprae | reverse complement strand
GAGCCCCCTGCCAGCGAACCGGCAGGGGGCTCAGTCTGCTCAGAAAGGCCGCAGCATTCGGCCCTGAACCCTGGAAGCGGCCTATTTGTCGTTTTTTGACCACTTCGTTTTCGGCGAGGTGGTCAGCAAACGACAAACTCATGCGTTTGCGGGCTCGGCGAGGCGTATACCACCCGTTTTGGTCGTCAGTAGCCACCTTTGGACCCAACAAAAGCCCTGAAACGCACATGATTGTCGTTTTTTGACCACCTCATTTTCAGCGAGGTGGTCAGCAAACGACAAACTCATGCATTTGCGGCCTCGCCCAGTGGCTGCCTGCCTTCAAGGAGAACGCCGCAGCAAGCCCCCTGCCTGAGAACTGGCAGGGGGCTCGTTTCTAGTGTGAGTGTGGCAGTGCTGCTGCACCCCAAGGCATTCGCAACTCGTCAAGTGTGCGCACCACCCTGCCTCACTGCTACCGACGAAAAACCCCGCCACCCGGTGTTGCGCCCGGCGGCGGGGTTCGCCCTATTTCAGGTGTTTGATCACCAGGTACTCTCCCGGCAGGGGCACGTACCCCATCTTGCGGTTGACGGCCAGCATGGGGCCGTTCTGCGAGTCATTGTCGGTTCGCATGTATGGCGCTCCGTAGCGTCGGGCGGCTTCCACGGCCCGTAGCTTCAGGGCCAGTGCCAGACCGCGGCCCCGCCACTCCCGGATGACGCCGGTGTGCAGCGTGTGCATGGCGCCGTTCTCCAGGCGATGCATGAAGGTCGTGCCAACCAACCGGCCCGTCTCGTCGGCAGCGAGGATGAAGCAGTCGGGCAGGGCCTTGGGCGTCTCCAGGAGCCAGAGGCGCCACTGCCCAAACGGCCACCGCCCGCCATTGAAGGCCGGGTTGTCCCGGTCAGTCAATCCCTCCAGTTCATACAACTGCCGCTCGGTGGCTTCGCCGGGCTGGTCGGCCAGTGTGAAGAAGCGGATCCCTTCCACGGGGCGCCGCAGTAGAGCCTCGTCAAAGGTGGACAGGTCGAGGGTTGACTGGTACATATGACGGTCGACTATGTAGCCACGTTTCAGCACAATGGCCAGGGCGCTTGCCTCGCTGTCCTTCACCACAGCCTGGATGTACGCGGCGCCCTTTTCCCGGGCGGTCTGCTCCACCTGGTCCAGGAGCAGCCGGCCAATGCCCCGTCCCCGCAGGGCGGGCTCCACAACGACGGAGCAGATCATCTGGCCCGGAACGAGCCACGGCGCCCGCCAGGCATCGCCATAGCCGACCACCCGGTCATCAGGATCAACGGCCACGAACCGATCGCGGCAGTGACTGACCAGACGTCCCTCTTCGTCATAGCGTACCGGGCCAGGGGTGGGGATTTTGCTGTCCCCTTCCTGCAGGTCGGCGACGGAGACCGGTTCAGGATTGCCGTAGCTGAAGAGCGTGGCAAGGGGTGGATAGTCTTCAGGCAGCGCCAGCAGGCGGACTCGATACATGGGGAATTCCTCCTCATTCACGGCACTCCTACTCTGACGATTGATTCCGCCAAGAAGTTCGCGACTACGGATACTTTTCGTTCTACGCCACGCCCTCCCCGCCATAGCGTTACGGCGGAGGGGATTCGCCATGACCAAGGGTCCGGGCTTGCCTCCGCAGGAGCCGCTGCTGCCGCTGCCGCCGCCGGACGACGACCCCCGTGTTCCCGGGCCGGAGGTTCCGGAGGGGCTGCCGGTAGATCCGCAGGCGGGCGATCCGCCGCCCGGGTTGGGCGGACCGTTCGGTCTGCCCATCGGCCCCACCGGGGCGGAACCACCCGGGATCCAGATCTCGCCCGACGTGCTGAAAGGTGGCGGGCAGATCGGACCGCTCAGTTCCCCCGCGGCGCCGATCGGTGGTCTGACTATTGAGTCGATCTTCCGCGACGGCGGCCCGATCGGCGGTCTGGCCTCGCTCTTCAACATCGGCGGCGCGCCGGTCAACGCGGGTTCCTGGTTCATCCCTGGCGAATCGGTGCAGGCGCCGGGCTCCCTCTCCGGTGGCGTGCCGATCGGCGGACCTTCCTCCATCTTTAACATTGGCGGCGCCCCCATCGCCATTCTGGGGGGTGTCTTCTCGGGGGGGCTGCCCCTGGGGGGACCGGTTACGCAGGTCTTCCGCGGAGGTTCCGGCCCGCAGCCCAACACGCTCTTTATCAACACGATCACGCCTGGCGGGCCGATTGCGGCCTTCTTCATCGGCAGCGGCGGGGCGCCGATCGGGGTGGGAACCTTTGGCGGGGGTGGGCTGCCCATCAGCGCCGCCGAAGCCATCGCCGTAGTCGCGGCTAACATCCAATCGCGCACAGCCTCGGTCTCGGCCCCAGAGGTCGCGTTTAGTGGCGGCCAGGTGGCAGCGCCCACCCCGCCCATCGTAGTGGCACAGCAAGGGCCGACCGTGTCGACCATCGGTGGTGGATTGGGGGTCGGCGGGGCGCCGATCGCGTAGCGACAAGGAAGCGAGGCTCATTCAACAGAAGGGGCCTCGCTTTTCCGCGCACAAGGAGGAACTTCGTCCAATTGTGTGTAATACCTAATTGTTTACAGGCAAATCTGCCACCAACTGGCACACCTGACAGGCGCATTGAATGGAGGCTGGAATGCCATGCCCGTAGCCATCGCAAGGCGAAGGAGACGCCCACTGGTCGC
Organism: Mycobacterium leprae; assembly: GCA_050262655.1. Taxonomy (GTDB): domain Bacteria; phylum Bacillota; class Sulfobacillia; order Symbiobacteriales; family Symbiobacteriaceae; genus DASXVX01. Next base: position 8,051 of record JBLNEM010000337.1, on the reverse strand, counting down.
GCTGCTGCTCGCGGCTGCGCTTCTGGCCGGGGCCGTCAGTCCGGCGATTGCCGACGACGACACCGACGAATTGAAGGCAGCGCAGCAGAAGCAGCAGGAGATCCAGGCAAAAAAGCAGCAGGCCAGCAGCCGTCTCGAAACGATGGTCCTGGAAAAGGATGACGCCACCGTCGCTCTGCAGATAACCGAACAGGAGTTGACGAATGCCCGCGCCAAGCTAGCCGACCTGAACAATCAGGTGAAGAAGGCCGATGACGAGCTGGGGCGCCTGCAGACAGCCCTGAACAAGGCGGAGCAGCAATATACGGAGCGGAAGACGCTGCTGGGTAAGCGGCTGCGAGTCATCCAGGAGGAGGGCCGTGTCAGCTATCTGGCGGTGCTGCTGGGCTCCCACTCATTCAATGACTTTCTCAACCGGGCGGAGGTGCTGCAGGAGATCGTGCAGCAGGACAGCCGGTTGATGGCGCAGGTACGCAGCGAGCGGGAGAGCCTCCAGGCGCAACGGCAGGTCGTGTCTGAGCGGAAGGAAAAGCTGGTGACACTGCAGGCCGAACAGACCCGTACCATCCAACTGGTGCAGGCGCGCACGGCGGATCAGAAAGAGCGAGTGGCGAAACTAGCCGTCGCCCAGGCGCAGCTTCAAGCGCAGTTGGCCGAATACGAGCGGCAGGCCAAGGCGGTCGAGGACCAGATCTGGCAGATTCAACTGCGCATGAACCGGAAGTCCGATGGCTTTGATCCAACACCGCCGCTGAAGGGGACGCTGCGGATCACCGATTCCTTTGGTCTGCGGATTCACCCGATCTTCGGCGGCGAGAGCTTCCACGGTGGGACGGACTTTGCTGCCAACGCGGGGGAGCCGATCTACGCAATCGAAGACGGCGTGGTGATCCACGCCGCATGGGATGACGTCTATGGCAACCGTGTGGTGATCGACCATGGCGACGGCATCGCCAGTTGGTATGGCCATGCTTCCAAACTGCTGGTCAGCGTGGGACAGACGGTGAAACAGGGGGAGACGATCGCCCTGGTCGGGAGCACGGGGCTCTCCACCGGCCCGCACCTTCACCTGGAGATTCGCATCAATAATGTGCGCCAGGACGCCATGAACTGGTTCAAGAAATGGCCGAACGTCAAGCTGTAAGAAGGTAGGTGGATCCCCTTGGCACAATCAACGATCCCCGCCGGTCTGCGTGAGCGCTGGTCGCACCTGGACCGTGATCTGCTCTTTCTGCCCAAGCTGGATCGGATGCGGGTGGAGCAGGAGGAGTACTCGCTTGAAGTGATCGAGTTCGTGCGGGTATCGCCGGTCGACGAGGAAGTGACCGTGCCGAGCGCACCGGAGGTGCCAGAGACCGATGTCCGGGAGTTGGCCCCCTGGTCGGATGCAGAGGCCGACCAGCTGCAGATGTGGGAACTGGTCAACAGCGTGGTCGAGGGCAATCGGGTGACACGGACCTGTCCCGAGTGCGGCGGAAGCAAGGTCCTCACATGCAGCCGATGCCATGGCCATGGGCACGTGGAGTGTGGCTTCTGTTTCGGCAGCGGCAGCAGGTCCTGCAGCCACTGCGGCGGGTCCGGCCGCGTCATGCATAACCATACCCGCACCAATCCGGACGGCACCACTTCCGTGGAAACGGAATGGCACACCTGCCACCACTGCGGCGGCAGCGGCCGGGAGCGTTGTGGCTCCTGTGGCGGGTCCGGCCGCGTGCGGTGCCACCACTGCGGCGGCAGCGGTCTGGTGCAGTGCGAATACTGCAGCCCGGCCGGCACCGTGGACACCTACATCCGGCGGGTCTTCCGCGAAACAACGGTGAAAGAGCGGCTCTTGCCGATCAGCCTGCCCGACTATCCGGAGCCCATCGTGCTGGAGCATGGCTATGTCAGTCTCAATCCCCGGGAGTTGCTCGTACCCTATGATTCAGTGGCCGACCAGGCTCGGCTGACCGAGCGGGGGATCGATGCACCGGATGCCCGCCTCTTCTTCGTGCGGAGCGCGACCGTTACGCTCCACAGCGTCCGTGATGCCGTCACCGGCGAGCTTGCGGCCACGTTTATCGCCGGCGAACCGGAGCCGATCTTCACCCTCCACGCCACCGTTCTCGATTCGCAGTGGTCGCCGGATCAAGAGCAGCGCAGGGCGCTCTGGGCCTCGATCCTCTATGTCCTTGCCCCGGTCGTGCTGCTGCTTGGCTGGTTCGGTGTGCGCCAGCCCGGTATCGCCTTCTGGGTGGCCGTCCTCCTGGCCGGCGTTGCCCTGATTCTGAAGCGCAATCCCGTTCAGGCTTTCCGCCTGGCCTTCCTGGACGTGCGGTGCGCCGCACACGCCCGCACGGCAACCACCCGTTGCCCCACCTGCGGGAAGGATCTCTGCTACGAATGCCTGATCCCGTCGATCCGCTGTCCGGCGTGCGGCAGCGTGGTCAGCAAGGCTGTCACCCATCTGATTGAGGACGGCCGGTGGGTAGAGGCTCATTCGGCGGACCCGTCCGCCGGCTCTTGAAGACCGAGAACAGGAACCAGAGCGATGGCAGCAGGAGCGCGAAGCCGAAGGGGAGGGCCCGCAGCACGAATCGCACGGTCGGCGCAGGCGAGACACTGCCATAGGCGGTCAGATCGGGGTAGATCAGATACGGCCATTGTCCGAACGCCCAGCCCCAGAGGACGATGACCACCTCGGCAACCGCCGATAGCCGGGCCAGCACGTAGCGCCGCCGGAGCAGCGCCCAGGCCGAGAGAACCGCCAGCACGGCGCCGGTGAGCATCGGCAGGAACGACTGCGGGCGAGAGAGGTGCTGCCAGAGCAGCGGCGAGTAGTTTGCGGTGAGCGGTAACAGGAGCAGGGCCAGTAAGGCCACGATCGCACCGGAGCCCAGCGCCCGGCGGCGAAACGCTTCCTGTACCGCTCCCTCTGTTTCCAGGGTGATATAGACCGCCGCCAGGTAGGCGCAGAGTGCCAGTGCCAGCGCACCGATGGTCAGGGAGACCGGGCTGAACCAGGCGTGGAGTGGGTCGGTGCTCACGGTGGCGCCGGTGACCCGAATGCCGCCGGATGACGCGGCGCCCAGCATTGTGCCCATCAGGAACGGCGTGACCACACTGGCCGCACCGAAGACGCTGGCCCAGGTCTGCCAGGCCCCCGAGCGATCGCCGCTGTAGTTGCGGAAGACGAAGGCAGAGCCACGCAGGATGATGCCGATCAGGGCCACGTGGAAGGGCCCGAAGCCGGCGATACAGAGTGCGGCAAAGGCGGGGGGGAAGGCCGTAAACAGGATGACAGCGATGAAGATGAGCCAGACATGGTTTGCCTCCCAGACGGGCTCAATGGCCTGGGCAATGGCCCGCCGCTGGTCGTCCCGGGTCGGCCCCGAAGCCAACAGATCCCAGATGCCGCCGCCAAAATCGGCCCCAGCGAGGACCGCGTATGCAGTCAGGGCGGCCAGCATCACAGCCCCCAGGACTACGACCGAGTCAGCACCCATTGACAACGCCTCCTGCGTTCAAGCATGGCGGAGCCGGGAGAGCAGGGCCACCAGCACGCTGCCCAGCAGCAGATAGAGCAGCACGAAGCCAGCCAGGGTCCAGGCAAGACCGACCGCCGGGGTGACCGCACTGCTGGTGCGCATCACCCCATGGTAGATCGTCCAGGGCTGCCGCCCGACCTCCGTCACCATCCAACCGGCCTCCAACGCCAGAAAGCCAAGCGGCGAGGCGATGACAAGGGCGCGCAGCAGCCCGCGTCCGCTGACCGGCTCGCGGTTGCGAGAGACGCGCCAGAGATACCAGAGCCCGACCAACGGGGTGATGCCGCTGACCGCCACCATCAACTGGAACGAGAGATGGACCAGCGGCACATTCGGCCAGTCGGCGGGAGGCAGTCTGTCCAACCCGGCCACCACGGCGTTCCAATCGCCGGTCGCCAGCCAGGAGAGGCCCCCCGGCACCTCAAGCGCCAGGTAGACCCGGCGGTTGGCCACGTCGGGAATGCCGCCGATCCGCAGCGGCGCACCCTGCTCGGTTACGAACTGCGACTCCATGGCGGCCAGCTTGGCCGGCTGTTCGGCGGCCACCATGCGGGCGCTGACATGTCCGGTAATCGGCATCGTCAGGGCGGCCAGGAAACCGACCACGATCGCCACCTTCAAGCCACCCTGGCGGACCTCGTCGTTTCGTCCCTTCAGCAGGCTCCAGGCATAGACCCCCACCAGGCCAAAGGCTGTGGCCACGTAGCAGGAGAGGGTGGAGTGCAGAGTCATGATCGCCCAGTCCGGGTTGGCGAAGAGCGCCTTCGCCACGTCCAGGCCGGCCGGATTGGTGGCCAGTAGCTCGGCCCCGATCGGATTCTGCATCCAGGCGTTGGCCGCGGTGACCAGCACGCTGGACGTGGCGCCGCTGATGGCGACTACCAGGCCGCAGAGCCAGTGGGCCAGCGGGGAGAGCCGCTCCCAGCCATAGAGGTAAAGCCCGATGAAGATCGCCTCCATGAAGAAGGCGAACCCTTCCAGGGCGAAGGCCGGCCCGATGGTGGAGCCGGCGTAGCCCATGAACCGGGGCCACAGAAGTCCCAGTTCGAAAGAGATGCCGGTCCCGCTCACCGCCCCAATGGCGAACAGGATGCCGGTAGCTTTGGCCCAAGTGCGGGCCAGCCGCCGATAGCGCTCCTGCCGGCTCCTTAGCCAAAGGCCTTCTGCCACGATCATCATGAGCGGCATGCCCACCCCAAGGGCGGCGAAGATCATGTGGAAGATCAGCGTGTAGGCAAACTGAAAACGGGCCATGGACAGATCGCTCATCGGGAACCGCCTCCGGTTGCGGACTGCTCTCTTCTATTCTGCCCATATGAAAGCCGGGGCGCCGCACTGCATCCCCTGCGGATCCGAGGGCGTACCAAAACGAAGAGCCCTGAGACAGCGTCTCAGGGCTCCTTAGCGGTTGGCGTCAGGGATCGAACTTCTCGAATTTCTCTTCGGGGATGTCAAGACCCGGGATTTCGATCGCACGATGTCCCTCTTCCAGCTCGCAGCGCATCGGCGGCGGGGTGACATCGTGTCCGTCGATCCAGATATGGCGAGTCCGAACGACTTTGGCCCGAACCTTGATGACAACCTTCTCCAGCAGCTTGTTGAAGGTCTCGTCGCAGTTCTTGTCGATCAGTTTGTCGAACTCGGCGGCGACGATGGCATCTTCCACTTCGCAGATGTCGCCGGGTTTGGCGCCCTTCACGTCGATGAACATGTGCCAGGGGATCTCAACGGTGCAGTGACGGACATCGCCGCAGACCCGGTGCATCTCGTGGCACTTGTCGTGTTCCTTCTTGGTCTTGAAGGTCACGTTCTTTATCAGACGGCCATTAATGATGACCTTGTCGCAGCCAGTAGCGCAGTCATCGATCTCGATCAGTTTCTGGATCTCATCAATCTTAAAGGCCGGCGGCGTCAGCGGGATTTCGGTGACGACGAGGACCTGGGCCTCGTTGCGGTTGACGATGACCGGTACCTGGATGACATGCTTTTGGGGCGGAAACTTGTGATGATGCTCATGATCATGATCATGATAGTCGCTCACGAAGAAACCTCCTTTGGTGGATACCGGCTCACCCACAGTCTATTCAGTTCTGTGGCTGAAGGTCACATAATCACCGGGGGAACGGGACGAGGTTGGAGGTGAGCGGCACTCGAGCGGCACTTACATTCATGACCGTGTCACGGGTGACCCGGACCGCAACGTGAATGTCCATGGTCTCCTGCAGGGCGGTAATCAGGCCGTCGGCATTCACCGTCGGGTTCTCCACTTCGCCCTTGACGCAGGCCTGGGTCACCTGGCAGGTGTCGCCGGGGGCCGCGCCCTGGACGACGATGAAGAGGCGGAAGGGTACCTGAACAGTACAATGGCGCAGATCGCCGCAGCAGATCTGGGCATTGGCCGTCGGGGTAGTGCCACGGCACTCGGCGGTCTTGTATGCGATGTTCTTGGTGACCCGCCCCACGATGATGACCTTGCCCGGAATCACTTGGCAATTGGTAATGTCGACGGTCTTGGTCGGCGCTTCGATCGCCAGAACGGGAGAGGGGAAGTTCGTGGTCACATCGGCCAATGTTTGTCCCGAACCCTCTCCCACGAGGAGCGGCAATACAGCTTGGGGCACGCTGATCCCCCCTGGTTTGGGCTGGTTCATTCTATGCGGTCGTCCAAGCAGATTGACATAACCACTTGACCAAAGTCACAGGTAAACGCGCAAGAGAGTGGTGTTGGCGCAGGATTTCACCATTCATGTGCGGAAAATACACCCATACCACGGTCATAGTCCCAGCTTCTGGGTCCGGTCTCAGAGGAGGATAAAGATGCAGCAACGTAATGCGGGCCCGGGTGACCCGACCAGCCAGGTGAAGCAGATCGTCGCCGGTCTGGAACGGGAAAAGGAACGGATTGCCCAGGCAGTAGACAACGCCCGCAGTCAGTACGACCGGATATCGCAAGCGGTCGCACGGCTGGAGCCGGAGGCATGGGCGCTGGCTGCCGACATCGAACAACTTCAGCATCAGGCCTCTAGTGCCCGTTATCGCCTGGAACAGATCGTTGACGCCATTCCCGGGGGAGTGGACGACGTGAAGGCCGCCTTCGCCGCCCTGGTAGAGGCCACCGTCCAGATGACGGCGGCTCAGGAGCGGGAGAAGTGGCTCAAGGCCCAGATCGACTTCTATCAGGAGTGGGCTCAGGGGGCTGCGCCTTTGACGCAGGATGGCGCCAGCCTGGTGGAGGAGATCGCCAACGCCATTCAGTTTGTGACCGCCAACTTCCGGGAGTTCGGCTCCCGGATGGACCGTGCCAAAGAGACGAAGGCGCTGGGCCTCCATGTGATTCGGGCCCAGGAAGAAGAACGGCGCCGTCTGGCCCGCGAGATTCACGACGGACCGACGCAACTGCTCAACAGTGTGGTCCTGCGGATCGACGTGTGCCAGCGCTATTTCGAATCAGACCTGCCCCGGCTGAAAGAGGAACTGAACCAGCTGAAAGAGTTGGTCCGCCTCAGCCTGCAGGATGTCCGCAAGATCATCTTCTATTTGCGGCCGATGACTCTGGATGATCTGGGTGTCATTCCGGCAATTCGTGCCTACCTGAAGGATTTTCAGGGCAAGACGGGAATTGAAACCGACTATGCGGTGTTCGGCAACGACCGGCGCTACGATCAGGCGTATGAGATCGCCATCTTCCGGATCGTGCAGGAAGCGCTGGCCAACGTGTACAAGCACGCTTATGCCAGCCGGGTTTGGGTGAAGGTCGAGACCGCAGGCGGCAAGGAGATCAAGGTGACGGTGAAGGATGACGGCGTCGGTTTTGACCCGTCGCAGGTGAGACCCGGGGTTGCCGGCACCAAGTTCGGGTTGGCGGCCATGCGGGAACGGGCTGAGCTGATTGGTGGTACCATGGAGATTCAAAGTGCACCAGGGCAGGGAACCAAAGTGAGCTTTTCGGTTCCGCTGCCAGAGTGACGGGAGGTTTGGCCGTGTCAGGGCAGGTGCGGATCATCATTGCCGACGACCATACACTGTTTCGCCAGGGACTGAAGCAGGTATTGGAGTTGGAGTCCGATTTCACAGTCGTGGCCGAGGCTGCCAGTGCCGACGAGGCATTCCGCAAAGCGCAGGAAATGCTCCCTGACGTGGTGGTGCTGGACGTCTCCATGCCGGGCGGCGGGTTGGAGGCCTGTGCGCGAATCAAGCAGGCCATGCCTCAGATGGGTGTGGTCATCCTGACCATGCACGAGGATCAGGAGTACTTGATGCGGGCCCTCAAGGCCGGCGCCAATAGTTATCTCGTCAAGGACGTGGACTCCTCGAACTTTGCCGAAGCCATCCGGGCGGCCAAAGAGGGCCGGCCCTACATGCATCCCAAGCTTGCCGGCCTGGCGCTGATGGAGGTGGCCCGCGGTGGCCATGCCAAGGGCCACGGCCCCAAGGACGTGGGACTGACCGATCGCGAGGTGGATGTGCTGCGGTTGGTCGGGCAGGGTTCCTCAAACCGCGAGATTGCGTCGACCCTTTTCATCA
>JBLNEM010000336.1:0-6772 GCA_050262655.1 Mycobacterium leprae | reverse complement strand
TTATAGCACGCGCGATTTGACGCGCGCAACGACCATCGTTCTTCGTCTCCGCCTTGCAGGAGTTTCATATGTTACATCTAAATTCAAGGCATTACCGAAAGGTTCGGGAGGTCTGCCGTTGCTACGGCTTTTTTCGCTCCTGTCTCTCCTACTGGGGATCAGCGCTGCACTGTGGCTGGGCACAGGGACGCTGTTCTTCCGGTTGCTGACCCTCTTTTGGGGCCTGGTGGTGGTGCTCCTCTACTTCTACCTGGGGCAGGGGCTTGGCGCCAAACGCGGCCGCCTGCATCTCCCCGGGCTGAAAGAGAGCGTGGAGGTCTTCTGGGATGAGCGGGGTGTGCCACACATCTACGCGCGCAACCTGCACGACCTTTACATGGCCCAGGGCTACGTCACGGCCCGGGACCACCTGTGGTCCATGGATATCGATCGGCGGCTGGCAACCGGCTCCCTGGCAGAGATTGTGGGACCCGAACTCCTGGCTGTGGACAAGTTCTTCCGCACCCTCGGCCTCCGCCGCGTGGCCGCCGAATCCTTTCCTATCTATAACGCTGAAGGGCAGTCTCACCTCGAGGCCTACGCTGAAGGGGTGAATGCCTTTATCGCGCAGCGGCATCTGCCGCCCGAGTTCCGCCTGCTCCGCTATCAGCCCGCCCCCTGGACGGCCGTAGACACGCTGGCGGTGGGAAAACTCCTCGCCTTTGGCCTGGCGGGCAACTGGGACACCGAACTCTTCCATGCCCATCTGGTACAGGCGGTCGGCGCAGCCAAGGCCGCTGAACTTTTCTTATCGGAACCCGATCCGGACCTGCTGGCGCTCCTGGAGCAGACCCCGCTCCCTGACACGGCCCACCTGGCAGCCGTGATCGAGGCCGCCCTGGGCGATGCCACCGGCAGCAACAGTTGGGTCGTCTCCGGTTTCCGGACCCGTTCCGGCGCACCCATGCTGGCCAACGATCCGCGTCTCCCGGTCCACAATCCCAGCCACTGGTACGAGACCCATCTGGTCGGGCCCGACGGCGTGGACGTAACGGGAGTCACCTGCCCCGGTGTCCCGGGCATTCTGGCCGGGCACAACCGGGAGATTGCCTGGGGCATCACCAACCTGAGCGCCGATGTCCAGGATCTCTTCCTGGAAGAGGCCAAACCGGACGCGCCGGATCACTTCCGCTACGCCGGCGAATGGGAGCGCGCCACCACCTTCATCGAGACCATCGCGGTCAAGGGCAACCCTGAACCGGAAAGGCTCGAAGTGCTGGTTTCTCGCCACGGCCCCGTCATCGCCAGAGGTGCCACGACAGCGCTCGCCCTTTCCTGGACCGGGCTGCGTCCGAGCACCGAGTTGGAGAGCATTCTGGCGTACAACCGGGCACGCTGCTGGACCGACTTCCGCACCGCACTCCAAACCTTTGCGAGTCCGGCCCAGAGCTTCGTCTTTGCCGGCCGCGACGGCACCATCGCTTACCGTGCGGCCGGCCAGGTCCCCATTCGCAGCCGCGGTGACGGGCAGGCGCCCGTGCCGGGCTGGAGCGGTGAGTACGAATGGACCGGCAGCATTCCCTTCGAAGCCCTCCCCGAGCGGGTGAACCCACCCGAAGGGTATATCGTAACCGCCGACCAGGCGATTACCCCCGCCGGCTATGACTATCTGCTGGGATCGGCCTGGGCCCCGCCCTATCGGGCCCAGCGCATCGAGGAACGCCTCCGCGGTGCCACGGCACTTGACATGGAGCGGCTACAGCAGATCCAAACCGACACCGCCAACCTTCAGGCCCGCTCCCTGCTCCAGACTCTCTTGCAGGCTGTGCAGGAAGGGCTCCGCTCCGGGAACCACCCGCTCACCATGAACGATGTGGAGAAGCGTGCCCTCCTGCTGCTCTCCGGTTGGGAATGCGGCGAACCCCACCGGGCTGCCGCCCCAGCTGTATGGCATCAGTGGTACCAGTTCCTCATGGAGGAGATCTTCCGCCCCCAAATGGGGCTGACCCTCTACAATGAGTTCCTGCGCTCCGGCCTGCCGGTTCAGGTCACCGATCGGCTGCTGACCCGGAGAACGGAAGGCGCCGAATGCCTGTGGCTCTCCAGCGAAGGCGAGGGCGCCCTCCCGGCGGTGGCTCTCCGCTCCTTCCGCCGTGCAGTAGCCCTACTCAGGGCGAAACAGGGACAGGAGCCCGAGGCCTGGCGCTGGGGCAAGGAGCACACACTGGCCTTCCTTCACCCCCTGGCCGCATCCCATCGGTGGCTCGGCCTGCTGTTTAATCTCGGGCCATACCCGGCGGGCGGCAGTGGCTTTACCGTCAACTATCAGGGGTATCAACGCATCACCCCGTTCCGGGTGGCCGGTTCTCCTGCCTGGCGGCAGATCGTCGATCTCGCCCATCCGGAAGAGTCCACCGGCATCCTCGCCCCGGGCCAGAGCGGACACCCGCTCAGCCCCCACCATTCCGACCAACTCCACGCCTACCTGGCGGGGGAGTACCACCATCAGCCGTTTCATCATGCGGCAATCCGCAAAATGCCGCTGCTGCTGCTCCAACCCGCTCCCAATACCCGTACCCAGGAGGAGATTCCGTGAGTGCTCTGCATCAGGAGATCCGCCAACCCATCCTGAAACCTGCCCGGCGGCCCAGACGATGGCTTCGCTATACCCTGCTCGTCGTTGTAGCTCTGCTGCTCATCGGCTCCCTCGGCACATACACCTTTGCCCACCGCACCCTGCCGCAGGTCTCCGGCAAACTCACCCTGCCCGGCCTCAATGCGCCGGTCTCGGTCTACCGTGATGAATACGGCGTGCCCCACATCGAGGCGACCACGCCGCATGATCTCTACATGGCCCAGGGCTTCGTGACGGCACAGGACCGCATGTGGGAGATGGACCTGACCCGCCGGGCCGCCAGCGGCCGTCTTTCGGAGGTCCTGGGCGCCAGCACGGTCAGCACCGATAAGTTCTTCCGGACCCTGACGCTCCGCCAGGCCGCCGAACGGTCGCTCACGGTCTACTCGGCCGAGTCCCGCGCCGCACTGGACGCCTATGCGGACGGTGTGAACGCCTACATCGACCAGGCTGCCGCCAGCCACCGGCTGCCCCTCGAATTCACGCTGCTGGGCTACACCCCTGAGCACTGGGTCCCGGTAGACTCGTTGGTCGTCGGCAAGTATATGGCCTACGACCTGGGCGGCAACATGCGCGGCGAGGTCTACCACTACCTGCTCCGGCAGAAGCTGGGTGACGCCCTGGCGCAGACGCTCTTCCCGGTCTACCCCGCCGATGGCGTCACCATTCTGAAGGCCGAAGACCGAACCGCAACCACCAGCCAGACCGCTCAACTGCCCCCGGATGACAGCCACATCGATCTTTCCGGTCTGCTGGCCGCCGCCGACTTCCCCGACCCCTTCCTCGGTTCGAACAACTGGGTCGTCTCCGGTGCCCTCACCAAGAGCGGCAAGCCGCTCCTCGCCAACGATCCCCACCTGGGCATGCAGACGCCCGCCATCTGGTATCAGACCCATCTGGTCCTGAACAGCAAGGACCAGAAAATGAACGTCATCGGCGTCATGTTCCCCGGCGCCCCTGGTCTCATCATCGGTCATAACGACAAGATCGCCTGGGGTGTCACCAACACCAACCCCGACGTGCAGGACCTCTATATCGAGAAGCGTAACCCGCAGAATCCCAACCAGTTCGAGTACATGGGGAAGTGGGAAGACGCCAAGGTCTACAACGAGCCGATCAAGGTCAAGGGCCAGCCGGACGTGCCCTACAAGGTAACGGTGACCCGCCACGGCCCCATCGTCTCGGAAGTGGTCGGCAACGACCAGAACCGTCCGGATCAGGCGCTCGCCCTGCGCTGGACCGCCCTGCTGCCCACCACGGAGCTGGAGGCGGCCCTGAACATGGACAAGGCCCAGAACTGGCAGGAGTTCCGGGAAGCCTTGAAACTCTTTGAGGCGCCCACCCAGAACTTCGTGTTCGCCTCCGTCGACGGTACCATCGCCTACCACGCCGGCGGCATCGTGCCGATTCGCAAGAAGGGCGACGGCCAGGTGCCGGTTCCCGGTTGGACCAACGAGTATGAGTGGCGGGACTACGTTCCCTTCGACCAGATGCCCGAAGTGGTCAACCCGAAGGACGGCTTCATCGCCACCGCCAACAACAAGGTAGTCGATGACAGCTACCCTTACTTCCTCACCACCTCCTGGGCACAGCCGTACCGGGCCGCCCGAATCACGGAGGTGCTCCAGAGCAAGAAGGGCCTCACCGCCGACGACATGCGCACCCTCCAGACCGACTACACCAACCTCCAGGCCCGCACCCTGCTGCCCATTCTGCTGCCCCAGTTGACCCCCGTCGACCTGCCCGCCGCCGATAACACCGCCCTCACCCTGCTCAAGAACTGGGACGATGTAGACGCCGCTGACAAGGCCGCCCCACTGATCTTCCAGCTCTGGTGGAAGCACCTCACCCAGCAGCTCTACGAGGGCAAACTGGGCGCCGATCTCTATAAGCTGATGGAAGACAAGGGCAACGTGACCGACATGGCGCTGCGCAACGCCGCGGGCGGCAAGAGCAACGACTGGATTCAGGCCGCCGGCGGCCTCAAAAAGCTGGCGTACGACAGCTTCCACGCGGCGATCCTCGAAGGCATCGGCATGCAGGGCAAGGACCCGTCCAAGTGGCAGTGGGGCAAGTTCCACCAGATGCAGCCGCCCCACCCGCTGGGCAGCGCGGCCAAGCCCCTGGCCTGGATCTTTAACCCGCCCGCCTATCCCGTCGGCGGCAGCAACCTGACGGTAGGCGCCCTCAGCTATAACAGCAAGACCGGCATCGTCACCAGCGGCGGCGTCTGGCGTCAGGTGGTAGACCTCGCCGACATCGCCCACAACTCCAGAGACGTGGTCACCCCCGGCCAGTCCGGCAACTTCATGAGCAAGTGGTTCCACAGCCAGGAGCAGCTCCACCTGAACGGCCAGAACCACCTCCAGGCTCTGGACCCCAACGATTACCGCAAGGGCACCCTCCTCACACTGAATCCGTAACCGCACAAGCGGCAGGGACACCACGTCCCTGCCGCTCTGTTTTTTCGGTTGGACTCCCCGAATAACATCTCCTGCCCATCCCCCATACGCTGTAGGCATCAGCGAACCGCACCGGGAGGAATCTGCATGAATGGCCTGCTCGCAAACAATCGGCCCGCGGGGATGGGCTGGACCAGCGCGACGCCCGTTGAGCCGACAGCCGGTCAGTGGCGTTCCGTGCCCTCCGTGAATCCGCAGCAGTATCTGTCACCGCCCCCGCCTGCCAACGATTCGGCAGAGACACAGGCAGAACTGGCACTGCTCCGCTCCATGACCCACAACCTGACCGCGGCTGATCTCGCTCGCTTTCGCCGCTGGACTTCGGAAAGCACCCTCCTGACAAACTGGAACGCCATCGCTGAACAGATGTGCCGCACGTACGGGCTCTCTGCGCCCGCGGGTGCACGGGTCATGGCCCTGCTCGCCGACGCCGTCAACACCACCCTGATCGCCTGCTGGCGTAACAAGTACCTCTACCTGCGGCCCCGTCCCACCATGCTCGACCCCAACGTTGTCGCCGTCATTCCGGGGCCCGATCACCCCTCATACCCGGCCGGGCACCCCGCCGTTGCCGGTGCAGCCAGCCGGATTCTGGGGCAGTTCTTCCCCCGCGAGGCAGCCATGTTCCGTGCCAACGCGTTGGATGTGAGCCTCTTCCGGCTGCAAGCGGGAGCGCACTTCCCCAGCGATGTCAGAGCAGGCCTCGCCCTGGGCGAGCGCATCGCCGATGAGATCCTCCGGGCAGAAGCGCAGAGCGGTGCGCCCATGCAGTACGGCGTCTGACCGCCTCCGCCCCGTGAAAAGAGCGCTCTTGTCCACCCGTGGATACACGCATCCCCCCATTCGACAATTTCCGCGAGTGGCGCGACCGCCACTCGCACCCCCTATCCAAGCATTAAAGCCTTTGTTGCTACCAGCGCGCAATAAAGAAGACGCGATAATCAAAAGCGCGGGTATGTTTCATGAAAATTTACCAACAGGGTGCTGTGGATAATGTGGATAACTGCACTCCCCCTGTGGAAACTTCCGTGGACAGTTTTTCCGCGAAGTCAACGCGATCCGCGAAGTCAACGCGATCCCTAACGCCGCGGGAGAAACTTCAGTGGATCCTGATTCTTGTCGTTCAGGATGATCTCAAAGTGCAAATGGGGTCCCGTCGATTTGCCCGTTGACCCCACCAGAGCGATCACGTCTCCCTGGGCCACTTGCTGGCCCTTTTGCACCTTCAGGCGTGAGCAGTGGCCATACAATGTCCGGCTCCCATCCGCATGCCGGAGGATCACGGCGAGGCCGTAGTCCGTCATGCTTCCCGCCGCGATCACCTCGCCCGCCCGAGATGCGTGAATCGGTTCACCCGTCACCCCTGCCAGGTCAATGCCGCCGTGGAAGCTCCCCCACCGGGGGCCGAACGACGAGGTGATCGTCCCCACCAGCGGCCACGCGAAGAGACCGGCGGAGGCAAGGGTGGGCTGTGCCGGTGCAAGCACCGCAATCACGCCGCCCTGCCCCGAATTAACCGGCGGCCCCAGGGCCGCGCGCACCGGTGCACCCTCCGGGCCGCCCGTCGGCGCCAAGTTCGCGGTAGAGGACGTGGCAACCGGCGACCGGTCCGTGCTGTCCGCCCCGATCGTCCCGGTGTCCGTGCCATCCCGGTGGTGTTCGCCGTCCGCCCACCCGAATGCCACCGCCGCCACCA
>JBLNEM010000335.1:0-4610 GCA_050262655.1 Mycobacterium leprae | reverse complement strand
CGTTTGGGCTGCGGGTTTTTTTTGGCTGCCACCGAGAGACTCGCAGCCGGCCGGGTGGGGCGTCCCCAACCCCGGGATTCTAACGAATCCGAACGGGTTGGGGGCGCGCCCACCCGGCCTCTTGCACTTTGCTGGCGGGACCCTCGCTTTGTTGCCCCTCGTGTGGGTAGGGCTGGCGCGCCCACCTGGCCTCTTGCACTTTGCTGGCGGGACCCTCGCGTTTTGGCCCCCGTCGTGTGGGTGGGGCGCGCCGACTTTTCTTCCCGGGCGGTCACCCCTTGTCAACACCGGAGTAAAAGTGCAGCGTTTTTACCGGTTGAAAAATGCAGCACCCACTCACCCGAGGAGACCCGAAGGGGCTCCGCAAGAAAGCGTCCGTAGCGGCACGGGCCCGACGGCGTAGGGCACTCCCACGTAGTTCCCCCGTGGATCAGCTGGGGGTATGGGGGGCACCTGCTGCCAACGAAGGTCAATCGTCAGGTTTTTCGGGGCCAACTCAGCGCCGGGTGTTCGAAATACATACGATTCTGGTGCCCAGACGGGCCAAAAAGCCCCCGGTCGGTCGTCAGGGAAGCCTTTTCTGGTCGGGCAGTCGGGAAACGTACCCCCCCCGGGTACCAGAATACCCCTTAGGGTGTGCTGATCGTCAGCTTTTCGCGGCGGAGGTGGCCAAATGCAAGAATACCCCCTGTGACCATTGGGCGAATCGGTTGCGCATCCGCTGAATCATTGCCCCCGTGTTCATTGCCGGCCGGCCAGTCTACGCAACGGAGGAGAAGCGGCCTACCCGAAGTGTCCGGAGAACAAATTGGCTGTCTGCGGGCCAACGCCGTGGCCCCCGCCGCCGTCAAGCCAACGGGCCCCACCCGCGAAACGAAGCTGAGCGTCCCCGCAGCCGGCGGGTCTGTGCCGCCGTTAGGGCGCCCTTCGGAGGCGGAGGGTACTCCCACGAAGTCCCCCCTGTTTCGATTCGGTAACGTTCGTTGACCGATGATCGCTACCGGGGTTCATTAGAGATAGGATTCGTCGCGCAGAGGAGGGCCCACGATGGCGGACAGGCCTACGGTGGAGGTACGTGCCGGGCTCGTGATGTATGGCGGCTCTTCGTTGGCGGTCTACATGGGCGGCGTCGCCCTGGAGTTCCTGCACGCGGTCCAATCGAGCCGAAGGGAGTACCTGAATCTTCCCGCACCGGACACCAGCCTGCCGTACCATGAGCTGCTGAAAGCCATGGGCGTCGAGTTCGTGGTGGACGTCATTTCGGGCACATCGGCCGGTGGTCTCAATGGCGTCTTCCTGGCTCGGGCACTGGCCACCGGCGGCAGCCTGGAGCACATGGGCGGCCTCTGGCGCGAGATCGGCGACTTTGCGAACCTGACGGACTGGGGCAATGAGAAGGCGCCCAAGTCCTTGCTGAACGGCGCCTACTTCGAGCAGAAGCTGAAGGCCGCCCTCGCCGAGGTGAAAGGCGCCAGGCCCCTGGTCCCCGTGCTCGATCTGCACGTTACTACCACCGACCTGTACGGACGATACTGGCAGCGGGAAGATTTCCTGGGGCACACGGTTGTGGGCCGGCAGCACACCAAGTACTTTCAGTTCAAGCTGCGCCGGCCGGCGGCGGAGTTGGGCGAAGCCTACGCCTTTGCCGGCTCGCCCGAGCCGGTCAATCAGTTTGGTGACCAAGACCCCGAGAAGGACGCCGCCTGTATCGAGACCCTGACCAGGGTGGCCCGCACCAGTGCGGCCTTCCCGGCGATGTTCCAACCCATGGCATGGAAACCCGGGGACGTGTACGGGCACGAGCCGGATCAGACGGCCGACCAGCGGGCACAGGTGTGGCTCTCCGACGGCGGTATTCTGGACAACGAGCCCTTCGCACCTGCCCTGAAGACGATCTATGAACGGGCTACCGCTTCGCCGGTCGAGCGGCTCCTCTTCTATGTGGAGCCCGATCCAGCCGATGTGGCAGGACCTACGGCTCTTCCCCAGAACAACGAACCTAGTGCCCTGCGGGTTGCCTGGGCGGCGCTGACGCTGCCCATGTACCAGGGCATCCAACAGCACCTCCAATCGATCGAAGAGCACAAGCGGGTGACGACGAACATCCAGCAACTGGTGGCGAAGGTCTGCGACAGGCTGGCGAAGTCACCGGAGCTGTTCGAGCCAACGGTGCAACAGGGGCCGCTGGGAGATGCCTACTCTGCGCTCCGGTGCGACCAACTGGCCGCCCATATGCGTGCGGCCCTCACCGAGAGCTATCAGCGATACCGGGCCAAGCATCCGGATCTGCCTGACGCAAAAGTTGCGCTGCAGTGGCTGCCCCCGTCGGAGAGCCCCGAAGGAGAAGCGTACTGGGGGGAGGCCGTTGCAGCCAATGCCGACCCCACCTATCTGCGGCGCAAGCTCCATTTCGTGATCGAGCAGAGCATGCGTCTGCAGCGGAAGGCCGAGGATCCGACGAAACATGTGGAATTGGAGACCAGGCTGTGGGAACTGCTGCAGATCGTGCGCCAGGCTGAATGGGATTGGTGGAACGGCGAGGCGATCACCGAGCTGTTTGCCGCCACGACCACGGATGACAGGCGACGGGCTTTGCTGCGCCAAGGCCTGGTACATATCTACGAATCGTACCAAAATGCCCTGGAGATCTCCCCCCGCAAAGAGATCCCCCTCAGGACGAAGGGCCAACTGAAGGAACGCCTCAAGGAGTGTGGGCTGATCAAGCACTGGGGCTTCTTCGATGCGTTTGATGTGGTCCTCTTCCCCCTGGGCATCGGCTCCTCTTTCGGTGAGCGGGACCTGGTGGAATGGATCCGCGTAAGCCCTTATGATGCCACCACGCTGCTGAAGAAAGACCCGTCCTACCAGTCGGGAGCGGAACCGACACCAGAAGAGATCCGGGCCTATGGGCGGCGAAAGATGGCCGGGGATGCGCTGGGTCACTTCGGCGGCTTCCTCAGCGCCCGCTGGCGGGCCAACGACTTCATGTGGGGGCGGCTGGATGCCGCCGACCAGATCGTCAGCAGTCTGATGAAGGCGGCCGAACGGCGCCACGGCGGGACCGTGCCCGCAGCGATCCAGGCCGCGGCCGATGAAGCCCTGCTGCAGGCATACCGGCAGATTCTGGCGGATGAGCTGGATGACGAGGGACTGGAACAACTGGCCGCCTACACCGCCGACAGCCTGCTCCCACAGCCTGCGGCCCAGATGGCGCCGATTCCCCTGGTCGCCGTCCAGGCGACGCCCCCTCGCTTCCTTGCGGCATCCCGGGCCATGGCAGAAGCAGCGGCAGCCAGCGACCTGGCGTCGAATGCCCCAGCCCCCCTTGCCCAACTGTGGCAGTTGCTGGGCGCCGCCATCTGGCAGTGGTTGTGGAACCTGACCCACCGGCCCCGGCGTGTGGCGGCCCGCCTTCCGATCGCCCCGGACCAACCGCATACCCGCGCCGGCCGCCGCAAGTGGTTGCAGCGGTTGATCCGTGAGCGGGCGACCTGGGACGAACTCTGGGACTACCTGCATTACGACCATCGGGGAGGCGGGGAGTCCGCCCTTTCGCTCCACCCGGCGGTACTGGCCAACACCGCGGTGGATTTGGCCCAGAATGCCGGTCTGGTGATCGGACAGTCCACGGGTAACCTGAAGGTGCCAGGGCTGGTCAGCCGAGTCGGCCGGTGGCTGGTGGCTTTCTTCGTCCGCTTCCGCACACTGGTGAAGTTCTTCCTGCCGCGCCCGGCCCCCGGAACGGATGACCGGATCACGGCGTGGCCGAACTGGGTGCCCCAGGTCGCCCTGATCCTGGTGATTGCGTTCTTCCCCCTGGTCCAGTGGCTCTTCCGGCTCTGCGAGCAGGTGATCAGAACCGCGCCGGCGGTGCAGGCCGCCACCTGGTGGCAGATGGGCGGGGTTGGCGCGGCCCTGTTGGGACTGCTGGCGCTGCTGCGCCTCCTCTTCCCCCGGGGACTCGCCCGCGCAGTCCGGCGGGTGCTGCCGCTGGCCGGTGTAACCACCCTCCTCTTCGTGCTGGTGGTCGGCGGGCTCTGCGAAAGCAAAACCCTACTCGGCTGGACAGCGGGCATCACCCTGTGGGGGGTCAGGCTCGATCAGGCGCTGAATTCCATCCGTCTCAACATTCCCTTCGCCCTCTTCTGCTTCGCCGTATACGACGTGCTGCTGATCCTGGCGCGGCTGTTGACCCGTTCCGCGGGGGTGCTCCCATCCGACCACCGCCTCCCGGCAAGATGAACAGAGACCGCCGACCTGACGAGCAGGCCGGCGGTCTAGGGTTGCACATAAACCACGTCAGGCTACCACTGAGCGAGGCCGCAAACGCATCAGTTTGTTGGATTTTGACCACCTCGTCAGAAAAGAGGTGGTCAGCAAACGACAATCATGTGCGTTTCAGGGCTCTTGTTGGGTCCAAAGGCGCTTCCTGGGGTCCAAAGCGGGTAGAATACACCTCGGCGAGCCCGCAAACGAAGGAGTTTGTTGTTTCGTGACCACCTCGCCAAAAACGAGGTGGTCAAAATACGACAAATAGGCCGTTTCCAGGGTTCGCGGTGGGCTGCTTCAGTCTCTCTGAGCAATCGAGACCGCCGGCCTGACGTGCAGGC
>JBLNEM010000334.1:0-4350 GCA_050262655.1 Mycobacterium leprae | reverse complement strand
TGGGTACACCCAGAAGAACGGCGAAGGCTACCTGACCAAAGACGGCAAGGTCCTGGCCTTCACCCTGAAGTATCCATCCGGCAACAAGGCCCGTGAGGCTTCGGCCCCGCTGATTCAGGCCAACCTGAAGAAGGTCGGCATCAAGATCGACCTCCAGATGGTGGAGTTCGCCACCCTCTCCAAGATGGTCTTCGACGAGCGGGATATGGACCTCTGGCTCATGGGCTGGAGCCTGACCACCGATCACGACCCCGGCCCCATCTTCTCGCAGGATAACAAGTGGGGCAAGGTGACCGGTTGGAAGAACGCCGATCAGCAGGCCCTCGTCGACAAGGGTGTGACGGTGCTCAAGGTCTCCGACCGGAAGCCGATCTACGTCCAGTGGGCCAAAATCGTCAATGACGAGCTGCCTTACGCCTTCCTGTACAGCCAGAACGTGATCGAGGCCGTACGGGCGGATAAGTGGAAGGGCTATCCGACCGACATTCGCGGTGCCCTCGCCAATCCGCACGAATGGTGGATCCCGAAGAACATGCAGGGTAAGTAGCGTTTAAGCCTGAAAGGGGGGACACTTGTTGTCCCCCCGCTCCGTACATGGAGCTAAGGCAAAAAAGGGGTGATGGCATGTTCAAATATACCATCCGGCGTTTACTTCAGATGATCCCGATCTTCCTCCTCGCCACGATGATGATCTTCTTCATTGTCAAGTCAGCACCGGGCGACCCGTTTGCCGGTATGCTGGGTCCGCGCACCGATCCGCGCAAGATCGAGGAGGCCCGTCACCGGCTTCACCTGGACGACCCGATTCCAGTGCAATACTGGTATTGGATCACAGGGGCCGCCAAGGGCAATTTGGGTGAGTCCTATCAATACAAGTCACCTGTAGCGCCTATCATTGCACAGCGGTTGGGGCCGACGATCTCCCTGAACTTCGTAGCGCTGCTAATCGATTACCTGTTGGGCATACCGATCGGCATTCTTGCGTCCCGGCGTCAACACTCCTGGGTCGATCAGTCGGTGATCATTCTGGCTTTCGCCGGCATCTCCATTCCGCCGTTCTTCCTGGGCCTGCTCATGCTGAAGGCGTTCTCTCTGGGGGCGCTACGAATCTTCCCCAGCCACGGGTTCATGACAGCGGGATCTTCGCTTACGGGTCTGCCCCACTTGGCCGACATTGCCCAGCATCTGGCACTGCCAGCGTTGGCACTCGGCCTCACCTACGTGGCCGGAACCATGATGTATATGCGTTCTTCCATGTTGGAAGTGCTGCGTCAGGACTACGTGCGGACGGCACAGGCCAAGGGCTTGAGTGAACGGATCGTGATCTATAAACACGCTCTACGCAACGCGTTAATGCCGATCGTGACCATGCTCGGGTTCGCGATCCCCGGACTGTTCGCCGGCGCCATCATCACCGAAACCATGTTCACGTGGCCCGGTATTGGGCGGTTGATGTACTCCTCGATTCTGGCTCGCGACTACCCGGTTGTACTGGCGCTGCTGCTCATGTTTGCGGTACTGACCATGATTGGCAACCTGCTGGCCGACATCGGTTACGCGTTGGTAGATCCGCGTATTCGCTACGACTAGGAGGGGGAGGGAGCGTTATGGCAACAGAACCCGCCCGCAAGTGGGTGAGCAAGAAAGCGGCCCCCGGCTCCCCTCCGAAGGACGGTCTTGGGCTGTGGCAGATTGCGTGGCGCCGGCTAAAGCGCAACCGTCGGGCCATGGTGGGTTTCTACATCCTTATCTTCTTGTCGCTGTTGGCTGTTCTGGCGCCGTTCCTGACGACGCATCCGTACGATCAGGTGGACATGACCATGATCGAGCGGCCGCCGTCCAGTCTGTTCTGGTTGGGTACAGATGACCTGGGGCGGGATGTGTTCTCGCGGCTGTTGTTCGGTGGCCGTATTTCACTCAGTGTAGGCGTCGTGGTCGCCGGCATTGACATGGCCATCGGCATCTTCCTGGGATCGATCGCCGGCTTCTATGGCCGAACGGTGGACAATCTCATCATGCGTTTTACGGACGTAGTGCTGATGATCCCATTCCTGCCGTTGGCGCTTACCATGGCGGCCATCCTGAAGCCAAGTGTTTACAACACGATGATCATCCTGGGGTGCCTGAGTTGGCCTGGTACAGCCCGCCTGGTGCGCGGCGAGTTCCTGACGCTGCGAAAGAGAGACTTCGTGGAGGCGGCGACTTCCGAAGGAGCGCAGGACGGACGCATTATCTTCCGGCACTTACTGCCCAACGCCATGGCGCCGATTCTGGTAGCTGCCACCCTGGCGGTTGCAACGGCCATTCTGGCGGAGGCGGGCCTCAGCTTCCTGGGCTTCGGAGTCCAGCAGCCCATCCCGTCCTGGGGGAATATGCTCTCCGCGGCACTCTCCCTGAAAGTACTGGTCATGCAGCCATGGCTCTGGATTCCACCGGGGGCATGCATCTTCATCGCAGTCCTGTCGGTGAACATGCTGGGTGACGGTCTGCGGGATGCCATGGATCCAAGACTGAAAGAATGAAGGCTTCTACAGGGGTTCGCCGGGTATCCGGCTAACCCTGATTATTGCCGTTTGGGGCAACTCCCCCGTAAGCTAAACCAACTGGAAGGTGCCTGCATTGCCACAACGATTTGGCCCGCTGGAAGCTGCCCTGCCGCTTGTAGTCGCTGCGCTTCTGCTGCTTGGTGCGATTCTGATTGGCTCAACCGCTTTCTACTGGCCGCTGGCCGCAGGTGCTGTGGTGGCTGCCATTCTTGCCTATCGGGCCGGCTATACGCTGCGCACGCTGGGCCGAGCCGCAGTGGATGGCGCACGGTCGACCTTCATCGCCCTTTCCATTCTGATTATCGTCGGCGCGTTGATTGGCGTCTGGAAGGAGTCGGGTACGGTCCCGGCCCTGGTCTATTACGGACTGCAGTTGGCCAACCCGCGTTATCTGGTGCCGGTGGCCTATATTCTCTCGGTAGCGGTCTCCATGATGTTAGGCACTTCACTCGGTACACTGAGCACCATTGGGGTCGCCCTCATGGGCGTCGCCCAGGGCGTGGGCGTGCCCCTGGCGCCGGTAGCCGGTGCATTGGCGGCGGGCTCTGTCTTCGGTGACCGCTCTTCGCCGCTCTCCGGTAGCCTCAACCTGAACATGGCCATGACCGGCGCCGACCTGCGCAAGATGCTGACCAAGCTTCTGCCCACCGGGTTGACGACCATGTTGCTCTCCCTGGCTGCCTACCTGGTGCTGGGGCTGCGGCAGCCTGCTGCCGTGGCTGGAGGCGCAGCGGGCATGCGACAGGCCATTGCCGGTCAGTTTCCCATGAGCCCGTGGCTGCTGCTTCCGCCCCTGCTGGTGTTGCTGCTGGCCTTCATGCGGATGCCTGTGCGCAACGCCCTGGGCATTGGCATGGTAGCCGGCATGTTGCTGGCTTTCGTACTGGGTGGCAAGGGCTTGGGCACGTCGCTGCATTCGGCCTTCTTCGGTTACAGCGCTCACACTGGCGACGCAGCCCTGGATCGGATGCTATCCGGCGGCGGCGCATGGCCGATCTGGCGGCAGGTTGTCCTGCTGCTGGTGGCCGGCGCCTTCAACGGGATTATGGAGAGCACCGGCATGATGGCGCAGGTGATTGCCCGGGCGGTGGCAGGCGTGCGCCAGCCGTTCGTCCTGGTTGGTGTGACCATGCTGGTCTCCTTCTCGGTCGCGGTGGTAGCGGCCAACCAGGCCCTGGCGATTATTGTGACCGGGCGGATGCTGCAGCCGGTCTACAAGGAGGCCGGGCAGCCCACGACGTTGCTCTCGCGATCGATTGCCGACTCCGGCACGGTGCTCTCACTCCTGCTACCTTGGAACATCATGGCCCTGGTGACCACCACCACACTGAATGTGTCAGTTTACCGGTGGGCGCCCTACGCGATCTTTGCCTGGCTGCTGCCGTTCGTATCGCTGGCCTTCACCTACATCCAGGAACGTTCAGGCCGGCTTCTGCCAGCTGAAGTGCAGACTCAGGCAGAGCTGGTGGAAACTGTGTGATTGACGAACCGCAGCGAATCCTGTAACATATGCTTTCGTCGGCCAGACAACCGAGCGCAAACCGAGCCCGGCCTCGCTGAAACCAAAGTCTGGCTTTACGGTTTGCCCCTTGCATAAATCGCAGGGATACGGTAAGATAATGTCTCGCCGGACGCTTTTCGGACTGAGTCTGAAGGAGCGTCAAGCATGAACACGCAGACCATTTTAGGGTGGCAATGCCGAGAGGGATCACCCGTTCCCATACCGAACACGGCAGTTAAGCCTCTCAGGGCCGATGGTACTACGCTTCGAGCGTGGGAGAGTAGGTCGCTGCCCTAACTATTT
>JBLNEM010000333.1:0-8372 GCA_050262655.1 Mycobacterium leprae | reverse complement strand
TAGGGTGTTCTGTCCCAATCCAGTGAAACGAAGATGAGCGTCCCCGAAGCCGGCTGGTCTGTGATGCCGTTCGGGCGCCCTTCGGAGACCGGCTCCGCGGGCTCCGAAGATCAGGCGCCCGTGGCATCACAGGCCCGACGGCGTAGGGCACTCCCACGTAGTGCCCCCTTCTGGCTGTATAGTCGAAAGTACTCATATCGGTCTACTTTGCAGGGTTTTTGCGCTCCGGTAGCGCATTTTTATACGGATGCGAATAAAAACGCCTGGTTTCGTTTTTGTTGGAGGTGGATCGTTCGTGAAACTAGCGCTCGACGCCGGCAAGTGCAGCGGGTGCCGTGCCTGTGAACTGGTTTGCGCCCTGGAGAACTTTGGGGTTCTGAACCCGAAGAAGGCGGCCCTGCGGGTTACCGGTCACTTCCCTGTGCCTGGTCGCTACACGCTGGAGATCTGTGATCAGTGCGGCGACTGCGCCCAGGCCTGTCCCACCGAATGCATTCAGCAGGACGAGAAAGGCGCCTACGTCATCGATCGGGAGAACTGCATTGCCTGCGGGGCCTGCGTGGACGCATGCCCGAAGGGTGTCATGTATCTGCATGACGACTTCGACGGCGTGCCCATCAAGTGCAACCTGTGCGGCAAGTGCGTGGAGTTCTGCCCGCAGGCGTGCCTGATCGACGCTGATGGTGCGATTCTTCCCAGGAGGTGAGTGGGCACATGATTCCGGGATACACTGGCAATATTCTGCGCGTCCATGTTGGCACCCGTAAGGTCACGATCACGCCCACGCCGGAAGCCTGGATCCGCGACTACATAGGCGGACGCGGCTTCGTCGCCCGGGCGTTCTGGGATGAGATCAAGCCGGGCACCGATCCCTGGGGTCCCGAGAACAAGCTGATGATCGCCCCCGGCCCATACAGCGGCCAGTTCATCAGCAGCTCCGGCAAGGTGCACATGGCCACCCTGAGTCCCGCCACCGGCGGCTACGGCGACTCCAACATGGGCGGCCACATGTCATTGGAACTGAAGCAGGCCGGCGTTGACCTGCTGATCTTCGAAGGCGTCGCCGACCACCCCGTCACCGTCCTGATCGATGACGGCAAGGTAGAGTTCCGGGACGCCACAGCCCTCTGGGGCAAAAACACCTACGAGACCGAACGGCTGCTCAAGGAGCAGTTGGGTGACCAGTGGCAGATCGCCGTGGTCGGCCCGGCGGCCGAGAACGGCGTGGTCTTTGCCTGCATCCAGCACGACTTCGGGCGCCAGGCCGGCCGCACCGGCGTCGGCACCGTCATGGCCAACAAGAAGATCAAGGCCTTCGCGGTGCGCGGCACCAAGGACATCCCGCTGCATGATCCGAAGGCGGTTTTGGCCGAAGGCCAGCGCCACATGAACATGGTGATGACCCAGCCTGGCTTCACCAACTGGCAGCCTTACGGCACGCCGGAAGTGGTGCCCTGGGCCAACAAGGTCGGCTCCTTCCCAACCCGCAACTTCCAGTCCGGTACGCTCCAGGGCTTCGACGGCCTGAACGGCCCGACCATGAAGTCCCGCCTGACCGAGATCGACAAGGGCTGCACCAGCTGTGCGATGCCTTGCGGCAAGTGGGGCACCGGTGAGCTGAACGGCAAGAAGAAGCCGCAGGAAGGCCCCGAGTACGAGTCCGTCGCCCTGCTGGGCGGCTGCCTCGGCATCAACGATATCAAGGTCGTCGCTTACCTGAACGGCCTCTGCGACGAACTGGGCCTGGACTCCATCTCCGCCGGCAACGTGACCGCGTGGGCCATGGAGTGCTATGAGAAGGGGATCCTGACCGAACAGCAGATCGGCCATCCACTGCGCTGGGGCAATGGCGAGGACGCCGCCTGGGCGTTCGAGCAGATCGCCTACGGCCACGGCATCGGCAAGCTGTTGGGCAAGGGTGTCCGGGCGGCCGCACAGGCCACCGGCAAGGAGAGCATCCGGTTCGCCATGCAGGTGAAGGGCTTGGAGATCTCCGGCTACGAATCCCGCTATGCCCCGGCCATGCTGCTCTCCTACATGACCTCCGACACCGGCGGCCATCACAGCCGTTCCTGGGCCATCACCCACGACATCGCCACCGGCCGCGAGAACTTCGACGGCAAGGCCGAGAAGGTGATCTGGCTCCAGCACGTCCGCCCGCTCTTCGACAACCTCGGCTGCTGCCGCTTCCCGTACGTGGAAGACGGCATCGCCCCCGAGATGTACGCAGACTTCATCCGCCCGATCACCGGCATGGACATGTCCTGGGACGACCTGCTGAAGGTCTCCGAGCGCACCTGGAACCTCACCCGCATGATCTGGGTCCGCCACATGCCCGGCTTCGGCCGCACCTTCGACTACCCGCCGGCACGGTGGGCCGAGGAAGGCGCCCCGGACGGCCCGGTGGCCGGCAAGCACTTCAGCCATGCTCAGATCGACGACCTCCTCGATCGCTACTACACCTTGCGCGGCTGGAGCAAGGACGGCATCCCCACCCCGGAAAAGCTGCACGAACTCGGCCTCGACTTCTGCCGGGCATAGCCCATGCAAGTAACGGTACAGGTCGAAGGGCACCTGCGGCAGTACTTCCCCGCCCTGGCGACGCCCCATGCAGTAACGGTGCAGGGGGCCCTTACGGTGGCGGATGTGCTGGCAGCGGTGGGGGTACCCGCCGAACTACCCGCAGCGGTGCTCTGCAACAAGGCCAGGGTGGAGATCCACCACGCTGTCTGCGATGGCGATGCGCTGGTGCTGCTCTCGCCGCTGGCGGGGGGCTAGACTCACGGATAGGCAAACCCCCGGCAGGGCGCCAGCCCAGCCGGGGGTTCTCATCCCGCAAATTCACGTACAACGATCCCAAACATAGGCCGTTGTCCCGGCGCTGCCAATCCATCATACTGAGAGTACATCAGACGGCTCGAGGGTCGAGGAGGTGGCCACGACGGATGAGTCCAAGGAACTGCTGAAGGTGGTCATTGCGGCCCTGGAGGAGCTGAGAGCCGAGGTCAAAGGGATGCGGGCAGAACTCGGCCAGCAAAGTGCCGCAATCTCCGACCTCCGCACGGAGATGGACAAGCGCTTTGACCGCATGGACGAGCGCCTGCACTACCTCATGGAAAAGTGGACGGAACACGATGAGGCGATTTACCAACTCAAGCGCAAGCAGGCTTGAGCAAAACCCCCGGCCG
Organism: Mycobacterium leprae; assembly: GCA_050262655.1. GTDB lineage: Bacteria > Bacillota > Sulfobacillia > Symbiobacteriales > Symbiobacteriaceae > DASXVX01. The sequence goes on along the minus strand of JBLNEM010000333.1, from coordinate 5,184 downwards.
GGCCCTGCGCCCAACCGGGGGTTTCTTGTCACTCTTGCGTTCTCGCCGATCGCCAGCCGACGTAGATCGCCAGCACCAGGAAGAAGAGCAGCCACCAGCCGAGCCGGTCTGCCGGGTTGGCGAAGGCGACGCGAACCACCTGACCCACGGTGGAGGGCAGGTCGCGCTGCTCAAAGAATGCCTCCTTCAGGATCAGGTACCGGCCATAGAGTACAGCCCAGCCTGTAAGGATTGCGGCGGCGCCCTGCAGCGCCGGAGTGCTGCGGTTGGAGGCCGTCATCGCAACGGACTTGCCCACGACGAAGCCTACCACCAGCGCCAGTGCATCCAACTGCAGGTGGGTAAAGTCGAAGAAGAGCCGAATGCCCCAGGCGCCCAGAATGGCGACGGCCAGACCGACCAGCACGGCCACGACGTAGCGCCAGAGCGGAAGCGGGCCGGTCGCTGCCAACATGGCGGCAGCCTCTTGTTCGGCCACGGCATCATACTCGCCGGCGGCGATCCGTTGCTGCCGGGCTTTCTCCGCAGCGACCGCCTGGTGGAACTGGCGAACGATGACCTGCGCCCGCAGGCCGGTGCCTACCTGGATCAGCGCCCAGGCGATGAAGAACCAGCCGGTGGGACCATCGGTCATGGTGATGCCGAAGATCGCCAGCATTGCGGGGAACCACCAATACTGACGGAGCGGGATCAGGTACCACCAGCCGTCAACCAGCGCCGCGGCCAGCGCAATGCCGCAGACGATAATGCCAGCCTTGGGATTGCTGTCCATCAGCAGTTGTCCCAGGAAGGCCGTGCCTAGAGTTATCCAAGAAAGGGTCCGATGTTGAAGCCGAGGCATGAACTCATCCTCCAGCCACAGGGTGAATAGAGGATGATTCGACCCGAATCGGGCGGTTCCTTCACCGTTGCCCCTGTGGGATGCTGAAGGTTGCCTCGGGCACCCAGCGGCCCCGCCCGAACTCTCGGCCCCGTATCAGCACGCGATCCGGGTAGACCGAGACGATCAGGCCCTCGCTCATCCCGAGAATCTGGCGGTCGCGTGCATCGCTGGGCGAGCGGACCGACGAGGAGTTGACCATGGTGAAGCCCTGCCGCACCAGGGTGAGCGGGTGACTCAGGGCCCAGTGGGTGTGGCCGCTGAAGAGGATTACCTCAGGGTACTGCTGCAGCAACGCCCGTAGTTCCTCGCCCTGCTGCACCGCCCGCATATAGGCGGGAAAGGCGCTGCCCGCCACCGTCTGCGTGATCGGCTGATGGAGGAAGACGAAGATCGGCCTGCCGCTCGCATGCGCTTCCGCCAGCCTGGCTTTGAGCCACGAGAGTTGGTCATGGGAGAGACAGGCGCTGTCGGCATACTCCAATCGGGAGATCCGCGAACACTCGGAGCCCAGGTAGATAAAGGGATAGCCGGCCACGGTCTCGGTGCCGTAGACCCGATCCCGCCCGGCAAAGGCCAGGAAGCGGGCGATGGCGGTGCCGTCGGTCTCACCGTTGGGAAAGGACTCCCGGCTGTACCGACCATCGGGGGTGTAGAAGGCGCGGTAGAACTCGTGGTTCCCGATGGTGTAGCGCACCGGCGGGTGCGGCGTCGAAGCCAGGATCGCCCGGAGTTGTTCATAGTCCTGGGGGCGGCCGTTGCCGAGGTCGCCATTCACTACCAGCAGGGCGGCGTCCGGCGCGGCGCGATGGATATCCAGCAGGGCGGTGCGGAGCCGCTGCTCCGCCTCCCGGTCGCCGGCGATCACATGGATGTCGCTGATCACGGCGAAGGAGAGGTCCGGTGCAGTGGAGGCAGGGGGGAGCGGTCGGGCGAGGGCTGCGGTCGGGAGCGTCAGGAGCAGCGTAACGAGCAGGAGCAGTTGCATCAGGCGGCGCATGATTGATCACCCAGCCCATAGCGTTGCCACATTGCCACGAAAGGCCTCGCCACGCCGAAGGAAATCCCCGCCGCCCGCCGAAACGTCTATGGATCAACCCCACCGGCAGGAGGACCGATTCTTGACCAAGACGCCGCCTATCATCACCGCAACGCAAGCCACCCCCACCGATGCCGACGCCGTTCTCGACCTCCTGGTCGATGCCGCCCGCTGGATTCAGTCCACCGGCATCGCCCAGTGGGAGCGCTTCCGGTCGTACACCTCGGCTGCCCGGGAAGAGGTGGAGGAGGCCATCGCTCGGAGCGAGACCTACCTTTTCCGGCAGGGCGATCAGGCCGTGGGTACCATCTCCCTGGCGCCCCCCGGTGACTGGGACCGCAATCTCTGGGGCGCCGCCGAGGCGGAGGAGGCCCTATTTGTCCACCGTCTGGCTGTAGCCCGCTCCGCCGCCGGACAGGGGATCGGCGGGATCATGCTCGATTGGGCCACGGCACAGGCCAGAGCCGTCGGGGTTCGCCATCTCCGCCTGGACTGCGTGGGCGAGAACGCCGCACTGAACGCATACTACGGGCAGCGCTTCGCCTTCAAAGGCCAGTCCCCGGCCCGCGGAGCGCTCTTCAGCAAGTACGAGCGGGTGCTTGCCGAAGCCGCCGATTAGTGTAGCGGAGCCTCTTTCGCCAGATCGGGCGTGCCCGTCTACCCAAGGGCGGTCAAGGTTCCAGAAATTCCCTGCTGTCTGTCATGGTTTTAATGGCACCGGGGCTCAAAAGCCCTAAAAAACACGACAGAGCCACCCAAATATGTGCCCTGCAGCGGTAAGAAGGCCCTCTCTGTCTCGTTTTTAACGCGTTAGAGGGGCGACGGCCTTTAAAAACCCGACACTGACCAAGCTTAGCCTCTCCGACGGCGTCGGGCTCCTACCCCACGGAATACCCCGGCGCTGGGTTGATCAAGTGGCCGGGTCTGCAGGGCGATTCACAAGCACGAAGCCCCTTTCGCCGGTGCGGAAGGGGCTTTCCCCTGCCCTTGACAGAACCGACGATCGGCAGTAGATTGTAGAATGAACGTTCATTCGACGGTGTCCCCACGCCCGGCCCCCACGCCTGCCAACCACGCCTCACCCCGAAGGAGGGAGCCCACCCATGCCCACGCCCAAGCGTCCCCCAGCCGAGGAGAAGCCCGGTGCCATCCTGGCAGCCGCCCTGGCCCTCTTCGCCGAGCGGGGCTTCTACGCCACCAATGTCCCGCTCATCGCCGAGCGGGCGGGGGTGGCGGTCGGCACCCTGTACCATTACTTCCCCACCAAAGAGGCGATCGTCAACGAGTTGTACCGGCGCATGCGCCAGGAGTTGGCCAGGGCCGTCTACCGTGACCTGCCGGCCGGGGTTCCACCCAGCGAGCAGTTCCGGGTGCTGTGGCAGCGCTATGTGGCCTTCGCCGTAGCGAAGCCGCTGGTCTTTCAGTTCCTGGAGATGCATCAACACCGGTCCTATCTCGATCCGGACAGCCAGGCCCTCGATCGGCAGGTGAGGGCGACCACCCACGACCTGCTGGAGCGCGGACGCCTCGCCGGCGTCCTGAAGCCCGTGCCCGATGAGGTGCTCACGGCCTTCATCGTCGGTGCCATCGAGCACCTGGTGGAGGGAGTCCAGGAAGGGCGGCTCCAACTGACTCCCGAGGTGGTGGACCAGGCGGCTGCCTGCTGTTGGCAGGCGATCAAGGAAGGGTGGCTTACCATGGATCAGTTTACCCTGGCCGGCGAGACCGGCCGGATCAGCCTCTCATTCGAGTATGTGCAGGCGGGTGCGGACGGCTGCGACTGCCGTGGCACCGTCTCCATCGGCGCCTGGGGCCTCCAGGCCCAGGGCAAGGTCTGGTTCACCACCGCCGACGTGGCAGCCTTCCGGGCCCAATTGGACGCCTGCTATCAGGCGCTGGACGGTGCTGCCACCTTCACGACCCATGAGGAGCACCTGAAGCTCGAGGTCCTGTTCGGCCGCCGCGGCCAGGTGGAGATCCGGGGCACCTTCCACGAGCCGGCCAACGAAGGGAACGAACTGAAGTTTCGCATCCAGACCGATCAGAGCTATATCGCTCAGTCCCTGGAACAACTGACCGATCTGGTGCAGCGCCACAACTGACAGGAGATGATCCGGATGGACAAACGGGAATTGAAGCGCATGGCCCGGGAGACAAAGACCGAGGCCGGCGTCTATCAGATACGGAATACGAAAAACGGCAAGCGCTTCGTTGATAGCACCCCGAACCTGAAGAGCCTGAACGGACAGCGCTTCATGCTGGAGACAGGATCGCACAAGAACTCCCGGCTGCAGGCGGATTGGAAGGCCTACGGCGGCGATGCCTTTCTCTTCGAAGTGCTGGAGGTGCTGGAACGGGCAGAGGACGAGTCGATCTACTTCGACCTGCGGGACGAGCTGAAGAAGCTGGAGGAGAAGTGGTTGGATCGGCTGCAGCCTTTCGGCGAGGCCGGCTACAATGCGCCCCGCCAAATGGGCTGACAGGCACGTCGGAAGCAGACGCCTGTGCCAGGCAACGAAAATCAAGGGCGCCAGTCTATCTCGGACTGGCGCCCCCTTTTTCTGACCAGAGTCCAACCAAAGCCTCACTGCTTTAACGAAAACCCCCACTCGGCAATCCTTAAGAACTATACTATAATATGATGTGGCTATTTAGTGCGGTGCAGAATGGAGGATCAACTGACGATGAAACGCAACAAGCTGGCCATCTGGTTTGAAATCATGCGCCCGTTCTCCTGGACGGCGGCCGCCATTCCGGTGGCGGTAGGCTCCGCCCTGGCCTGGGCTCAGGGCCATTTCCGGGCGGATCTGTTCCTGCTCACCCTGATCGGCTCGATCCTGCTGCAGGCAGGCACCAACGTCATTAACGAGATCTACGACCTGCGCGAAGGGGTCGATACGCTTGAGACGCCCCGGGCCAGCAAGGTGCTGGTGCAGGGCCGCCTGACCGAGCGGGAGGCATACACCGGCGCGCTGGTCATCTTTGCGGTGGCCCTGGCGATCGGCTTCTATCTGGCCCACCGAGTCTCGCCGTGGCTCTATCCCCTGACGGCCCTTGGCGTTCTTGGGGGATACTTCTACACAGGGAAGCCTGTGGCCTACAAGTATCACGCCCTTGGCATTCCGCTGGTTTTCTTCCTGATGGGTCCGTTCATGGTTTGGGGCGCCTACATTGTCCAGACCGGCGTCGTCACCTGGACCGGCGGGCTCCTGGCGCTGCCGGTGGCCAGCCTGGTCTCGGCGATTCTTCATGCCAACGACCTGCG
>JBLNEM010000332.1:0-5034 GCA_050262655.1 Mycobacterium leprae | reverse complement strand
CCGGGCGAGGTGGGCGCCGGTGCCGCCGCCGTTCCGCCACCGCTGGCGATGCCGGGCTGGGAGAGGGCGCCGCGGCTGATGCGGACGATCTCATCCAGGAAGGCGGTCATGGGCTGGCCACGCCGGATGCTCTGGAGGATCTGGGCGAGGCGGGCCCGATCGGTCGCGGCGGTCACCACACGGATCTCGGCCACGTGCGGGCAGGAGGCCCGAATCCGATCGAGGGAGGCAGGACCAGCGGTCGGTGCACCCGAAGCGCCAACCGGTGTCCAGCCGGTGGCTCCGCCGGTCGCGGCCGGGGTTGTGCCGGCAGGTACGCCGGTGGTTGTACCGGCAGCCCCGCCCACCGTCGTACCGGCAGGGGTCCCGCCGGCTGTGGTGCCCGGTATGGTGGTGGTGCCGCCACGCCGGCCGAACCAGCCGCGGTGGCCGGTAGCCATACCGGTGGCGGTTCCGGTGGCGGCCCCGGCTGCGCCGGTGGTGGTGCCGCCGGTCTGTCCGGCCATCGGATTCGTCAGGTTCTCGCCGGCGGGCAGGGCCACCAGCGCCATGTTGCCAATCAGCAGGCCGTTGGCGGTTGGCTGGCCGGTGATGCCGGCGTTAACGCTGGGATACCGTGCCGGGGCGGGTGCGGGGGCGGTTCCGGTCATCCCGGCCGTCGTGGCACCCGTGGTGGCAGGCATCGCTGCAGAGGCGCCGGCGGCTCCAGCGGTCCCGGTTGTCGTGCCTACCGTGCCCGGCATCAGCGGCACTCCCCAGGGGTGTATGCCGGTGAAGCTGTGCAGTGTACTGGAGCCCATCACCCGCGGCGCCGGACCGATGATGCCACGGGTCCCCGGGTCACCCTCGAACCCGGCTCCGGTGTTGCCCCAGCCGATCGGGGTGCCGGTCAGCCAGGTGATGCCGGGCGAAGTAGCGCCGGTAAAGCTGGGGATGCCCCTCGGCCCCATCGACCGAGGCGCCGGGCCGATGATGCCGCGGCTGCCCGGGTCTACTTCGGTGCCGGGATAGTAGACGCCACCGACCCCACCGGCACCGCCGGCGGCGCTCATCGCGTTCATGCCGCCCGCACCGGTGACGCCTGGAATCCCTGTCGCCGTGATGGCCGCAGTGCCAACGGTGCCCGGCGGCACCGTCGCGGTACCGGCCGTCCCGCCGGTTGTGGTTCCGGTGCTCCCCGCAGTCCCGGTGCTGGTCGCCGGCCCACGGTAGAGCACCGTATTCGGCGCATTGCCCAGGGCAATGGCGCAGGCGTCCATATCACCGGTGGAGGAACTCATGATGCCGATCATGGAGCCGTAGGAAGCACCAGGTGGAGTCGGGGTCACGGGCCCGGGACTCCGCAGCGGGCCTGGCTGTGCTGAACAGCCATACGCGAGAAGCGATGTGACAGCAGAGAGGGCAGCGAAATGCTGAAGTGTTGACCGCTTCACTGGTGATCTCCTTTCACGCGGGGGCCAGAAATCCATGATTTCGTCTCCCGCAGCCGGATTTATTCTGTAGTCTCACCAGCGCAAGGCCAACTATGCCCACGACGCCGCACAAGGAAATATACCCAGCCGTCTCAGGCGCCTTCCGGCATGTTCCGCGAGAGCCGAACGGGGCGTCCATACAGGAGAAAGCGTCGCACAGCCACCATAATCTCGCCGCTGCCGGCGCAGATTAAGACGACCAGCCATTCACGCCATCCCAGTTGTGCGGTCTTGAACACCGTTGCCATCGGCGGCCAGTAGACGGCCATCAACAGTGCGGCCACCGAGCTGGCCACGGCGCCCACCAGCCACATGTTGCCAAAGAGGCCGTTCTCAAAGATGCTCCGCCGCTCCGACCGGCAGTCGAAGACGTGGATCAGCTGGGAAAGCACCAGCGTGGCCAGTGCCATGGTGCGGGCCACGCCCAACACCAGCGGATCGCTGGTCGGCACGGTCCCGGGCGTGTGCGGTCCGAAGAAGAAGGCCCACAGAAATGCGGCCAGTGTGGCCACGCCGATCAGAACGCCGCGGCCGATGATCTTGATGCCCAGGCGGCGGGCAAAGACGCCTTCGTCGGCCTTGCGGGGCATGCGTTTCATCACATCGGGCTCCTTGGGATCGACGCCCAGGGCCATGGCCGGGAGCCCATCGGTCACCAGGTTGACGAACAGGATCTGGATCGGCAGGAGCGGCAGCGGAAGCCGCATCACCGCCGCCAGGAACATGGTCAGCACCTCGCCGGTGTTGCAGGAGAGCAGGTACCGGATGAACTTCCGAATGTTGTCGTAAATGCCCCGCCCCTCTTCCACCGCGTCCACGATGGTGGCGAAGTTGTCGTCGGAGAGGATCATGGCCGATGCCTCTTTGGTCACATCGGTGCCCGCTTTGCCCATGGCGATGCCAATGTCGGCCTCTTTCACCGCAGGGGCGTCGTTGACGCCGTCGCCGGTCATGGCCACGATCTCGCCGGTTGCCTTGAATACCCGTACAATGCGCAGCTTGTGCTGCGGCGATACACGGGCAAAGACGCGCACCGACACAATCTGTTCCAGCAGTTCCTCGTCCGTCATGGCGTCGAGGCTGCGGCCGGTCAACGCTCTGCCGTCTGCGCCGGTAATGCCCAATTCCCGGGCCACCGCCAGCGCCGTGGCGGGGTGGTCGCCGGTGATCATTACGGTCCGGATGCCGGCCCGGGTCGCCTCCTGCACCGCCCGCTTCACTTCGGGCCGCGGCGGGTCGATCATGCCCACCAGACCCAGGAAGACGAGATCCCGCTCCCACAGGGCCGATACCTGATCGAGCCCGCCGGCGGCCTCACCGCCCACGAACTCCTCCGGCATGGAGCGGAAGGCGATCGCCAGCACGCGCAGGGCCATCGCCGCCATCCGCTCGTTCTCGGCGAGGATCTGCTGCCGCAGTTCCGCCGTCAGCGGCTGGATCTGCCCGTCCCGCAGAATGTGAGTCGACAGATCCAGAACCGTATCAGGCGCTCCTTTGAGGTGGAGCAGCACGCCCTCCGGCGACCGGGTCACCACCGCCATCCGCCGACGCTCGGACTCAAAGGGGATTTCCAACAGGCGGGGTTCAGCCCCATGGAGCTTATCCAGGCGGTAGCCCGCCTTCGCCGCCGCAACCACCAGGGCGCCTTCGGTGGGATCCCCCGTGATGGTGGCAGCGCCCCGGCTGGCGTTGGGCATGCCCTTCCACCGGCCGCCGGCCGTGACCAGTGTCGCGTTGCTGCAGAGCGCAGCGCTCCGCAGGGCCTTCGCAAGGTCCGGTTCGGACGAGGGGCGCACGGCATTGCCGTCGAGCTTGAAGTCGCCGGTAATCCGATACCCGTCGCCGGTCACCTCGTAGGCCCTGCCGCCGGCCCAGGCGGCCCGAACCATCATCTCGTTCTTGGTGAGGGTGCCGGTCTTATCGGAGCAGATCACGGTGGCACAGCCCAGGGTCTCCACGGCCTGGAGCCGGCGCACGATGGCGTTCCGCCTGATCATCCGCTGCACGCCCAGCGCCAGCGCAACGGTGACGATGGCGGGCAGCCCTTCCGGGATGGCCGCGACGGCCAGGGAGACGCCGGCCAGGAAGAGGCGGGTGATCTCGGCCGGGGTCAGTCCCCGGGTGGTGACCAGGCCGATGCCGACCACCAGCGCACAGACCAGCAGGCAGCCCAGCACCAGCCAGGTGCCCAACTGTTTCAGGCGACGCTGGAGGGGCGTCTCTTCCTCGGCCACGTCCTGGATCATCCCGGCAATCCGCCCCATCTCGGTGCTCATGCCGGTCTGCGCCACCACAGCCGTGCCGCGGCCCCGGGTCGCGGTGGTGCCCATGTAGAGCATGTTCTTGCGGTCGCCCAATGCGGCATCATCGGTACCGCTCCAGTGCGGATGTTTGCGCACCGGCAGCGATTCACCGGTCAGCGCCGACTCTTCCACCTCCAGGCCGGTGGACTCCAGCAGCCGTGCGTCGGCCGGCACCCGGTCGCCCGCTTCCAGCAGCAGAACGTCGCCGGGCACCAGTTCGGTGGCCGCCAGATTCGCCTCTTCACCGTCCCGCCTTACCCGGGCGGTGGGCGCCGCCAACTGCTTCAGGGCTTCCAGGGACTGCTCGGCCCGGTACTCCTGGACAAATCCCAGAATGGCATTGATGACGATGATCACCAGGATCGTAATGGCGTCGGCCGACTCGCCCATCCCATAGGAGATGCCGGCGGCCGCAAGCAGCACCAGCACCATGAAATCCTGGAACTGGGCCAACAGCATCCGCCACCAGGGAACCTTGGCCCCGGCCTTCAGCCGGTTGGGGCCATACTCGTTCAGGCGCGCGGACGCATCTCGAGCGGAGAGCCCGAGCAGGGGATCCACCGATAGCTTGGTCAGCACTTCGTCGCCGGTCATCTGGTGCCAGAGCGGCAGGGCGGAGTCACCCTGTGCGGCTTTTCTCACGGATCTTCCACCTCTCCCACGGAAAGCGGCCGGCCGTGTTCGGGGCTTGATCACAAGGCCGGTCCTGCTCCTGAAACGATACTCGTCCGGCCGGCTGGATAGACCCGGTCCCGACCACGGCCGCGCCACTAATACTTTAGCGTCATAACACGTAGACTTTAGGTGTAGGTCGCGTGACGAAGATCACAGTCGCCGCCCGGCCGTTCATGCGATGCTGTGCACGTTGGCACACAAACCAAGGAGGTCATCAGCCATGTCTGAAGCCGTTGTCGTAGATGTCCGCCCCATTCCGCCGATGCACAAGCACCCCACCATCTTCGGCGCCTTCGATTCGCTGAAGTCCGGCGAGTCCATGATCCTCGTGAACGACCACGATCCCAAGCCCCTCTACTACCACTTCTCCGCCGAGATGGCCGGCCAGTTCCAGTGGGACTACCTGGAGCAGGGCCCGACGACCTGGCGGGTGCAGATTACCAAGGTATAAGGCTCGCGAAGCTGAAAGGCCGGTCCCCCGGGTGGGGGACCGGCCTTTGGGGTTTGCTGCCATCGATGCTGGGGCCAGGGCTGGCGGCGTTGGCAAGGGGGGGCACGCTTGGGCCGGGGCTGGCGGCGTTGGC
>JBLNEM010000331.1:0-5362 GCA_050262655.1 Mycobacterium leprae | reverse complement strand
ACGACGACCGGCACAACAGGTACCGGCACAACAGGTACCGGCACAACAGGTACCGGCACCACCCCGGCGCCGACGCCGACGCCGACGCCGACACCCGCACCGATTCCTGTGCCAGCAGAGCCGACCAGCCCGGTTCGGATTGGTCTCGGTCGGTTCCAGACCGGCGCTACCATTACCGCCCCCGGCGGCATCTATGTGGTGGCAGATGGCGTAGTGCAGTGGCAGGCGCCCGTTGGGACGCCGGTTCAGGTGAGTCTGTCGGGTAACCAGATCCAGGTAGCCGGCGTGAGCAAGAGCTTTGCCGGACCGGTCCGGCTGGTGCCCGTTCTGCCCGCCACCACCACAACGTCGGCGGGGTCCACCACGTACGATCCGTCGGTGATGCCCCCGGGCTCGACCACCCCGTTCGTGCCGCCGCAGTTCGCGGCACCGGCTAACTACCTCAGCTACAATAAGGTGAACTACCGGGACGAGATCGACATCGTCGCAGTCGGCACGGCGAATGGCCCCCGGTTTTCGGTGGTGAACGAGGTGAACCTGGAAGAGTACCTGTTGGGTGTGGTACCCAGCGAGTCTCCCTCCGGATGGCCGATTGAGGCCCTGAAGGCCCAGGCTGTGGCCTCTCGCACGTATGCCCGGAAGCATCTGGGGCAGTATGCCGACGAAGGTTTTGACATCGTGGCGACCGATTCCTCACAGGTCTACCGCGGCCTGTCGGCCGAAACGTTGTCCACCAACCAGGCGGTCGCTGCGACCATGGGCCAGGTGGTCACTTACAACGGCCAGATCATCTCGGCCTTCTTCTTCGCCTCATCCGGCGGGCATACGGAGAACAACGAGATTATCTGGACCGGCGGTACGCCTTCGCCCTACCTGCGCGGCGTCGAAGACTATGACAATCAGCCCGGAAACCCCAATTATTCCTGGCATATTCCCTTCTCCGTCGACCAGTTTACTGCCAAAGTGAAAGCGGCGGGTTATAATGTGGGACAGGTCATCCTGGCCATGGCCAGCGGCGATATCGGCGTCAGTGGCCGGCCCAGCTTCTGGCGGATTGTAGGTCAGACCACCAGTGCGGTGGTCTCGGGCAATGAGCTGCGCAACATCCTGGGCCTGAAGAGTTCGCCCTTCTCGATCGATGTTCAGCCGGGTGGGACCGGTCCAAACCTGCACACGTACGCCTCTACCGACACCGTCAAGGTGGTGGGGGCCGGCGGCACGGTCACCGGCCGCACCGTCTCCGGCACGAAGGTGCTGGGGGCCTCGGGGGTTGCCACGACCGTCACGACCGGCGTCACCACCAGGGGCCAGGACCAGACCGTGGCCGGCGGTTTCACCGTGAACGGCGGCGGGAATGGTCACGCCATCGGCATGTCGCAGTGGGGCGCGTACGGGATGGCCCTTCAGGGGAAAACTTATGTCGAGATTCTGACCCATTACTACACGGGTACCAAGGTGGAAATCGTTAAGTGAGACTGAGTGACTTTGACTTCGAGCTGCCTGAAGAACTGATTGCCCAGCGGCCGGTGGAGCCTCGTGACTCCTCCCGGCTGATGGTTGTGCGTCGTAGCGGCGGTGCTTTCGAGCACCGCCATTTCCGCGATCTGGTGGAGTACCTGAAGCCGGGCGATGCCCTGGTAGTGAACGAGACCCGGGTGATGCCGGCGCGGTTGATGGGCGCCCGGGAAGGGTCCGGCGGAGCGATTGAGGTCCTGCTGCTGAAGCGTCTGGAGCGGGACCGGTGGGAGACCCTGGTGAAGCCGGGCAAGAAGGCCCGGATTGGGCAGCGCATCATCTTCGGCGACGGGCTGCTGGTGGGCACGGTCATCGACAACACCGAGGCCGGGGGCCGGGTGATCGAGTTCACTTACGAAGGCGTCTTTGAGGCGATTCTGGACCGTCTGGGGCAGATGCCCCTGCCGCCCTATATCCATGAGCGGCTGGCCGACCCGGAACGCTACCAGACGGTTTACGCCCGGGAATGGGGCTCGGCCGCGGCGCCTACCGCCGGCCTGCACTTCACGCCGGAACTGCTGGGGCGGCTGGAGGCTATGGGGGTTCATGTGCATAAGATCTTGCTGCACGTGGGGCTCGGCACCTTCCGGCCGGTTCAAGTGGAGAATGTGCTGGAGCACAAGATGCACAGCGAGTTCTACACGGTCACCGAGGAGACGGCCGCCGCTCTGAATGCGACTCGGGCGGCGGGGGGGCGGATCATTGCGGTGGGCACCACCAGCATCCGTACCCTGGAGACCGTTGCCACGTCTGACCGCCAGATCCATGGCGCTTCGGGCTGGACCGACATTTTCATCTATCCGGGGTATACCTTCAAGGCGGTGGACGCCTTGATCACCAACTTCCATCTGCCCAAGTCGACCCTGCTGATGCTGATCTCCGCTTTCGCCTCGCGGGAGCAGGTGCTGGCCGCCTATGAAGAGGCTGTGCGGGAACGGTACCGCTTCTTCAGCTTCGGCGACGCCATGCTGATCCTGTAGGCGGGCATCCTCCTTTGGTAGTACATCTTCCGAAGGAGGCTGTTGGCAAGGCGCCACCAAATGTGGTACCATACCGGAGGAATCGCAGGGGAGGATCGGCATGGCCGTTACAATTGAAATTCTGAAGAAAGATACTCGCTCAGCCGCCCGGCGTGGGCGGCTGCATACGCCCCATGGCACTATGGAGACGCCGGTCTTCATGCCGGTTGGCACTCAGGCAACGGTCAAGACCCTGACGCCTGAAATGGTCTGGGACCTGGGTGCGAAGCTGATTCTGAGCAACACCTATCATCTCTACCTGCGGCCCGGTCATGATCTGGTCCGTGAAGCAGGTGGACTGCACAAGTTTATGAACTGGCCGGGCGCCATCCTGACAGATTCGGGCGGCTTCCAGGTCTTCTCGCTGAGCAGCCTCCGCAAGATTACGGAGGAGGGGGTTCAGTTCCGCTCGCATATCGATGGGAGCCCCCACTTCCTGAGTCCGGAGAAGGCGATCGAGGTGGAGAATGCCCTGGGTGCCGACATCATCATGGCGTTTGATGAGTGCACGCCCTGGCCCTGTGAGTGGGAGTACGCCAAGAAGTCGCTGGAACGGACCACCCGCTGGGCGAAGCGCTGCAAGGAGGCCCATCAGCGACCACACGACCAGGCCCTGTTTGGCATCATTCAGGGCAGCACTTTCGCGGACTTGAGGCGTCAATCGGCGGAGCAGATTGTCGCCCTTGATTTCCCGGGCTACGCGATCGGCGGCCTTTCGGTGGGCGAGCCCAAGGAAATGATGGCGGAGATGCTCGAAGTGACCATGCCGCTGGTGCCGGCGGACAAGCCCCGGTATCTGATGGGCGTGGGCTCGCCGGAGGATCTGGTCGAAGGAGTCTGGCGCGGGGTGGACATGTTCGACTGCGTGCTGCCCACCCGCATTGCGCGGCATGGCACGGTCTTTGTGCCGGAAGGCAAGTTGACCGTTCGCAATGCCGAGTTCGCCCGGGACTTCCGGCCGCTGCAGGAAGGCTGCGACTGTTATGCCTGTCGCAACTACACCAGGGCCTATATCCGCCACCTGCTAAAGGCGGAGGAGATGCTGGGGCTGACGCTGTGCAGCATCCACAATCTGCGGTTCCTGGTCCGCTTGATGGAAGAGATCCGGGGGGCCCTGGAGAACGACACCTTCGCCGAATACCGCCAGGCCTTTCTAGCCCGTTGGCATGGTGGGCGGGTAAAAGAGGACCGGATGGGGAGCTAGGGGGTTTCGATTTGGACCATGCAAAAGTGCATATGGAGTGATCCAAGTGGATCAGTCCAAAAAGCATTTCGCATGTCGATCCAAATCGTGGTATAGTGTGTGTGGTCATTTTATCGAGGAGGGACACGATTTTGGCAGGTTACGCGAATTACCTTCTGCCGATAGCGCTCTTGGCTTTGATGTATTTCATGCTAATTCGTCCGCAGCAGCAGCAGGCCAAGAAGCGTCAGTCGATGCTGAATGCGCTGCAGGTGGGAGCGGAGGTTACGACCATTGGTGGTATCCATGGCACGATCGCCGCGATTGACGAGAAGACCGTTCGCTTAAAGGTGGCCCCAAGCGTCGAACTGACGTTTAATCGTTCCGCTATTGGTGCGGTGCGCGAGGGCAAGGAGTAGCGCCTGGCTGTTCCTGTCCACAGACCCGGCTCCAATTCCGGGGTATTGCCCCTAAAGCAGGTGATTGCGATGACTAGTTCCCCTGAGAACGTTGTCGCGGCTAAGGAGACCCTGAACCCATTCGAGATCGCTCAGCAGCTCATTTACAACGCAACGCGCGAACTGGGCTTGCCCAATGCCGCGTATGAGTACCTGAAGGAGCCGGAGCGGGTTCTCACCGTTTCGATTCCGATCCGCATGGACAACGGCGAGGTCCGGACTTTCATCGGCTACCGGTCCCAGCATTCGGACGTGATCGGTCCCTGCAAGGGCGGCGTTCGCTTCGACAAGCAGGTTTCGCTGGACGAAGTGAAGGCCCTCTCCATGTGGATGTCGATCAAGTGCGCCGTGCTCGGCCTGCCGTATGGCGGCGGCAAGGGCGGCGTCATTTGCGACCCGTACTCCATGAGCAAGCGTGAGCTGGAAGCCCTCTCTCGTGGCTACATCCGGGCTCTGGCTGGCTTCGTCGGTCCGGACCGGGACATCCCCGCCCCGGACGTCAACACCAACCCGCAGATCATGGGCTGGATGGTCGACGAGTACTCCCGGATGAAGGGTTACAACGCCCCTGGCCTCATCACGGGCAAGCCCCTCATTCTGGGCGGTTCTGCCGGCCGTGGCGCTGCCACCGGTCGTGGCGTCGTCATCTGCATCCGTGAGGCTGCCAAGCGGATTGGCCTGAACCTGAAGGGCGCTACTGCTGCCATCCAGGGCTTCGGCAACGTGGGTTCGCACACCGCTCTCCTGCTGGAAGAGTTGGGCGTAAAGGTTGTCGGCATCGTCGATATCAAGGGCGGCGCCTACAACAAGAACGGCTTCTCGGTCAAGGAGGCCGTCGATCGTACCGCGCAGTTCGGTACCGTCAAGGGCATGCCTGGCACCGAGGACCTGACCAGCGAGCAGCTTTATGCTCTGCCCGTTGATATTCTGGTTCCGGCTGCCATGGAGAACCAGATCACGTTGAACAACGTCAACGGCATCAAGGCCAAGATCGTGGCCGAGGCTGCCAACGGTCCGACGACCCTGGAAGCCGCCAAGATCCTGACCGAAAAGGGCATCCTGCAGATCCCGGACATCCTCTGCAACGCCGGTGGCGTGACCGTCTCTTACTTCGAATGGGTGCAGAACATCCAGAACTACTACTGGACCGAAGAAGAGGTCAACGCGAAGCTGGAGCATATGATGGT
>JBLNEM010000330.1:0-4841 GCA_050262655.1 Mycobacterium leprae | reverse complement strand
AGGCCTGGGCGCCGCTGAAGCTCGGCGGTATCGTCGATCTGCAGCATCAGGAACTGAAATACGCCATCCCCCTCCCCGGCGGCCTCTCCATTCTGGCCTTCAATAACCCCAACGCGGTGGTTAAGGGCCTGGACACGGTGCCGCAATCTGATTGGCCAGCCATAGGCCTGGTCCACTATGCCTTCGATATCATGATCGGAGCCGGCGTTGTGATGCTCCTGATCGCCGCTGCCTATTGGTGGCTTCGGCGAAAGCGGGGCGAAGCGGGGGTTCTCTCAACGGGCCTGCTGAAGTGGCTGGTGGTTGGCACGCCTCTGGGGCTGATCGCCCTCGAATGTGGCTGGATCGTGACCGAAGTGGGCCGGCAGCCCTGGATCATCTGGCACGTAATGCGTACCACCGAAGCCGTGACAACCGCACCAGGCCTCCCGCTCTCGGTCAGCGGTTTCGTGCTTCTCTACGCGATCCTGACCGTGGCCCTGCTATGGCTGCTGAAGCGGCTCAAGGCTGTCCGATAAGGAGGGAGATTCCATGCAGCTCTGGTTAGGGTTAAACCCCGTGGTTGTGCTCGGCTTCATATATTTGCTGGGTCTGGTCGCATACGCCGTATTGGGCGGCGCCGATTTCGGCGGTGGCATTCTGGACCTGTTCCTGACCGGCCCTCGGGCGGCGGAGAGCCGTCTTGCCATCAGCGAGGCGATGGAGCCGGTATGGGAAGCGAACCATGTCTGGCTGATCCTGTTGATCGTGCTGACCTTCGTCTGCTTCCCGCCCGCCTTCGCCGCCATGATGACCGCCTTCTTCGGCATCTTCCATCTGGTATTGCTGGGCATTATCCTCCGAGGTGCCGCCTTCGTCTTCCGCAACAACGCCGAAGGCCACAGCAGCCTCGCCTGGTCCCGTGTCTTTAGCATCGGCAGCCTCATGACGCCCTTCCTGTTGGGGGATGCCCTGGGTGCCCTCTCCTCCGGCGCCATTCGGGCTCAAGGGACGGTCTACAACGTCAGCTACGCCCGTGCCTTTTTCAGCCCGCTGTCGCTGTTGATGGGCGCCATGGGCGTCGCCATTGCCGCTTATGTTGGTGCGGTCTTCATGACCGTGGAGAGCAAGGGATTGGCGAAAGATGACTTCCGCCAGTATGGCCTGATTGCCGGGACGGTGGTGGCGTTGCTATCGCTGATGCTCCTGCCGGCGCTGCACGGTAGCTTCCTGTGGGCGAAGATCACCGCTCCGGCGGGCGTCGCCCTCATGCTCACCGGCATTGTGCTGGCGATCGCCAGTGGGTGGGCGCTCTCGGGCCGCAAGTACCACCTGGCCCGTGTTCTCACGGTGGCCGAAGTGGCCGTCATCATCAGTCAGTGGGCAGTGGCCCAGTGGCCGTATATCATCTACCCGGATTTCCCGGCACCAACCACCGGCGCCATCCCCACGATCCTGTTCACGCTAAACGCCTTCCCCTTCGGCCTGCTGATCCTCATCCCATCGCTGATCTTCCTCTTCGTCACCTTCAAACGAAACCAGGCGTAAACAAAAAGAGCGGCTGCATGCAGCCGCTCTTTTTCATCTAGAACCCGAGCACCGCCGCCGCTACACCGGCGGCCACACCCAGTACCATCACCGATGCGGCCACGAAGTAGAGCGCCTTGCGCTCCATCGCCCGGCCCACCATGATCAGTGAAGGCAGACTGACCGGTGGCAGCACCGTCAGCAACACACCGGCGCCGGCAGCGCCCAGACCGTAGCTCTGGAGCACCTGCACGATCGGGATTTCGCCGGCGGTGGGGATCACGAAGAGCGTGCCCGTTACGGCCAGGACGATCACCAGCCACCAGGCGTGGCCAATGGCCGGGTTCATGGCGGGGAAGAGCCAGGTCCGGGCCAGGCCCAGCAGCATCACCAGCATGATGTTCTCCGGCACCAGAACCACGCACATTTCACCCAGCGCCTTCAGCCAGCGGAGCAGCAGCGAGCCCTGCTCCTGCGTATCGGCGGCGGCAACCTGTGCCGTCACCGATTCGGGCAGGTCCTCTTCCTTCATAAACCGATTGGCCAGTTGTCCAACACCCAGCACCAGCGCCAATGCTACAGCCAGCCTCAGGCCGACCCAGCGCCAGCCCAGGACAAAACCCATAAAGATCATGGTGGCCGGATTCAGCATGGTATTGCCCAGCCAGAAAGCCACGGCCGCACCGGTGGAGACCTTCTGCCGCTTCATGCCCACCACAACGGGAGCGGCGCAACAGGTGCACATCATGGTGGGGACCGAGCAGACAGCCGCGGCGGCCGTCGTGCCGAAACTGGTCTTCCCCAGCGCCTTCAGGAGCCACTGCCGGGGCACGAGTACCTGTACGCCGGCACCCAGCAGCAAGCCTACCACCATCGCCTTCCAGATGGCGTTGAAATAGCTGATGAAATAGCCCCAGGCCGCTGCCCAACCGACCACGGGGGCCGCAGCCGCCTTACCGGTGACGATGGAGGAACCGATGCTATGATTGGTGGCCGAGAGAATCGCCTTATGATAATAGGGCTGCCACTTGGCAATATAGAGACCGACCACCAGAATGGCGACAAAGAATGCGATGCCGAACCACTGTTGTGGCTTGAGCCGAGGCTTCGATATAGGCGGTACGCTCATGAAGTAGTTCCTCCCCGAAATCAATCTCCCCCCGAAACCGGAGACGCGACGGGGCGCAGGCCCTGGTGACCTGCGCCCCGCCTGATTGCCAGCGCCGGTTGGCCCTGCGTTCAGGGCAGCAGTGCCGGTCGCGCAAAAGTCATGCCGCAATGCATGGCAGAAGGAAGGCGGAGCTGCAGCCCTCTCCGTGCTAATTAGATTAAGCATACCATAAAGTTAAACAGCCATCTACCAGAGATGGCTGTTTTAGCGCCTAGTACTGAGCCAGTTTGTCGACCGTCTGGGTCAACTGCGCGTAGGTTTCGTCGGTGACCGGCACCCCACTCTCGTCCAGCGCCATCAGGTAGGCGCCGACCGCCGGTTCGAACTCGGGCAACACGGGTACGGCCTTGGGTGCCAGCCGGTGCAGAGCGGTGGTGAATTGATCCCGCAGTAACGGGCTTTCTGCCCCCCAGACGCTGCCCGCCAGCACCACATCGAAGGGAGCACCACCGATCCCCAACCGCCGGGCGATACCGCCGGCCGCCTGTCCCATGGCATCGCCCAGGTCGATCAGGATCTGCTGACTGACCCGATCGCCTTCGTTGGCCAGGGCAAAGACCACCGGTACGATGGGCATGCCCATCGCCGGATGGATATTTCCCGCGTAAAACGCGTCGGCAATCTCCTGCATGGACTCCACGCCGACTGCGGCCGGAATACGAGTCTGCAGAGCAGTCTCGGGGCCTGCGCCCTCGTCGGCCCGGAAGGTACGGTGCAGCGCTTCACGGACGATGTCCCCGGCACCGCCCCGGTTGCCGCACTCGTATTCCACCATGCCCCGGAGGATGATCTGCTCACCCTCGGCGTTGCAGCCCGCGTAGTTACCGCCAGTGCCATTGACCGCCACTACGCCCCATCCACGGCGGGTACCGCCACGCAGGGCGACCCAGCAGTCGTTCACGACGCGAAACGGGAGTCCCCCCAGAAAGGCGCTGCAGCCCTCGGTCAGCCGCTTGAAATCGTCCGGGAAATCGGCACCGGAGATGCCCAGGATGCTCATGACCGGCGTGCCGCCTGAGGTCAGCCCGGCCGCCTCTACGGCGCGAGCGATCGCCTTCTGCACAGAATCCATGGCCATCGCCATGCCGAACACATGGTAGTTGGAGGGACCACTCAGGCCCGACCCAAGGATCCGGCCGTTCAGGTCACCCACGACGGCCAGCGTCTTCGTCGCACCACCGTCTACCCCGATGAAATACTCCACGAAACGCCCCCCTCTCAGCAGTTGGCCGCATCCAGATTCATATGTAGGAAGCTCGGCAACAACACCTATCCGCGGACCAGAGCACCGCTTCGTTACGTTACTCTGTATTTCGTCAACAGCAAGGTTAATCCTACTCTTGCGGCGAAATGGTGGAGGGTTTTCGCGTTCCCCAGATCTGCCAAGGGAGTGGTTGGGTTGATCCACTATGTAACCAATACAGCCGGCCTTAGCCCGGCCCAGTTGCAGGGCTTTTTCGTCGACTGGTGCTATCCGCTGACGCCGGCGAAACACCTCGCTCTGCTGGAGGGAAGCGCTCACGTCGTACTGGCCGTGGACAGCGAGAACGACCAGGTCGTCGGTTTCATCACCGCCCTTTCCGACCATGTGCTGTCGGCCTACATCCCACTGCTGGAAGTGCTGCCGGCGTACCAGGGACAGGGCATCGGCAGCGAACTGGTCCGGCGCATGCTCGGCGAACTCCAGGCGCTGGGGATGGTGGACCTGATGTGCGACCCCGGCCTGCAAGATTTCTATGCCCGCTTCGGCATGGAGGCCGGCACGGGGATGATGATCCGGCGGCGGACGGGAACCTGACATGGCGGCAGGGAATCATTCTCAGTGCAGCGAAGTATCCCCATAACTGCATATCAAGAGGCGCTAGGGGTGCCCGCAACATGGCGGGCTGAGAATCGGCCAGGGTGAAGGCCGGTACCCTCCAACCTGATCTGGGTCATGCCAGCGTAGGGAAGCGTCGGGTGGGTACGTTCTGCTCGCCCGGCACCAACCAGTGCCGGGCGTTTTCGTTCTCCCCCGCGTTACGGAAGCACCTTCCTGGTTGTAGGCAAACCATCGAGGAGGTTCATCATGGCCAATCAAGAAGGCTGCAACATCGCCCCGTTCCCGGGCAGCCGCAAGGTCTATCTGCCGGGAAGCCTCCCCGATCTGCTCGTGCCAACGCGG
>JBLNEM010000329.1:0-8045 GCA_050262655.1 Mycobacterium leprae | reverse complement strand
GTTGGCTTTGATGATCTGCCCTTATCCAGCCTGGTGACACCTGCTTTGACGACCATCCGGCAGGATACTTACGAGAAGGGTGCCATGGCGGTCCGGTTGATCGACCAGGCCTATGCCGGTAAGCGATCTGAAGGGGCGGTTGTGCGGTTGCCCGTTCAGTTGGTCGTCCGGCAGAGTACGGCTTCGCCCGAGGAATGAACAGAGGAGGAACCATTCTTGTTACAGCAGACGCTCGGTCCCTTGCGTCGTTGGAGCCGGGACGGCAAGGCCGTACTGTGTGAGTTTGCGGATGCAAAGCTCCGGATCAGCAGCCCGCTTCCCGGGGTCGTCCGTGTCTGGCTCTGGCGTTCGATGTTCGCCGGCGGGCCGGCCGAGCCGCCGATGCCTGAGACGGTACAGATCAAGGATGAAGTGCCGCTGAAGGTTTCGGGCCCCAAGGCCGGGCCGCTCATGATCCGCACGGGCAATCTGGTCTTGACCATTGACGGCGGCACGATCAACGCGGTGACCCCCCAGGGGAAGGTGGGGCTGACGCCCCGCTGGGACCTGTGGCGGGTGGGCGTTACCGGCACGTTATATGGCGGGGAGCATATTTACGGCCTTGGGGAGCCGGACCAGCATGTGGAAAGGGTCGGATTGGACCGGCGGGGCGGCTTCTATGAAGTCAGCAACTGCCATCAGCCCCCGCCCAGCCGTCTGGTGCTGCCAGTTTTCTATAGCAGTCATGGGTATGGGATCTACGTCGATAACAGTTGGACCGGCCGGTTCGACATGGGGGCCAACGATCCGAACTATTGGACCTACGAGGCCGACGGCGGCAACCTGGACATTTACCTGTTCACCGGCAGCATGCCGGCCATGGTGGAGCAGTTTACCCGGATGACCGGTCGGCCGGCACTGCCGCCCCGTTGGACGCTGGGGTTCATGCAATCGAAATACGGCTACAAGACCCGGGCCGAACTGGAGGCGGTTGCCCATCAGTTCCGCAGCCGGGAGATTCCCTGCGACGGGCTCGTGCTGGACTTGTACTGGTTCAAGCGCATGGGCGACCTGCGGTTCAACGAGGAGGCATTCCCCGAACCGCAGGCAATGCTGCAGGGGTTGAAAGAGCAGGGCTTCAAGGTGATCACCATTGAGGAGCCCTACGTGGCAGTTGACTCCCGGCTGTACCCCGAGGGGCTGGAGCATGGCTTCTTCTGTCGGTTCCCGGGCGGACAGGTGCGCTTCCCCCACTGGTGCTCCGACCAGGGTGCGGCCATTGCGGACTTCACCGACCCCGCCGTGCGGGAATGGTGGACGCGGCAGCACGAGGAACTGGTCAAACTGGGCATCGCCGGCTGGTGGCTCGACTTGAACGAGCCGGAACAGTATTACCCCGACATGCTGCCTTACGGCGGCCCAGTGGCCGGCACCCACAACATCTATGCGCTGAAGATGATGGAGGCGGTGGCCACTGCCCAGGAGCGGTATGCACCGGGTAGCCGCTGCTTCATGATGAGCCGTTCGGGCTGGGTAGGCATGGCCACCCTGGGCGGGACCACCTGGTCCGGCGATGTCTTCAGCAACTTCGAGTCGCTGGCCAACCAGCCGGCCCTTGGCATGGGACTTGGCCTCTGCGGGGTGCCCGGTTGGAACTCCGACATCGGCGGCTTCCGGGGGGACTTCCCCAGCCCTGAACTCTATCTCCGGTGGATCCAGTTCGGCGCCTTTACGCCGACGATGCGGCCACACGGCTCCCTGCAGGTGCGTGAACCCTGGCAGTTCGGCGCCGCGGCCGAGCGAATCGCCCGGCACTATATCCAGCTCCGGCAACGCCTGATTCCGTACGCCTATACGGCTTTGGCCGAGGCATACCGGACGGGCACGCCGCTGATGCGGCCGCTGGTCTGGGCCTACCCGGACGACCCCAACCTGGCCGACGTGGCCGATGAGTACCTCTACGGTCCTGACCTCCTGGTGGCACCCGTGGTAAGCCGTGGTGCGGTGTCGCGGCAGGTCTGCCTGCCCGCCGGCACGTGGTATGAGTTCGACACGCACACGGCCTTTGCCGGGGGGCAGACGGTCACGGTGGATGCGCCGCTGGAGCGTCTCCCGCTCTTCGTGCGGGCGGGGGCGATCATCCCCATGGCGCCGCTGACGCAGTACGATGATGGGCAGCCCTATGCCGAATTGACGCTGACCATCTGGCCGGGGGAGACGACGTCGGGCTACGAACTGTACGAGGACGACGGCGCTACCAACGGCTACCGCAACGGCGCCTGTGCGTTGACCCGGGTGGAGGTGGCGGCGGGGGCTTACAGCGTCGCCATCGCGGCGGCGAAGGGCGCCTATGCGACTGCACTGCCGGCCCGCCGTTACTCCTTGGAGATCATCCGAGACGTGGCGCCGGCGGCGGTTCGCAGCGGCAGCAAAGCCCTGGCCAGGGCGGCGACACCGGCCAGGCTGGAGGCGATGGAGAGCGGATGGTGCTTCGACCCGAAGCGGTCGACCCTGCATGTGAAGCTGGCGCCTACCAGGCGGGGACAGCGGGTAGAGATCGAAGGATAGCAAGAAAGAAGGCCGTTGACCTTGGGGTCAACGGCCTTCGGCGATTCTCGAGCCGGGAGCGGGGGAAACCTGAGCGTGGAGGTGATCCCATGGCTCTGTTGGACGAGATTCTTGAGCATAATGCCCGGTTCGTAGCGGAACGGGAGCGGCCGGTTGGGAAGGTTCCGGCGAAGAAGGTCGCCGTCTTCACCTGCATGGACACACGCCTGGTCGAGTTCCTGGAGCCCGCCATGGGGCTCAAGCGCGGTGATGCCCAGGTGATCAAGAACGCGGGCAACACCATCATCGACCCGTTTGGCGGGGTGATGCGCAGCCTCGTCGTGGCCATTCATGCGCTGGGGTGCGAAGAGATTTATGTAATTGGTCACCTGGACTGCGGCATGTCTCAGATCGATAGCGAGGCGCTGGAGCGGCGGATGTTGGAGCGCGGCGTCGATCCGAATGTGATCACGTCCGTTCACGGTAGCTTGGCCGAGTGGGTCGGCGCCTTCAGGGACCCGTCCGGCAATGTCCGTCGTGTGGTACAGGTCATCCGGGACAGCCCACTGATTCCGCACAGCGTGCCAGTCCACGGGCTGATCTTCGACCCGGCGAAAGGGCGGCTGACGCTTCTCACGAACGGGTACGAAGCGTGGTCCCAGGTGCAGCCCCGTAGCTAGTTGGCCGGCGCCAACCCCAACGGTTACTTCGCTCCTTCAGATGGATGACAGGGCGGGGGAGTGGCATCCAGACATGGGCTTTGGTGCCGGTTCTCCCCAACACCTGGCACGAGGAAGATATCCATGACGGTGGCGTCAATCAACTGCTCTGTGTTGAGGGCGCCTTCAAACCCATGCACGTCCAGATAGGTCTCGGTGGTGAATCCCGGCAGCGTTACCGAGAGCGTATAGTATGCCGGCTTCCGATCGGCCGAGCCTGCTTCCCGGAAGTAGACGGGGAGGCCGAAACCGGCGAGCCCCCGTTCGTCCGTCAGCGCTGACTGCCCGGTCTCCCGGATGACCACCTTGGCCCCGGAGAGGGGATGGTTGTCGCCTTTCTCGCCCGATCGGACTCGGACTACCAGGTGGCCAGCCCAGGTGGCGGGCCCCGTGTCGGCGTGCCTGTCAAGGTCGAGCTCTTTGTAGTCGGCAATCAGGAAGGTCAGGTTGGCGCCATCAGCGGTGACGGATTCGTGCCGGTAGATCGAGCGCTTCAACCCCGGACCTGTAAGGATGAAAGTGTAGACTCCGGCCGGCAGGTCTGTCGTTATGAAGCCCTTCTCATCCGTGATGAAGGTGCGTTCCAACTCATTGACCAGGACGCTCACTCCCGGGGCCCCTTTCAGGTCGTCCACCACGATGGTGCCACCCGGGGGACCGGGCACCTTCAGCACCAGGATGGTGGTGGGGTGAGGCCTTGCCCGGGCGCCAGTTGATCCTTCAGTGGTAGCGTAGTTCCGCCCGCTGCAGCCCACCACGGCGAACAGCATCAATGCGAGCAGGGCTACCAGGCAATGTTTCATCCGCATTCTCCCCCTTGCCCCCGTCTGCTTATCTGACGAAAGAGGCGGGGCCACGGTTGCGCCGTGTCACCCAGTTCAAAATAGATGGCCGACGCCTATAATGAACCGGGAGGAAAAACGGCGCCGGAAGAGAAACTCATATTTGGTTTGATATGGGATTTCCAACGGCGTTTCCGCTGGTTGCGGAAGGGGTGAACCTATGTCCTCCTGGAAGCTCTACCAGGCGGTCCGAGCGTGCAGCGCTGCGGCAACGGGGGCAGTGCGGTCGCTGCGGCACAACCCCGGGGTAGTGGCCGTGCCATTCGAGTATACGGAGGTGGGGATTGCCACCCTGGGGCAGGTTGCTTCGGCCGAGTCGCTCCGGCCGCTGGTGGTCACAACGGGGGGCTTCTTGAAACTGATCGAGTGGGCGCTGGAAACGGGCCTTGTGCTGCGTGACCTGGAGTTCACCGACGAGTTGCTGTCGGAAGATGCGCAGGAGATCGAGCGCGCCGTGTTGTCCCTGCGCGACGGCGGATCCCTCCAACCTTTGAAGGCACTCCTCACCGATCTGACGAGGAGAGAGTCCATTGTGGTGCGGAAGGCCACCTTCTGGATCGAAGGCGACTATGACGGAGGGCGAATCCGCTTCAGCATCTACAACAACGGCATTTTGTCCTCTACCGGCGGCGAGGAGACGCTGGAGGCGGCCGACCTGGCGCTCAGCATGCTCGGGCACGCCGCTGTTGGACGGATGACGCCATGAAAGCCTTTCTGCTTTGGTTGAGGAAGTGGCTCCTGGGGCCGCTTCTTCCCTTTCTCACGGTGCTGGTCGCGGGCCGGCTTGTGCATCTGCCCCTTACGTGGGTCACGGCACTGTTCTTTCAGGCGCCCCCGACACCCGATCTGGTGAAAGAACTGAACAGAACCCTGGCAGCCTTCCTGGTCAGCCTGCTGATCTTGCTGGCCGAAGTGCTCGCCGAGTACTCGGGGAAGTGGAAGTCCGTAACGATTCACGCCTGCTTCCAGTTGCCCCGAGAGAGCGAGGTGGCTCGCTCGGTCTATGTCGGGCGAATGGAAGAGGACCCCACCCTGCTGACCCTGGTGGTGGAGACCCACTGCCGGACTGGCGAGGTGCGGGAGTTGTTGCACCGGCTGGTGCCCGACCTGCAACTGCAGGTAACCTGGCTGGCGCACTGGATTTCGGTAGCCTCCGATGTCAGGGCGCTCAGGGGGGAACAGCGAAGCGGCGAGGCCTACATTGGTTTTCCAGTGTGGGAGCTGCTGGACGAAGGCAAGGGACGGATCAACAAACTGCTCTACTTATCGCTGCAAACCAACGAGCGGGAGCAGGGCTCCATGGGGCTGCGCCTCTATAGTCAGCACAGGTTCAGGCTGATTTTGGCCCGACTCCTTCTGCTCCGGGATCAGCTAGGCCCGGTGGAGTTGCGGCTGAAGCAGCCGGCACTGCCGATCCAGCCGGCGCGCCCGGTGACGCGGACAGGGGGAGTTTGATCGTGTGGCTTTCCATATTCCGGCTACCGTCGGTCGCCAGCCTGGAAGAGGCGGCCGCGATCATACACCGGCATGCCAGGTTGGACAGGCCCGTGGCGGACGCACTCTGGCCCGCCGGTGACCTGCTGCGCATTGGCTTCTCCAGGGTAGAGCCCGAACTGCCCATGACGATTCAGGAGCATCTCCCGGACGGAGAGGCACCCCTCCCGTATCTCTTCGTCCACGCACGGGCTGAACGGCCCAAGGGGCGGCGTTTCTGGTGCACGGCCGGGGCGGAATTGCGTTCGCACGAAGAGCGGGTCCACCTGGCCGAGACCGATCTGCTCTTCCTGGACCGATCGGGCGCCCTTCATGTCGTGCTCTTCACCCAGAGCAAGGCGGCCATTGCCATCCTGAAGGGCGAACTCTTCCTTCCCCAGTGGTGGGGCGATCTACAGGAGGCCACCGATTACCACGTCGACCCGGACTTCTTTTACTGGCTGATCCGTACCCGCATGGAGCGAGAAGGGCGGGTTGGGCCAGAGCTGGTGGTGCAGGAGGTCTCCGGCTTCGATGGCCATACGGCCACCGACGTCCACCGGATGAAGGGGAAGGGCGATCGAATTTACGAGATGCTCAGCACCATGGGCTTCCTCTTTGCCAACGATCCGCTTGATGCGCTCACGCTGGAGGTACTGCACGGCACCGAATCGCTGACCTTTCATTACAACCGCGCAGGCGGAGCGGCCCTCTCCGAGCTACAGTATCGCGGTCGCTATGTGGGAGGGGCCATCGGTGAACGACGGAAGGCAGCGATTGTGGCCTACCTCTACCTGAAGTTGCTGCCGGAACTGCTGCAGCAACATGCCGCTGCCAGCCGCGACTGGACGCCGGCGGTGCGCTCCACCTTCGTGCGGCGGGTCGGGCGGGAGATGGTCTATCGCATTGCGCAGCAGCTAGGCTGGGACCGCAGGCGGCAGTTGGCCGAGCTGTTGGACGAGGCCACCGAGGCCGATCAGGCCTGACCACACAAAAACGCTCCCTCCAGGTTGGGGGGAGCGTTCTCATTGACTCGATACCCGAGTGTTATTCAGCCACCGATGCAGCGCCCAGATGCTGACCCAGGTCGGGATGTAGGCGATCACCGAATGCAGCAGATTCCACCGGCGGCCGTACACCATGTGACCCAGGCGGAGAGCCACAATCTCCGGGACAAGGGAGACCGCGGTGAAGGCCGCAATCCGCAGCCACGGCACTGGTGCTCGAGGCCGCAGCCCTTGAGCGAAGTAGATGGCGAAGAGTGGAACCGCACTCAGGTTGATCACCAGCGTCGAGACGTCGTAATGTCCTGACAGCCAGCCCGTGTCCTGGTACTGGAACAGCCCCAGTCCATAGCCGAGGTGTCCTTCGACACTGCTGACCGCAATTCCCCAGAGCCCGTAAATCAAGAGTTCCCGCAGCCTGCGCCAATCAATCAGCCAAATCGAGACAATCCAGACTGCGATTGCCTGGGGAATGTAGAACATCCCGAACACCACCCACGACAGCTATTCACATGGTAGCCTGCCGTAGTCTGCCCGGTTTAGTGCCTGAGCATGAGGAAGAGCGTGACGAAGAGCAGCGCCGGCAGCATATTGCCCACCCGAATCTTGGTGGCACCAGCCAGATTTGTACCGATGGCCATCACCATGATCCCGCCGGTCGCACTGACTTCACTGATCACCAGCGGGCTCAGGAAATGGCTGACGCCCGATGCGCCCAGGGTCAGCAATCCCTGGTAGAGCAGCACCGGCAGGGCGGAGAGCGCCACGCCGGGGCCCATCACCGAAGAGAACATCAGAGAGAAGGCGCCGTCCAGGACGGCCTTCGCGTACAGAATGGAGGGGTCGCCCTTCAGGCCGTCCTGCAGGGAGCCGGTGATCGCCATGGCGCCGATGCAGAAGAGCAGGCTTGCCTGAACAAACGCACGGGAAAGCTGCGTCGGCCCTCCGCCCAGGCGCTTTTCCAGCTGGGCGGTTGCCTGTTCCAGACGCTCCTCAATACGAATCCATTCACCGGCTGCGGTACCTAACGCCAGGCTAATCAGGATGGGCAATGCGTTCTGCATCTTCCAGGCCATCTGTAGGCCCAGCAACACGGTACCGAGGCCCAGCGCCTTAACCGTGCCATCACGCACGTTCTCAGGCATCTGCGGAATGACTCGTCCGCCCAGGGCGCCCCCCATCAGGATGCTGCCTGCGTTCACGAGTGTACCCATACCAATCACGGAGACGGCCCCCCCTTGGCGTGTTCATATAGCGTGCTGTTTATCCATGAAAACCGTGACCTCAAAAGCATACCATGCGCCGCATCGCAGCGGTACAAAAACCTGCGGCCTTCGTCGGAAGCGGTTTCTGAGGGCTCTGCGGTGGGATGATTGGGCCCCCTCCAAAAGGATGACAAGACCCCCTACGAAAAATTTACGCCACCTCGATGTTTAGTAGCAGGAATTCTCGTCGGCAGAGCTAATTTATTCTATCGGACA
>JBLNEM010000328.1:0-10864 GCA_050262655.1 Mycobacterium leprae | reverse complement strand
AGGTCTGAATCAGCGCCCGACTATCCATCGGTGTGATCTGAATCTGGGTGAAGCCTGCCTGCTGCCGCATCTGCTCCAGATCGGACATGGGTGCGGCACCGGCGATGCAGGCGCTGTAGAGCAGCAAATCCTTTTGGATCTCCGGCGGCAGGGGCATGCTGGTGACCATGTCGGAAACCGCCAGGCGCCCTCCGGGTTTCAGCACACGAAAAGCCTCGGCGAAGACCTGCGGCTTCTCCGGCGACAAGTTGATCACACAGTTGGAGATGATCACATCGACGCTCTGATCGGCCACCGGCAGATGCTCGATCTCCCCGAGGCGAAACTCCACCTGGGCAAAGCCGCCAGTGACCGCATTCTGCCGGGCCTTGGCCAGCATTTCGGGGGTCATGTCGACGCCGATGACGTGGCCGGTTGGCCCCACCTGGCGGGCGGCCAGGAAGCAGTCAAAACCGGCGCCGGAGCCCAGGTCGAGCACCATTTCGCCCGGCTTTATGGCCGCAATCGCCTGCGGGTTGCCGCAGCCCAGCCCCAGGTTCGCACCGGCCGGGACGGCGGCAAGGTCGGCATCGGAGTAGCCGATGGTGCGCGTCAGGTCATCCACCGAAATGACGCCGCCGCAGCAGCCGAACTGGGACGTATCGGCACCCGAACTGCAGCAGCCGCCACCGCCTGCGTTGCGGGCGACCTGGGCGTAGCTGTTGCGCACCTGCTCACGGGTCTCGTCGGGCTTGGGCATCAGAAACACCACCACCTTGCCATAGGCTAATACCAAAGGGATTCGCTTATGCCACGAAGGCCCCCTGCACATCCTGGCGTGGGCCAGCCTCCATACTTTCCACACATTTGTGCGGCAGTATATCAACGTAAGCTACCCCCAGGGGGTGTGGAGGATGGCCAAGTTCCCCATCATTCTGGTCGTCGCAGGGGTTGTCATCGCCACCGGTGTCGTTGGTTACGGCCTCTCGTCCATGGCCAACAGCGGGAAAAAGCTGGTCAGCACCGAGGTGGTGGCGCCGGTCGGCACCGGGGCGCAGCTCAGCGATGCCGGGGGCGTACAGGTGCAGGTGGCCTTTGACCCCAAGTCAGTCACCGCGGGCGGCATCAGCTTCAAGGTGGGGCTGAACACGCACTCGGTGGAGCTCTCCCAGTTCAACCTGGCGAAACTGGCCAGGGTAACCCTCGAGCCGGGCGGCGTTCTGACCGACCTCACCTGGACGCCGGATGGCACGGGGGGCGGGCACCACGTAACCGGTACACTCATCGTGAAAGATCCGGAGCGGAAGCTGGCGGGCGCCAGGTCGGTGATCGTGGAGATCACGGGAGTGGCCGATGCATCAGTCCGCCGGTTCCAGTGGGCAATGCAGGAGTGGAAGGAGAATAGCCTATGAAGACCTGGAAGATCGGGATGCTGGCCGTAACGGCAGCCATTCTGACGGCCTGCTCGACAACGGCCGCCGGTGGGACGCCGAAAGCCGAGGTCCCGCAGGCCAAGGTAGATTTCGGCGATGTGCCGGTCACCGACAACATGGCAGAAGCCAAGCACATGAAGTTCGTCATCAAGAACACGGGTACCGGCAACCTCCAGTTGAGCAACATGCAGGTGAAGACCCTGCAGGGCTGCTGACCGCCCGATCTGACCGTAGGTTCTGCGGTCGTCAAGCCCGGTCTCAGCACCAGTTTCGACTTCCCGTTCTCCATGCACCCGGGCATGGGCGGGCCCCATCACTTTGAGATCGATATCAAGACCAACGATCCCAATAACCCGGTGCTGAAGTTCGATGTGTACGCCAACGCCATCGACAACACGGCGAAGAAATAGCAGATGGGACCCACCGGACGGTGGGTCCCTTTGCTTTACCTGGCGGCGGCGATCGCCTGCATGGCTTTCAGCTGGGCCTGGCGGGCCAGGTCGATGGACTGGGAGAGGGTCTGCATCATCTTGGGCGAGTTGTGGAAGCCGGTGGAGTTCTCGGAGGAGATCAGATCCCAGTAGAACTGGGACTGGCGGATTGTGTCCTGCGCCTCCTTCAGGAGCTTCGCATCGACCCCGGCGGTGTTCTTCGCCTTTTCGATGGCCTCGGTGGCCGCCTTGTTCGCCTCGCCGGCCCGGTCGATCTCGGCCTTCGCCCGGTCCTGGATGGTGATCACCTGCTTGCGCATCTCCTGCTCGGTCTGCTTGTGGCACTGGGCGCAGGACTGCTGGTAGGTGGCCATCGGCGAGGTGAGCCAGTGGGAGCTGATCTTGGTCTCACCCTGCTTCATCAGCGGCATATGGCAGTCGGCGCAGGAGAGGCCGGCCTGCTCATGCACGGAGCCCTGGAACATCTCGAACTCGGGGTGGCGGGCCTTGATCATGCCAGCGCCGGTGGCGGGCTGCGTCCATTCGGTCAGCCCCACCGTGTTGGTCTCGTAGTCGTAGATCTGGCTGGCCTCGTAGCCCTTGTCCCACGGGAAGTAGACCTTGTTGTTGTCCTTCGGGTTGAAGAAGTAGGTGACATGGCACTGGGCGCAGACGTAGGAGCGCATCTGCTGCTCGGTGGCCTTGCTGACATCGATGCCCTGCCGGGCCAGCGCTTCGGTGAGGGCCGGACGGGTGATGCGCAGCGCCATGCTCTGCGGGTCGTGGCAGTCGGAGCAGGAGATGCCGTGCTTGAACAGATCCTTGTTGTTGCCTTCCAGCAGCTTGGTGTTGTAGAAGCTGTTGCCCATCTGCTGGATCAGGCCCGGCACCTCCGCCGACTTGCAATACATGCAGGTCAGGTTGGTGGCGGCGCCGATGCGGGCGGTCTTGGTCTCGCCAATCGTGTCGGAGAGCACATAGGCGTGGCCTCGTGCCTCGTTGTACTCCTTGCTGAAGGCGTAGCCGTTCCAGAGCACCCGCATGTAGTCGTTGGTGTCCAGCTTGCTCTTCTTCGGCTCGGCGGCGTGGTACTTCAGGGCGGCCGGGGCATTCAGGGCGTTCTTCATGAACGACTCGTAGGTGGCGGGGAAGAGGGCCTCGAAGGCCTTCGGATCGACGGTGTTGGCGGCCTGTCCGGTGCTGTACAGCTTTTCGGTGGGGATCGACCGGGAAGTGAGGGCGAAGAGCGTTGCGCCGCCCACCACGACCACGGCAGCGACCACCCCACTGATGATCTTCCAGGTTCTATTCATGCGTTACCTAACCTCCTATGTTGGCCAAGCGGGCGGGGCGGTCGTGCGGCGTGTGCCGGTGGCAGTTGAGGCAGTTCTCCAGCCGGTCCTGGTGCAGGTTCTGCACGACCTCCTTGTGGCACCCGTAACAGTTGGCGATCATGGCTTCCCGTTCGTCGGCCGCCAACTGCGGGGTTTCGGGCTCCGATTTGGTCAGAGTCGCCTTGACGTCCCGGTAGGTGTACTTCAACTCATCCAACGGGCGTTTGAAGAAGTTCTGCTCACTGTGGCAGGCCAGGCAGCCGACCTCCTTGTGGTCGGACGCCTGATACGAGGCGACCTGGGGATCCATGAAGTGGCAGGTGCCGCAAGTGGTGGGGTTGCCGATCAGCCTGGCGGTTGCGTGGGTTTGCAGGGCGAAAGCAGCCACCAGGTAGAGGCCGAGTAGCACGCCGACGGCGATCAGAGTGCGCTGGACCCATGTAGGCAAAGCGATTCACCTCCTTCGTTCGTGTGCCGGGGCAAAAGCAAAAGCCCTGGACATACCAATCCAGGGCTCAGTCTAGCAAGCAAAGCTATATAGGTCCTTGAGCAAAGCTTAATAAGAGATTACATCTCCAGCTTGTAGCCGATCCCCCAGACGGTCTTCAGATACTGGGGGTAGCTGGGGTTCTGTTCAATCTTCTCCCGCAGGCGCCGGATGTAGACGGTGACCGAGGACTGATCGGCCTCCAGGTCGTGCGCCCAGGCGTAGTCCAGCAACCGCTCCCGGCTGAAGACCTGCCCGGGGTGGGAGGCCATGAGCCAGAGCAGTTCGAACTCCCGGGGGGTCAGTTCGATCGGTTCGCCGTGCAGCGTTACCCGGTGGGCCAGGCGGTCGATCGCCAGCTGGCCCAGTTGGGCCCGATTGCCGGTGGCAACCCGGTTATCGGTCGGCACGCTGCGCCGCAGGATCGCCTTCACCCGCAGCAGCAGTTCATTCAGCGAGAAGGGCTTGGTCAGGTAGTCATCGCCGCCCAGTCGGAAGCCGACGATCTTGTCACTCTCCTCCACCCGGGCCGAGAGGAAGAGGATCGGCACCTGCTCGCCGTCGGCCCGGAGCCGGGCGCAGATCTCGAAGCCGTCCATGTCGGGCAGCATCACGTCCAGCACGATCAGGTCGGGGGCATAGCGGCTGTAGTTGTCCAGCACAGTGGCGCCGTCGGTGGCGGTGAAGACCGTGGCCCCTTCCTGGCGCAGGGCATCCCCTACGGCCTTCAGGATTTTGGCGTCATCGTCCACCACCAGGATCTTCTTGTTGGTTGGCATGGGTGCTTCCCTCCTCTTCATCCGGGGTCGGCAGTTGGGCCACGGGCAGCGTAAAGCAGAAGCGGCTGCCGCCTGAAGGCGAGTCGGTCACCCAGATCTGGCCGCCGTGCAGTTCGATCAGCGAGCGGCAGAGCGCCAGACCGAGGCCGGAGCCCGGGTGCTGACGACCGGGCAGTTCCAGGCGCCGGAAGGGTTCGAAGATCTGCTGCCGGTGCTCTGCCGGCACGCCGGGGCCGGAGTCGTCAATGCCCACCTCTACCCAGCCGTCGAGCCGGCGGGCCCCGATGTTGACCTGCCCGCCTTCGGGTGTGAACTTGATGGCGTTGTCGATCAGGTTCATGAAGACCTGACGCACCCGGCGCGGATCCACCAGCACCAGGGGCAGGTCGGGCATGGGCAGGAGCGTCAGTTGGATCTGCTTCTTCGCCGCCAGCGGCCGCAGGACGGGCTCGATGCCCATCAGCAGTTCCGGCACATCCACCACGTCGGTGAACAACTGCACCCGGCCCGCTTCGAGGCGGGAGAGGTCCAGCAGGTCGTTCACCATCCCCAGCAGGCGGCGGCTGGAGTCCAGCACGTCCTCCAGGTACTCCCGGGGCTGGCCCTCGGCCTGCTTCAGCAGCAGTTCGGTAAAGGCGATGATCGAGGTGAGCGGTGTCCGCAGTTCGTGGCTCACGGTGGCCAGGAACTGACCCTGCAGCTGGTTCGCCTGCTCCAGTTCCTGCGTGCGGGCCGACACCTTGGCCTCCAGATCTTCATATAGCTCCTTGAGCGAGCGGGCCATGGTCTCCATTTCGCCGGCCACCACCAGGAGTTCGCGGCTGCGCTGCGACGCCTGCAACTCCCCTGGCTGGATCTCCAGGTGTCCCTGACCGATGCGGGTGGCCACCCGGGCCAGCCGGGAGAGCGGGTCGGTCACCAGGCGGCGGGAGAGGAGGTAGATCGCCAGCAGGGAGCCCAGCAGGGTGCCGACGATCACCCAGACCTGGGTCAGGGTGTTGCGGCGGATGCCGGCAATCGCATCGGCCATGGGGAGCGCTACGGTGATCGCTCCGCCCAACTGGCCCTCCTTGTAGCCCTCCTTCGGGTAACCGGCCACATCGCGCTGGCCGGCGGGCTCGCCGTGGCAGACCAGGCATTCCTTCTCCATCTTCAGGGGAACGGCATAGCGGTAGACCGGGGCGCCGTTCTCCGTGACCTGACGGTCATACTCGGTCAGGGTCGGGTCTGCGGTGAACCGGGTCAGCGCCTCCACGTCGAAACCGTCGGGGGCGTTCTCCGGGCGGCGCACCTGGAACCGGGTCTGCTTCAGCCGAATGCCGGTCATGTCGCCGAAAATATCGCCAACCCCCCGGCCCACCGCCGCGGGGTTCAGCCCCTTGAACTCGAAATGGCCCACGGCCATGTCGCTGTTAATTCGATCCTGATTGCGGGCCACAAACAGGCGGGTGGAGATCAACTCCTGGGTCATCACCTGGGCCTTGGCGCGCATTTCGACCTGCAGATCGCGCTGTTCCTGGCGCCAGACCATGACCACGTTGACGATCAGCACGAACAGGAGCGGGAGCATGATGCCGGCGATCAGCTGGGTGCTCAACTTCCTTGGCATGCCGAAGACCACCTCATCTACTCCCTAGTATAAGGCTGAATTATGTAACACTGAATGGCGCAAGAGTACGATCTTTCGCCTGTGTGCAGTGAGCCATGGGTGCTGGATGTTCTTAGTGCCGCTTCGGCTGGCATAACCATAGGGGATGCGCCGGCCCTCCTTCGCGGGGATGAGGCCGCCCACCTGATCGGGTAGTTCGACGCGGCGGCTAACTACTTATGAGAATCTAGGGTCATAAACCTAGCTCCTTGTGACTCTTATGGCACCAAATCGGTGCAAGATCGGCCCGCTCAAGAGGAAGTGAGTCGTCAATCGACGAATCTGTGGCAGGTTGAAATGTTCCCATGCTTTCACGATATAGGGGTTGTATTTCTTTTCGGCGCGTGTGGGGTGCGCCGGAAAAAACACGGGGGGATACCTGGATGTACCGCATCCTGAAGACACGCCAGTTGACTCCGGTGACCCGTCTCTATGTAGTCGATGCCCCGCTCATCGCTCGTTCGGCGAAGGCGGGACAGTTTATCATTCTGCGGGTCGGTGAGACCGGCGAACGCATTCCGATTACCATTACTGACTTCGACCCCGAGGCCGGGACCGTGACCATTGTGGTGCAGGAAGTGGGCAAAACCACCAAGTGGCTGGCCACGCTGGGCGAGGGCGATTTCATCAACGACTTCGCCGGTCCGCTGGGACAGCCGGTGGAACTGCCGGAGCAGGGCCGGGTTGCGCTGGTGGGTGGCGGCTTCGGTACCGCGGCCATCCTGACCATCGCCAAGGCGCTGCATGAGAAGCCGGGGGTCAAGGTGGACGCCATTGTGGGCGCCCGGACGCAGGATCTGTTGATCCTGAAGGAAGAGGTCTCCGCCGTGGTAGACCGGTTCCTGCCCTGCACCGACGACGGCTCGGCGGGCACCAAGGGCTTCGTCACCCAGGTGCTGCAGCAGAAGATCGAAGCCGGCGAAGGCTACGACCTGGTGATTGCCATCGGCCCGATGCCGATGATGCGGGCGGTGGCCGAAGTGACGCGGCCGCACGCCATTTACACACTGGCCTCCATGGACCCGATCATGCTGGATGGCACCGGCATGTGCGGCGCCTGCCGCGTCCGGGTAGGCACCGAGAACAAGTTCGCCTGTGTCGATGGTCCCTGCTTTGACGCCCACAAGGTGGACTTCAACGAGGTGACCCGCCGGACGAAGATGTACAAGGCCGAGGAACAGGTTGCTCTGGAACAGTACACCACCAAGTGCGCGACATGCCGGCGTGACGGCATGGCGGACTAACAGAAGGAGGAGGAACAACCATGCCACGGATTCCCCGTCATCCCATGCCCCTTCTGGACGCCGCTGTGCGCGTCACCAAGTTTGATGAGGTCGCTACGGGTTATACGATGGAGATGGCCATTGAAGAGGCCCATCGCTGCATCCAGTGCAAGAACCCGACCTGCGAGCAGGGCTGCCCGGTGCACGTGCCGATCAAGGAGTTCGTCCACCATCTGGCGCAGGGCGACGTACGGGCGTCCATCAACCGGATGCGTGAAGTGAACCGTCTGCCGGCCGTCTGCGGCCGCGTCTGCCCGCAGGAAGAGCAGTGCGAGGCGCAGTGCGTCATGGGCATCAAGTTCGAGTCGGTCGCCATCGGCCGCCTGGAGCGGTTCGTGGCCGACTGGGAGCGGCAGAACGGCTTTGGCGAACTGCCCACGCCGGAGCCCAAGAACCAGAAGGTGGCCGTGATCGGCGCCGGTCCCTCGGGACTGACCTGCGCGGGCGACCTGGCGGCGCAGGGCTACAAGGTGACGGTCTTCGAAGCCCTGCATGACGCCGGCGGCGTGCTGATCTATGGCATTCCGCAGTTCCGTCTGCCCAAGGAGATCGTGCGGGCCGAAGTGGAGCAGTTGGAGAAGATGGGCGTTGAGTTCAAGTTCAACGTGCTGGTCGGCCGGACTGTGACCATCGACGACCTGTTTGACAAGCTGGGCTACGATGCGGTCTTTATCGGCACCGGCGCCGGCCTGCCCAAGTTCATGGGCATTCCTGGCGAGAACCTGAGCGCCGTTTACTCCTCCAACGAGTTCCTCACCCGTATCAACCTGATGAAGGCCTACCAGTTCCCCGCCTTCGACACGCCGCTGCATCCCGCCAAGCGGGTCGCGGTGATCGGCGCCGGCAACACCGCCATGGACTCGGTCCGCACCTCGCTGCGGGTGGGCGCCGAGAAGGCGATGATCGTCTACCGCCGGACGGAGCATGAGATGACCGCCCGGAAGGAAGAGTTCGAGCACGCCATCGAAGAGGGTGTGGCGTTCAACTGGCTGACCAACCCGGTGGAGATCATCGGCAGTGAGGATGGCTGGGTGACGGGCCTGAAGTGCGTGAAGATGGAGCTGGGCGAGCCGGACGAGTCGGGCCGCCGCAAGCCGATCGCCATTCCGAACTCCGAGTTCGTGATGCCGGTGGATGCGGTGATCATGGCGCTGGGCACCAC
The DNA here is from genome assembly GCA_050262655.1 of Mycobacterium leprae. Lineage (GTDB taxonomy): Bacteria > Bacillota > Sulfobacillia > Symbiobacteriales > Symbiobacteriaceae > DASXVX01. Next base: position 2,328 of record JBLNEM010000328.1, on the reverse strand, counting down.
GCCGAACCCGATCCTGGTGCGCACCACTGCCGGCCTGCAGACCAACAAGCACGGCTGCGTGGTGGCCGACGAGGAGACGGGCGCTACGACCCGCCCTGGCGTCTTCGCCGGTGGCGATGCGGTGACGGGCGCTGCCACGGTCATCCTGGCCATGGGCGCCGGTCAGAAGGCGGCCAAGTCGATTCACGAGTACCTCCAGCAGAAGCACTAGACGCAAGCGATCGCAGGACCCCACCAGAGCGGTGGGGTCCTTTTTTGTGGCGAAAATCCCGGCCCGGTGCTCCTGGCGAACCCCGTCCTGCGGGGCCGAATATCATGTGACAGACCGCAGCAAGGGGCAAGCCGCATGCGGCGCTACCTGTCCATTCTGGCCGTGCTGCTGGCCTGGGAACTGCTTCCCCGCCTCTCCCTGGTGCGCCCGCTGCTGCTGCCGCCCACCAACCGGCCCATCCGCACGGCGGTGCGGCCGCCCTGCCGGAGATTTTTACCGGCATCCGGATGGCGTTGGGCATGTCGCTCTTCGTCACCGTAGCGTCAGAGATGATCGTCCGCCAGAACGGGATGGGTTCCTTCCTGTTCGACTCGATGGACCTGGGGCTGTATCACATCACCTATGCCACGGTCCTGCTGATCGCCGTCGCCGGCTACGCGCTGGACTATCTCTTCCGGCTGGTCGCCCGCTGGGCATTGCGCTGGGCGGACTCGGCCGAGGCGTTCGAGGGGGAATCAGAATGAACGTTGCTGGAACGGGCCCGCAAATCGTGCCGGTCGACCCACTGCGGCAGGTAGCGATGCTCTCGCTGGAGATCGCACGCCATACGGTGGTGCCGGTGACAGGGGTCGCCGAGGTGGATGCCACCAACCTGAAGGCGCTGCATGACCGGATGAAGCCGGAGTTCGAGGCATCGACCAGGGTACCGCTCACCTATACCGCCTTCTTCGCCAGGGCTGCCGCGCTGGCGCTGCAGGCGAACCCGGTCATGAATGCCTCCTTCTCGCCGCAGGGTTACCTGCTCCATCCCACCGTCAACCTGGGGGTGGCAACGCAGGTGCCGGGCGGCGTCCTGATCCCGGTGATTCGGGACGCAGAGCGGAAGAGTGTGCCGGAGTTGGCCTGGGAGATCGCCGCCAATGCCAACCGGGCCAGGGCCCGGCAGGTCACGCCGGCCGAAATGTCTACCGCGACCTTTGTGATCACCAACCCCGGGCGTTTCGGCGCGATGCTCTTCGGTACGCCGGTGATCATGCCGTCGTGCGTGGGCAGCATGGGCTTCGAGAGCATCCAAAAACGGCCGGTGGTGCTGGCGAACGACCAGATCGTGGCCCGACCGATGATGTACATATCGCTGACCTGCGACCACCGGGCCGTAGACGGGGCGGACATGGCGCGGTTCTGCACCGCCGTGAAGCAGATCCTGGAGCAACTGAAGTTCTAGGGGGTGTTCCTGTGTGGCGACCGGCGATTGAGGCGGCGCCGCCTGAAACGATCGCGGCACTGCAGGCCAAGCGGCTGGGGGCGCTGGTGAAGCGGCTGCGCCGGAAGGTACCGTTCTACCGGGAGCGGCTGGCGGGCGTCGGGGAGACCGACGGGCTGCGGCATCTGCCGTTCACCACGAAGGCGGATGTGCGGGAGCACTATCCGTTGGGGCTGCTGGCCGTGCCGCTGAGCCGGATTGCGCGGGTGCACGCCACGTCCGGCACCCGGGGCAAGCCCACCCTGGTGGCGCTGACCCGGCAGGATCTGGCGGTCTGGGCCGAGATCGCCGCTCGCATGCTGACGGCGGCAGGGTGCCAGCAGGACCAGATCTGGTATGTAGCCTCTACCTATGGCCTCTTCAGCGGCGGGATGGGTGCGCACTACGGCCTGGAGCGGATCGGCGCCGGGGTGGTGCCGGCCTCCGGCGGGAATTCGACCCGCCTGGTGCAGTTGATGGCCGATATCCGCCCGGACGGCATTCACTGCATACCCAGTTACATGTTGCGTCTGGCCGAGGTGGCCGACTCCCTCGGCATTGCGCCGCGCTCCCTGGGCCTCCGCTTCGGGTCGTTCGGCGGTGAGGTCTGGACGGAGCCGATGCGCCGGCGGATTGAGGAGATGTGGGGCCTGACCGCCTACGATGTTTATGGCAGTTGCGAATGCTACGGGCCGGGCGTCGCCTACGAATGCGCGGCGCGCTGCGGCCTTCACCTCAGCGAGGACCAGCTGCTATTTGAGGTGATCGATCCGGCGACCGGCCAGCCCGTGCCGGACGGGGAGCAGGGGGAGCTGGTGATCACCACGCTGACGAAGGAGGCGATGCCGCTGCTGCGGTACCGGACCGGCGACCT
>JBLNEM010000327.1:0-13409 GCA_050262655.1 Mycobacterium leprae | reverse complement strand
GGTCTCCGAAGGGCGTCCGAACGGCGTCACAGACCCGCCGGCTGCGGTGACGCTCGGCTTCGTTTCGCGGAGGGGACAGAACACCCTCGCCGACCCTTCGGGTCTCCTCGGGCGTCCGAACGGCGTCACAGACCCGCCGGCTGCGGTGACGCTCGGCTTCGTATAGGGGATTGGAACCCACAACACCCTCGCCGCCCCTTCGGGTCTCCTCGGGCGTCGGAACGGCGTCACGGACCCGCCGGCTGCGGTGAACCTATCAGGGTTTAAGGCGATGATCATCCGGGCGACGGCGGTGGCCACCGCGAAGTGCGCCGCTAAGAATTCTGTATAGGGATGGCACTGCCGGGCGAAAATAGGCGCCGGGAGGTGCCTGAGCGTATATGAGGCCCAAACAGGAAGCGTTAAAAGTGATCCGGGATACAGTCGGCGACCGGTCCATCGGCTTTAACACGACCCTTACAGAACTCTCCGAGGAATACGAGACCGACATGCTCGATCTGGTGGATGCGCTGGAGAACGAGTTCGGCGTTGAACTGTCCGAGGAACTGCTGGTGGACGTGGAGACAATCGGCGAACTCTGCAGCGTAGTAGCCCAGGCCGCCAAAGAAGATGGCGGCGACGACGAGGAATAGGGTATGCAGCCAAAATAAAGCGGTGAAGGGACTCCCCTTCACCGCTTTGTGTCTATGCCACGAAGGATCCTTACTTCCCGGCGGCGACTTCCAAGGCCGCCTCTTCGATGATCGTCAGCGCTTCGTCTACCTGCTCCACGGAGATCATGAGCGGGGCGACCATGCGGAGGGTGTTACCATAGATGCCGCACTTCACCACGATGACGCCACGGCTGATCGCCTTCTGCATCAGCTGATTCACTTCCGCCGCAGCGGGCTCGCGGGTGGCGGTGTCGCGCACGAACTCCACGCCGATCATGGCACCGAGGCCGCGCACTTCACCGATCTGCAGCTTGCTCCCCGGCAGGGCCGCCAACTTGGCCTGCAGGGCACCAAACCGCTGCCGATAGATCGTGCCCAACTCGTTCGCCCGGCTGACCAGATGCTCCTCTTCCATTACATCCAGGACGGCGTTGGCCGCCGCACAGGCAATGGGGTTGCCGACATAGGTACCGCCGATGGTGGAGTCGCCCGGGGCGTCCATGATCTCCTTGCGGCCCACAACGCCGGAGAGCGGCAGGCCGGCTGCCAGGGACTTGCCCACGGCGACCAGGTCCGGTACGAAGCCGAGCCGCTCGCAGGCGAAGAATGCGCCGGTGCGGCCATAACCCGACTGAATCTCGTCAGCGATGAGCAGAATGCCATGCTTATGGGCCACTTCCTGAACCCGCTTCAGATAGTCGGGATGCAGCGGCAGATAGCCGCCCTCGCCCTGGACCGGCTCCAGGATGATCGCCGCGGTATCGCTGGGCGCCACCATGGTCGTCAGGGCCCGCTCCAGCGCATCGCCGCAGAACTGGACATAGTCGGCCTCACTCATGCCGGTCGGGCGCCGGTAGGTATAGGGCGAAGGCACCCGGTAGATCTCCGGCGCAAAGGGGCCGAAGCCTTCCTTGTAGGGCTTCACCTTCGAGGTGAGGGCCATGGTCAGGTTGGTGCGACCATGGAAAGCGCCCTCCAGGGCGATGATCGCCTTCTTGCCCGTATACTTGCGGGCAAACTTGATGGCATTCTCAATGGCCTCCGCACCGGAGTTGAAGAAGCACGCCTTCTTGGCGAAATCGCCCGGAGTAAGCCGGCAGAGCCGCTCCGCCAACTGTATGTACGGGCTGTACATGATCACCGAGAAATCGGTATGGCTGAAATGGGCGGCGGCGTCCTGAATGGCCTTGACTACTTTGGGATGGGAGTGCCCAACATTCAGGCAGCCCAAACCGCCTGCCAGGTCGATGAAGACGTTGCCGTCCACGTCGGTAACCAGCGCACCGTGAGCCTCCTTGATTGCCACAGGCACATGGATGGACAGGGTGTTCGCCACCACATTCTCTTTCCGCACCATGAGACTCTGGGAGACCGGGCCAGGAATGCCGGTATTGAGCCGGATAAAACGGGTGCTGGCCATGAAGGTAAGCCTCCTTTACCTGAGTTGCCGCAACGGCTATGCACAAATGTATATTAGCCATTGCCTTGGAAAAATCCTGCCGACTCTATACACCTTTGCATACGAAAAGTGCGGGCGTCGCACTACCACTGGACAGGGCGCCAGGCAGATGCCTGACGCCCTGTAACACTTGCTGATGCTCCTCACGCCACCTTGCGGCTTGCGGCCGCGCTGTCCCACAGATAGATCAGCCAGTAAGCCAGGCCGACGAAAACCGCCCCGCCGACAATGTTGCCCAGGGTCACCGGAATCAGATTCATAACGAACCCGCCCCAGGTAAGGTGGGCCAGCTTATCCGGCGCAAGCGCCGCGGCCGACACCACGGCCGGCTGCGCCTTGATGAACAGGGCGTAGGGAATGAAGAACATGTTGGCGACCGAGTGTTCAAACCCGGCGGCCACGAAGGCGCTGACAGGGAGGAGCACCCCCAGCATCTTGTCGGTCACGGTCCGGCCCGCCGCGGCGAGCCACACGGCCAGGCAGACCAACAGGTTGCACATAATACCACGCCAGAAGGCTACCCAGAACGGCAGGGCCGCCTTGGATGCACCCACCGAGAGCGCACGGGCGCCCACCAGATTCGCATCGGCCGACCAATGCTGTGCACCGTAGACGATGCCCGCAATGAGCAGTGCGCCGACCAGATTCCCCAGCCAGACCACTAACCAGTTCCGCAGCAGCTTCCCCACCGAGATCTTGCCGCTGGCTGCAGCGATGATAGCCAGACAGTTCCCGGTGAACAGTTCGGCTCCGGCAATGACCACCAGAGCGAGGCCCAAACAGAAGGAGAGACCACCCAGAACCTGCCCGACGCCAAAGCCACCCTTCACATCGGTGGTGGCGGTCAGGAAAAAGACCGAGCCCAGGGCGATAAAGGCGCCCGCCAGAACGGCAAGTAGCGCCGACTTATAAAGCGGTAGGTTCGCTTTGGTCACACCGGTCTGCTCCATACGCCTCGTGATCTCGGCAGGCACGTACAGATCGACCACAGGCTGCACATCGGCCATAACGGACAACCCCCTCCAGACAGCACTTGATCCGGTTACCCATTGGGACCGCCCATCTATTCGATGATTGCGGTTGCCTCCAGCCAGTTGTGGAACCACCACTCGAAGAGGGTGGAGAGCAGAATGGCCAGGAGCAGGCCCAGCGGGTTAGGCAGCGCACCCATGGCGCCAAGTACCAGGAATGAACCGAGCACCAGCGTGCCCAGATCCAAAACCGTAGCTACTCGGTTGCCGAGCCGCGGCAAGATCACCAGATCTGCAAACCAGAGGAGTAACGTGTTGACCGCCGCCAACACCATGGATTGTGGCAGGGCCAGGAGGCCCAGCACGGGCATTGTCACGCCGTAGATCACCAGATAGACCACCAGTTTGAGGCCGAGAGCCGTCGCTTGCCGCACAGACGTATCCTCCTTCGCCAGTTCTTCGGCTATGGATACGCCCGTCCAGAAGCGCGCAGTACCTTAACCCTGCGTGCTCCCGCGCAACCCCAGGTCGTCTGCTGCCAGCTTCAGCGCTTCAATCACGAACGCGATATGCTCATCCAGGTCGACTCCCAGTTCCTGTGCGCCGTTGACCACGTCTTCCCGGTTCACACCGGCGGCAAAACGCTTGTCCTTCATCTTCTTCTTCACCGACTCCACGTCCACATCGAAGATGGACTTGGAGGGCCGGACCAGCGCAACGGCAACCACAAGACCCGAGAGTTCGTCGACCGCGTACAGCACCTTGTCGGCCAGGTGAACCCGGGGATACCGGTCCCCGACGTAACTGGCGTGCGAGCAGATCGTGTACCGGATGGCTTCGTCCACACCACGCTCAGCCAGGATGCGCTCACCCATGAGCGGGTGGTCGGGCGGGTTCGGCCAGCGTTCGTAATCGAAGTCGTGCAGCAACCCGATGATCCCCCAGGTCCCTTCGTCCTCGCCGTATTTCCGGGCGTAGGCCCGCATGCATGCCTCTACAGCCAGTGCGTGGGAGATCAGCCGGGGGTTCTGCGTGAACTCAGTGAGTATGCTCCAAGCGTCTTGACGGTTCAACTGTTTCCCTCCGAGTTTACATGATTGATCATACGGTCCGACCGTCGGTTAGGTTTAGTCACCTTTTGCATTAAATCCTGCTCATGGCATGGTACACTAGAAAACGGGTGAGGTGAGAGCCCAATGCGCATCTATACACGTACCGGTGACCGAGGAGAGACTAGCCTGCGTTGGGGTGAACGGATACCAAAGGACAACCTGCGCGTCGAGGCATATGGTACGGTTGACGAAACAAACGCGGCCGTGGGACTGGCCCTGTCCCTTCTGCCTGTAGCCGCATCGCCACTGGCGGATAAGCTCCGGCAAATCCAGAGAGAACTGTTCGATGTAGGCGCGGACCTCGCCGCCCGGCCCGATCGTGCTACAAGCGGGCAGCCCAAGGTTCAGGTCGCCCTGGTGACCCAGTTGGAACAGGCGATCGACGAACTGACGGCTACGTTACCCCCGCTGAAGCATTTCATCCTGCCGGGGGGCACGCCTGCGGCCAGCGCACTCCATGTGGCCCGCACCGTCTGTCGGCGGGCGGAGCGGCGGGTCGTCAGCCTGATGGCCGTCGAACCGGTCGACCCCATCCTGCTGCAGTACCTGAACCGCCTGTCGGACTATCTGTTCGTGGCCGCCCGGGCCGTCAATCAGGTGGAAGGTGTAGCTGATTCGGTTGTGGTGTGGCCCAAATAGGCGTGGCCAAAACTTGAGCGGGTGCCTGACCAGGCACCCGCTTTAGCGTGCCGTCACCCGGGCCCGACATGGTCCGGGACAGGCAGAACGGCCACCTGTTTCGCGTTATTCCCGTTCATGATGCGCATGGCCTCTTCCGCCCTGGCTCCCACCAGGGCATTGACCTGCACCAACAGCATCCCGTCATTCAGGGCGGTCTCGAACTGGTCTTTGCGCCGATCAGGGATCACGCAGTCCAGGACATACCCGATCAGCCCGCCGCCGAGCAGCCCGAGAACGGCGCCTGTGATCGGGCCATACCGCCACAGACTACCGTAGATCAGCCCTGCCAGAGTGCCGATTAAGCCCCCCACACCCACCCCATCCATGACGCTGCGACCGTCGGAACTGTCCAGGGTGTCGCCCAGAAATCCCCCGCGGGCTAACCAGCTAAGCAGGCCGCGTTGTTTCTTTGGCGGCTGAAGCGCCGAAAAGATGACGAGGGCTACATCTTTTTCGCTGAAGCCGTTCAGACTGAGTTCAGCAATCGCCCGTTCCGTATCGAGATTCGATTGGAAGAGCGCCATGACTGTTGGCACCTGCGGCACCTCCAATGGCAGAGTCTGCCGCGATACTGCCCCATTCATTCAGAGCCGAGGTGAGATTGGTGTCCAACAAGACCCAGATTCCACGGGTAGTCGTCTCTCCAGCCGGTGTTTCCCACCTGTACCAGCGGAATTCGTGGTCAGGGATGTGGTGGTCGGTAGCGCTGCCAGGTCTCGGGCATCTCTTCCTGGGGCAGACCATGAAGGGGCTGCTGCTCATGACCTGGGAGATCCTGATCAACACAATGGCACACCTGAACCTGGCGATCTTCCACACGGTCAGGGGCGAATATGCTCTGGCCGCGCAAGTGATCAACCCGCAGTGGGCGGTTCTCTACCCAATGGTCTACATATTTGCGATCATCGATGCCTACCGGGTAGGGGTTGACTCCTCCCGGCTCCTCCAAATGGAGAAGCTGCAAAAGCACCGGCGGTTCGACCGCATCAGCATCTCCGGTTCAGGCGTCTATGCCCCTAACATACGCCTGCCGCTGATGGCCGCCTTCTGGTCGCTGGGTTCTGTCGGCCTTGGCCAACTGTACTGCAGCAAGACGCTGAAAGCGGTTGTCCTTACTGCGTGGTATCTGGTGATCCTGTTCAAGTCGGGTTTCAGCCTGGCGGTATACTATACCGCCGTGGGACGGTTTGACCTGGTGGGGCAGGTCGTGGACTACCAGTGGCTGCTGTTCTGGCCGTCCATCTATATCTTCGGCATTTGCGATTCCTACGACGACACCGTGGAACAGAACAACATCAGCCGTGAGGCCTTCCGGTACCGGATGCGCAAGTATCTGAAGAACGAAGACGCAAGAAAGGGAGCACGGCTGTATGCCGGCTCCCCTACGAGAGTGCCTCCGCAATAAAGGGCGACGGGCCCACTTCACGCCCACCATAAGATTGGGGGGCGCTCAGCCAGAGTTGATCGACGGCACGGGTCATGGCGACATAGAGCAGGCGGCGCTCCTCTTCGAGATCGCCGGAGCCCCGGTGCGGCATCACCTTCTCTACCGCGCCGGCTACCACCACTCTGGGAAACTCGAGCCCCTTCGCCTTGTGGCAGGTAACCAGTGTGACGGCGTCACCAGCCCCGGCCTGAGCCGTCTTCCCCGAGAAGGTGTCTACATAGGCCAGAAAGGCAGTCAGCATCAGCGGCGGGCTGCTCTTCTCCACCTCGGACAAGAGGGCAAACATCTCATCCGGCTGACCCCCGGCTCGGTCACAGTACTCCTGGATGTAGTCGTCATAGCCAATGATCCGGCGCACATAGCCAATGGCCTCGGGCGCCGTCATGCGGCTCAGCCGTCGGAGGTGATCGGAGAGTTCTTCGACCGGCCGCAACTGCCAGTACTGTAGCTGGGGGATCTGGTACAGGGCCGTCAGGATGTCGGTCCGCTGCCGAGTAGCCATGCTTTCCGCCTGCTGGGCGACTGCCCTGGCGATGTACCGATTAGGACGGTTGAGCACCTGACCGATGGCCGTGGGGTGCCCCGTGGCGGCCCGCAGGTAAGCCAGAACGTCCTGCACCTGCCAGCGCTTGTACAGGTTGGGCAGCCCGCCCAGCACCCGGTAGGGGACCCCCTCTCGCTCCATCACCTGGGCCAGCACCTGAGCCTGCTGATTCGTCCGGTAGATCACGGCCCACTCACCGGGCACCCCGGTGGCCCTCACCATCTGGGCGATCGATTCCGCCTCCTGCAGGGTGTCATCCGGACGGATGCACACGACAGCCGGCCCACCGCTCTTCACGGGCTTGATCACCTTGGCGGTGCGGCTGCGGTTCCTGGTGACCAGCCGGTTTGCGGCCGTCACCACCGGTGACGGGCAGCGATGGTTCAGGTCGAGGGTAATCACAACCGCGTCGGGGAAGGTCCGGGCAAACTCAAGCAGGAACAGGGGCGAAGCGCCCCGCCAACCATAGATCGACTGGTCTTCGTCCCCGACTACGCACAGATTGCGACGTGGTTCCGCCAACAACCGGATCAGTTCCCACTGCACCTGATTCGTGTCCTGAAACTCGTCCACCATCAGGTAGTGATAGCGTATGCGGTAGGCCTCCAGGAGGGCCGGCTGCTGCTTCAGTAATGCGTATGCCTCGTGCAGCAGATCGTCGAAATCCAGCAGGTTTCGGTGAGCCTTGGCCTCCTGATAGCCTGCGAACAGCCGGCGGAACTCCTGTTCCTTCATGCCGGTGGGGCGCCACTGCTCGTCCGGCGCCACATCAGCCCGCAACCGGCTGATATCGGCGGCGACCTTCTCGACGGCATCGTCGTCAGTGTTGAGACCGGCCTGGCGCATCAACTGGCGGATGAGCCGAAACTGCTCCTCTTCCTCCAGGATCTTGAGCTCTCGCTCGGGCCACGCCCGCCGCAAAATCCGATAGGCCAGGGCATGGAATGTCCCGAACGTTACGGCCCTGGCCGTGGCGGCGCCCATCAACTCCGTTGCCCGCTCTTTCATCGTATCGGCGGCAGCCCGCGTAAAGGTTACGACCAGGATAGACGCAGGGGCCACCTTGTGGGCCTGCACCAGATTGGCAACCCGTCGGACAATCACCGTGGTCTTCCCGCTGCCCGGTCCGGCTGCCACCAGGAGAGGCCCCTTCTCATGGGTTACCGCCGCCGCCTGGGCGGGGGTCAGCCCTGCCAACAATTCCGTCCACCCTCTTCTTGCACCGGTAGATGCATCTTCGTTCCCGCCATGAGGGTTCCATGCGCAGATGCCAATGTACCTGCAAGAAGAAGTTGGATCGCTTCAATGGACCCGCCCGTCTGCCATGGTCACCACCCGATCGCACCGCCGTCCCACCAGGGGGTCGTGGGTCACCACCACAAAGGTCTGTCCCCGCTCCGCACAAAGGCGCCGCAGCAGGTCGAGCAACTCCTGAGCCGTCTGGGAGTCCAGGGCACCCGTCGGTTCGTCGGCCAGGACCAGCGCCGGATCGTTCACCAGCGCCCGGGCTATCGCCGTCCGTTGCTGCTGCCCGCCGGACATCTGCGACGGCAGGTGGTGCATGCGATCGAGCAGCCCGACCGCCTCCAGCGCGGCCCTGGCCCGCTCATAGGGCCTGCGAACCCGGGGGCGCAGATAGCGTAGTGGCAGGGCCACGTTCTCCAGGGCGGTCAAGGTAGGCACGAGATTATGCGCCTGAAAGACGAACCCAAGTTTCCGCAAACGGAGCGGCGGCAACGCCCGGGGTGACAGGGCCGTGATCTCGACCCCGTCGATCCACAGTCGGCCGGCCGAGGGCCGGTCCAGGCAGCCCAAAATATGCAGCAGGGTGGACTTGCCGCTGCCTGAACGGCCCATGATCCCCAGGAACTCACCTTTCGCCACGGTCAGATTCACCCCATCCAGGGCACGAACCCCCATCGGATAGAGCTTGGTCAGCGCCTCCGTCTGAACCAGCATCGTCGGATCACCTCCCGCCGCTACAGTTCACGCAATGCATCCACCGGATCGAGGCTGGCCGCCCGGAGCGCCGGCAGCACTCCAGCCACCGCCCCCAAGAGCGTGGCGAAACCGAGCCCCAGGAGTGTGAGCCGGGGGGTCAGGATGAAGGCGGCCGTGCCCTGGTCGCGCGTGTACCAGTTGATCAGTTGAATCACGCCCGCCCCCAACCCAACCCCCAGGATGCCACCCAGCACGCCGATCAGGGTAGATTCGGCGAGAAACTCCAGGAGAATGGCGTGCCGGCTGGCGCCAATCGCTTTCTTGATGCCGATCTCCCTGGTGCGTTCGCTGACCGCGATGAACATCGTGTTAATCACCGACAGGGCGCCCACAATAACAGCAATGGCGGCTGAACCGAGGATCGCGGTGTTCAGCAGTGTGCTGGCCTGGTTCACCGCTTTCGCCAACTGCTGCGGCGAAGAGAGCAGGAACCCCTTGCGCAGCTGGTCTTTCATCACATCGACGATGCTATCCCCCTGCTCGGGGTCCACCAGGGCATAGGCATTGGTGTAGAAGCTCTTCAGGTTCAGCAGCTTGAGGAGCGCACTCTGGTTCATATAGGCCAGCCGTGCGTCTTCCTGCGGCACAAAGGCCCAACCGTCGGCAATGGAGAGCGTCTCCTGCAGGAGGCCCACCACGCGAAAATCCATCTCATGGGCCCGGAACGTGTCGCCCAGGGCGAGTTTCATCTTCCGGGCGATCGCACTGCCCAGAACCGCCACTTGCCGGTCACCGGACTTCCACCAACCGCCCCGTTCGACCCGCAGGTTGGCGTCTCGCCCTGACCACTGTTGGGCTTTCTGGAAGTTCGGCAGGTCAATGCCGACCAGAAACCGGGGTGCCAGCTCGAATCCACTGGTATCATCCAGGGGCAGCAGGATATGGGTCTCAACCTCCTTCACCCCGTCGATCTGCCGGACCGCGGCGATATCCTCAGGGGTGAGGGGCGTGAACCGGAGCCCATTGCTGATCGGGCGGATGGCGATCCGGTGGGAGAAGTAGGCTTCGCCCCCCCGGATGATCATGTTGATCTTCTCAGCCATGCCCCCCATTACAGTGAAGGCCAGGATCCCCACCGCGATGCCCAGGATCGTAAGGCCGACCCTGGCACGGCGGCGGTAAAGATTGCGGAGTACCACCAATGAAAACGTTCCTCTCTATGTAAAGGCTTTCTGGCATAGTTTACCCAGATTTCCAAGAAAGGCTTCATACCATAAGGGGGAATCAACGTGCCAACCCTGCCGCCCCTGCCTTCCGACCCGACCTTGACGCTGCTGCTGATCACGATCTTCTCCGTCATTCTCATGCTCATCGTGCTCTATGTGCTCCCCTACTGGTACATCACAGCCAAGGCCGGATTCCCCGGCGCCTTCTCCCTGCTAATGCTAGTGCCGGTGGTGAACCTGGTCTTTCTGTTGTTCCTCGCCTTCGCCGACTGGCCCGTGCAGCGGGAGCTCCGGGAACTGCGGCGCGAGAAGCAGTTGATTTACTGCCCGCTCCAGTTTGCCCCGCCCGAGGAGGACGTGGAAAACACCCCCTTGAGGCACTGAAACAACGACCCCCGCCGGGCTGCTCACAGCCTGGCGGGGGTTATGTTACGGACCTTATAGCGCCGAGTAGACGGCTTCGCCTTCCACGATCGTCGACAGCACCTGGAGGTTCTGGTCCAGGAGCACCAGATCCGCATCCATGCCGGTGGCGATGGCGCCCTTCTGCAACTTGAGCCTGCGGGCAGGATTCAGGGAGGCCATGGCCACGGCCTCGGGCAGGGTCACCCCCACCATCTGCACCATATTGCGGACCGCACCGGCCATGGTCAGCACTGAACTGGCCAACTGGCCGCTCTCCAGGCGGCAGGCACCGTCCTTGACGATCACCTTCAACCCACCCAGATCGTACTCGCCGTCCGGTTTCCCAGTGGCCATCATCGCATCGGTGATCAGGCAGACATTGCCGGTTCCCCGTGCCCGCACGGCCACCGCCATGGAGGCCGGATGCACATGCACGCCGTCGGCAATGAGTTCGACCGTCAGCCCGGGCAGGGTCAATGCCCCGCCAACCATGCCGGGTTCCCGATGATGCAAGCCCCGCATGGCGTTGTACAGATGCGTGATGTGGGAAACCCCTGCATCGACAGATGCTGCCAGTTGGTCATAGGTGCACTCGGTATGGCCTGCGCTGACAACCACGCCCCGGCTGGCCAGATGGCGAATCGCCGGGATCGCCCCCTCCAACTCCGGGGCGAGGGTGACCTGCCATACGTGGTCCGGTTCGCCTTCGGCCAACCACCGGTCGATCTCGGCCAGGTCGGCCGTCCGGAAATAGTCGGGATTCTGAGCGCCCTTGTACTTGATGTTGATGTACGGCCCCTCGATGTGAAAGCCGAGCACCTTGGCCCCCCGACGGGGCGCCGCCTTGGCCGCCCGGATCGCCTTCAGGATCTGCTCCTCTGAGGCTGTCAGGGTCGTACACAGCAGACCGGTGGTGCCGTGGAGCGCATGGGTCTCGGTAATGGTCGCGACCGCTTCCGGATCACCGTCCATGAAGTCTGCACCGCCACCGCCGTGGATGTGCATGTCAATGAAGCCCGGGGCGATATAGCCCTGCTCCAGCCTGATCAGAGACCGGTGGTCCGGCTCCGGGCCCCTTTCCGACTCCAGGTCCCAGACGCCGATGATCTTCTTTCCATCTACCTGGAGCAAGCCGTTGGGAAGCACCCGATCCGGCAGTATGACTGCGCCCTGATACCAGTGGCTCATCTGGCCCTCTCCTTTATTCACCATGTTAGACCATATCAAGTTAAAGCAAAAAAAGGAAGACAACTCCGCTCAGACTCTCGAACCATTCGTCCCCGCGGCACGTATCAAGAGGTAGCCACATCGATCTGCAGCCCTACGAATGGGGGGACTGGGGAATGCAGACGGTACGCCGGTGTCTGGCCCAGTTGGGGTTCGGGCCACAGTTGCGGCAGTCGGATCAACAAACCGACTACAAGCGGCTGATGCAGGAGGCGCTGGACCGTATTCGGACCGCCGAGTTGTCCATGCAAGAGGCCACTTCGCTAGAAGAGCTGGACATTGCCCGTTCCATGCTGCTCGGCGGCATGGCGGAGGTCCAGCAAGTGGTCCGCCAGGCCAAGCGCGATCGGGGCATCGCACTGCGCCCCATTGCGCAAGTGGAGGAATTCCACCGCAACCTGCGCGACTTCCTGAATGGCCGGACCAACGGCACCAAACCGATCGGCGCACGACAGAGAGCACGCAGTGCGCACTGAGAGATCTGTCGCGGGCGATTCCCTTGGCGAGGGCAGATAGCCCCCGCCTTTTTTTGCGCTAGAACAAGTGGGGGTGGAGCAAGGAACCGTCCTCGCCAGATGCCGACCCCAACGGCGCCAGATGCCCCCGATTGTTCCGGCTGATGCCAAGCATGGCCAATCGGGCCGCGCCGATAACGCCGGCCTGGGGCCCGCAGTGAGCCTTCTTTAGCCGCACGGTCAACGACCGGGACCGGGTCTCCCTGGCTACCGCCTCCAGCAAGCGGTCCCACCAGAAGCCGAGCCGAACAATGCCACCGCCGATGATGATTACCTGCGGATCAAAAGCCTGCTGCAGGTTGCTCAGGAAGAGGGCCAGGTCACCGGTGAAGCGTTCAACGCTCTGCCGGGCAGCGTCGCGGCGGGGCGCCGGTGATTTGGCAGCGGTGCTCAGAACCTCCCGGATCCCCCGGAACGGACGCCCCTCCCGGAGAAACTCGTTCGCTCCCCGCGTAAGCGCTTTGGCGGATACGTACTGCTCTGCGCAGCCAGTCCCCCCGCAGTTGCAGGGCTGTCCACCCGGGTAAAGGGCCATATGCCCCACTTCGCCCGCACCGAACTGGGCACCCCGCCAGAGCTGCGAGTCGATGATAACCGCCCCGCCTACACCGGTGCCCAGCGTCAACATCAGGAAATTGGCCGCGCCGCGCCCGGCTCCCACCCATCCTTCCGCCAGCGCCGCCACATTGACGTCGTTGTCGACCACGGTGGGTAGACCCAGGCGGCGTGAAAGCTCAGGTCCCAGCGGCGTCCC
This sequence comes from Mycobacterium leprae, assembly GCA_050262655.1. GTDB lineage: Bacteria > Bacillota > Sulfobacillia > Symbiobacteriales > Symbiobacteriaceae > DASXVX01. The sequence continues at coordinate 474 of JBLNEM010000327.1, read as the reverse complement.
GGTCCACCCGGGCAGATTGGCGCTGGCAAATAGCACGTGACCCCGACGCACATCAATTCGGCCGGGCGACCCCACTCCGCAGCTTGATACAGGCGTTTTCGCTGAACGGAGCATGGAGGTCGCCAGTGTCTCTACCCGTCCCAGTAGGGCGGCAGCTCCTTCGAAGGCGCGGGTCGGCGTTTCTGCATGGTGGAGGATCTGCCCCTGATCGTTCACCAGGGCCGCTTTTACACCCGTTCCACCGATATCGATTCCAAGGTAGACCAACGCCGCTCACCTCCTCTACTGTTGCCTTCGCCCCGCGCCGGTCAAAATCCCTCCCAATAGGATGCCCGAAACGATTCGCAAAATGGTACAGGAGGGGGCTGCTCCCCCTCCTGTTGCGTTCATCCACAGAGATATCCCCAGTATGCACACTTTATGCACAGAGATCGGCACTTGCCCACATGGTCACCAACAGGTTGCGCACACTAC
>JBLNEM010000326.1:0-7038 GCA_050262655.1 Mycobacterium leprae | reverse complement strand
ACTCCTGGACGGTAAGAACACCGGAAATCGCCCGGTTCATGCCCTCCACCTCGCTCTGCTGCTGCGAAGTGCCACCGGTCACGCCGGCATCGGTCACACCGTTCAGGTACCGCCAAAGCCGATCTGGACGATCACCGGCAGGGTCAATGTCGTGCTGCCCAGAATGGTCTGGACCTGACTCGCCGCGGCGGCATCGCGAGAGGCATCATAATACATGAAACTGACCTGCCGGTCGATCAGATCCTGAATGGCCGCCAGGCAAGTGGGACAGCCGCTCCGGCCGTACACCACAACCCGAGTGCTCTGCTGCGGCGATGTCACCAGGGGCATCCGTTCCTCCGGAGCGCCTGGCACGATGTGCTGGGCGCCGCTCTCCCCCTCTGTTGCCTCAACCGTACCCATGGGACTCCCTGTGGAACTGATCACGGTAGCGGCCACATCGCCACCCTCGGCATATTCGCCGGGCACCAGGCTGCCCAGTCGGCTAAGCCCGGGCGGCACCATATTCCGTCGGGTAGGACTCATGCCAAAAGGCGAATCAGGGCGCAACGGCATGCAACTCGACCTCCCTTTTCAACCCGAGATGGTTAGGTGTCCGAAATAGTTGGAAGTATAGTTTAATTCCACAAATGATCAGGGATATCCTGCTTCCGCCGGGTCTCTCACCGTATCCCGCACCAATCCATTGGGACTAAAAGAGTACAGGGCGTGGCAGACTTGTTACGTGTGAACTATACTGAGAGGAAATGAAGCAAGGCGGGTAGGCAATGCGATGAAGTACAGGGCCGGCAAGATCAAACGGGAACACAGCGTCATTGAAAAACTCTGGCCGGTTCTGGAGCAGATGGCCGATACTGACCTGATCACGAGCATCATCCCCGGGCCTATCAGCCCACTCAACAGCAAGGGGTTTGAGATCACCTTTCAGCGGTTCACCGAAACGGGTCTACGCCTCCTGGCCAAAAACGGCTCAGCGGTGCAAGAAGTATATGTAGTGGCAGGCAACAAAGAGGCTGCACTCCGGTGGCTGGCCGACAATGGTTTTGTCGATTGGGAGCCGGAGCAGCCCAGGGCCAGGTCGACCGCTGCCAACCGGACGGCCGCGCCGCTCACATCGGTCACCCTGCCGTCGGACATGGTCTGCCAGGAATGTGGCCGTCTCATGCAGGCCGGCTCGCGTGCCATCCGGATGGGCCGGAAAAACTACTATTACGTTCACGTCCGCTGCGCAAAGTGAGGGGTTGCGATGGAGATCATTCTGACCCCTGCCGCCCGGTCGTTGCTGACGGCCGAAGGGGCAACAGCCGTGACAGTTAGCAGTGTGGTCTTCAGTTCCTGCTGTTCCGGCCCCCTGGACCCCGCCGCCGAGCCCGGGCCGCCCCGGGATGCGGAGGGCTACCGTCAGTATGGGGCCGACGGCGTTACCCTTTTTCTTGACTCGCTCCTGGAACCGGCCCCGTCTTCCATCACCATCGACGCGAAGAACTACGGCAAGTATCAGGAACTCGTGGTCAGCCACTGGGCATAGCGGTAGAGGCGGCGGGCAGACTAAGCACCGGAATGCAATAGGCTGTCCAAGACGCTACAGGAGGTCGACCGCATGGAAACTCCCGTACTACAAGACTTCGACCAGTGGAAGAGCTTTCTATCCAAGCAGGTAAACCAGGCCGAGGACGCCGGCACGAACAAGGACACCATCGTCAACGTTGCCACCCGAATCGGCAACTTCCTGGCGGATAAGGTAGACCCGAAGAACCGGGAACAGCGCCTGCTGAAGGAACTGTGGGACGTCGGCACCAACGACGAGCGCCACGCCCTGGCGGGCATGATCACGAAGATGGTCTCCGACGGAAAAGTTCATTAGAAGTGAAGGGGGGACTCCCGTCCCCCCTTCACCTTCCCCCCTTGCCCACTGCTGCCCAGTGCGCCAGGGCCGTGACGTCGTGCCGCCACGGCCCTGGCAAGTTCTGTTCCGCCTGTGGCGGGATCCCCCGCGCATATGAGGAGGTAACTATATGTCTACGCTGAATCTGGCTGAGCTGGCTCGCGACCTGGAACCCCGGCTGATCGCCCTGCGGCGAGAACTGCACCAGCATCCGGAGGTCGCCTGGGAAGAGCGTTGGACGACGGAGCACCTGACCCGGGTGCTGATCGAGGCCGGCGTGACGGTGCTGCCGCTGCCGCTCACCACCGGCCTGGTCGCCGAAGTGCAGGGCGCAGGCGAAGGGCCGATGGTCGCTGTCCGCACCGATATTGATGCACTGCCGGTACAGGAAGAGACAGGGCTCGACTACGCCTCCACCATCCCCGGGAAGATGCATGCCTGCGGGCACGACTTCCACATGGCCGTGGTGGCAGGAGCCGCCCTGCTCCTGCAGCAGACCCGGAATCAGTGGAACGGGACGGTCCGCTTCCTGTTCCAGCCGGCGGAAGAGACCTCCGGTGGCGCCAACAGCATGATCTCCGCCGGCGCCCTGAAGGGCGTCCAGGCGATCTTCGGCCTGCACAACAAGCCGGATGTGCCCGCCGGCCACGTAGGGCTGAAGGTCGGTCCGCTGATGGCGGCCGTCGATACGATCACCATTCACGTCACCGGCAAGGGCGGCCATGCCGCCATCCCCGATGCCACCGTCGACCCGGTGGTCGCCGGGTCAGCCATTGTAATGGCACTGCAGACGGCTGTCTCCCGCAACATATCGCCACTGGATTCCGCCGTGGTCTCCATCGGCAGCTTCCAGGCCGGCAGCGCGCACAATGTGATTCCCCCCACCGCCACCCTCCTGGGGACTGTCCGCACCTTCAACCCCGACGTACGGCGGCGAATGCCAGTACTGCTGGAGCGGATCATCGAGAACGTAGCGGCGGGCTATGGCGCCACCGCTTCGCTGGAACGCTTGCAGGGAACGCCGGCCGTGATCAACGACGCAGCAATGGTCGAGGTGATGCGGGCCGCTGCGGAACGGGTGGGGATGACGGTCGACGAGGCCGTGCCCACCATGGGCGGCGAGGATTTCGCAGCCTATCAGGAGCGGATCCCCGGGTGCTTCATCTGGGTCGGCACGGGTCAGCCGTAGGGCTGGCATCACCCGAAGTTCACGGTGGATGAGTCGGTGATCGGTCGCAGTGCGGCACTCTTCGCCGAGGCCGCTCTGGGGGCGATGCAGCAGTTCAAGGCTTAGGGGCGGACTCTCGCTCCTGACCGGCGGCGACGGCGCCGATGACGGCGGCTGCCCCTATCACCAGCGTGGTCATCAGCACCTCCCGGTGCAGCTTTAGTCGCCAGGCCTTGTAGAATTCGGCGAAGCCGGGCAGGCTCATGGCCAGGCGGTCTACCCGGTGACGCACCCGCGTGGCCTGCAGCGCGGCCAGGCCAAAAATCGCTGCGGCGACCGCAGCGCCGAACGCCGCCATGCCGGGGAGCGATGCAGGGCCACTGGCTGTGTCCAGGGCGGCGACGCCGGTGGCGGCCAGGAGGCCGACGCCCAGCACCAGTGGTGCGCCGGCCACGGCAAACAGCCACCGCTCCCAAAGCGGGCTGGCCTGGGCGCAGGCCTTCATATATCGCTTGTATAGTGCCGCGGCCATGCGCCGGCGGGCACAGTCCGGACAGAGATACTCGGCATCGTGTACGGCACAGTAAAACCGGCCGCAGCCGGCGTCAAAGCCGGGGCACTGGCCGATCACGGGTTCTGTACAGCCGGGTACGGCACAGGCAACGGGTCCCACGATCATGGTGCCTCACCCCCTACCGCGGCGCCTCAATTCCCTGAACCTTTTCCGTGCCTGAACCTCCCTCTCCCTGCATTTTAACGAATTCGACAAAAACGACTGCCCTGTGCCTTCGTGGTCACAGGGCAGTCGTCTGTTTATCGATTACTTCTTGCCCGGGAAAAGCGCCGGCGTGCCTGGTTTGATGTGATGCAGCACCTGCCGCATGGCCCAGCCAAAGGCCCCCATTCCCAGAAGGGTGACCACGGCGCCGCCGGTGATCAGCCACTCGACCCCAAACCCGATGCCGGCGGCCATCAGGGTGATGCCGGGAAACCAGGTGTAGTAGGCGATTACCCCCCAGTGGCGCTGGAAGGTCTCATGCAGGAATGGGATCTTCTCGGTCTTGGTCAACCGGTTGCGGAACCGGTGGAGCCAGACCATGAACGGAATGATGCGCAGCAACATCCCCAGCATGGTGCTCCCGATCCACCCCAGGGCGAAGAGGAAGACAAGCCCGGCCCGGAGCTGCCGCCCCGCCGGGAAGAAGAGCAGCAGCGGCAGCAGAAGCAGCACCGCCGCCGTCACCCCGTAGCGAACGCTGAGATCCAGCGGTCCGGGCCGCCGGCGGATCAGGCTGTAAACGACGGCGCCGCTGTAACCCAACAAGGCCAATCCCACGAAGCCGATGCCGGTCCACAGCACCGGTGCACGCCAGAAGAGCCCGGCCAGCATCAGCAGCACGCCGCCCGTGTACCCACCGCCCACCGCGGTCACCAGCCATACCGGCAGCGACTTGCCGGGCGCAAACATCGGGATCAGTTTCATGCCGACCCCCACCACCATCAAGCCAAACCAGCCGAGCAGGCCCAGGGTTAGATGAAAGGAGAGCTTCGCCCCCTCCACCTCGCCCCAGAAACCGTACCGCTGGTTGAACGCCATGATCAGCCCCCAGATCAGGGTGCTGAGATAGAAAACGATCGCACCGGCGACAAAGTTGCCGTGCCAGTTGGGCCGCTCCACCGCCCGGAACGTGGCGATCAGGTTGCCCACGAACAGCAGGGCCCCGGTCAAAACAGCGGTGCCACCGGAGGCCACCCACAGCGGCTGAAAGAGCAGAAAGCCGGTCACCATGGCTGCTACCCCTGCCCCGTGCAGCACCAGATGCCAGTTGGCCAACCGCTCGCTCCTCAGCCTGCTGTACAGCATCACCGGCACCAGCTGGTAGATCGCCCCGGTCACCACCGACCCGCCAAACCCCAAGGTGAATAGATGGGTCACCGCCAGCGTGGCCGGGTTGTGGAGATAGTCCGCCGCGAGCATGGGCGCCTTCCAGATGCTGACCAGCAGCAGCGTCAGCAGGTAGAACAGTCCGAGCAGAAACCAGCGCAGGGGCACAAAGAGATGGGGCGCCCGTTCCGGACTGATCGTGTCGGGAGCGCCCTTGGGCGCAGGTTTCGCGGCGGGTATGGTATCGCTCATCGTAGATCCCTCCGTGTAGGGGCTCCGCCTCCCGGGCATGCTAGCGGGAAGGAGGTGATTCCCTGTGCCCCCATATCGGCTTGCCAACCTGGACCCGGACCAACTCATGCAGATCGAACAGTTGGAGAATGAACTGGGCTTGACGCTGATTGCCTGGGAGCCGGACGGCGGTGCGAACCAGACCGTAACGGAGGAAGCGAACAACTTCCCGACCGATGCGATTCTGGATACCTATGAGACCTACGATCCGTTTCCCTGGTAAGCTGGCGGGCTCTGGCCCGCCTTCGTACATATGCTACTTGTAGTCTAGCCCTTCCCGCTGCCGGCATGTGTGAGCCGCATCACACAACGCGCGTGAGAACCTCTCACGACATAACACCAAGCGAGGGGTCCCCTCATAACTTGAAATCAGGGAAGGAGGTGCACCAGTTTGTTCTATGGTCCTGGCTACAACGCCTGGGAACCAGCGGTCTCGCCCTTCATCGGTGCACAGGCTGGCGCGAACGACCTGGCCCTGGCTCCTGGCTTCGCAGCGTACCCAGCAGCGAACGCAACGGTCTATAGGGTCTACGAGTACGCGGTTCCGGTCACGACGGTTGCGACCGTGCCGTCTGCCTACCCAACCACGGCCGGCATCCCCGGCATCGCCGCATATCCGGGCGGCTGCTGGGAAGGGGAACGGTGAATACAAAAGAGCCGGGCGCCTCCCACCGGGGGCGCCCGCGCACGTATGCCCGCGGCAGGAGAGTCCGCCTGCGGCCCGCAAACTTGGCGACGGTAGTGAAGCCGGTGGCCAGGGCATGAGCCCGGGCCTCGGGAAAGCCCCAGGCCACTTCGCCCGGTGCGTGTGCGTCGGAGGAGAGCACCAGGGGAACGCCGCGGCGGGCACACTCGGCCAGCAACTGCTGGTGCGGGTAGTACTCGTGTACAGGCTTGCGCAGACCCGCCGTAGAGAGTTCGACGGCAACGCCGGCCGCCGCAGCCGCGTCCGCAACCGCCGCATAGATCTCCCTCAGGTCGCCAGTGGGCCGGTGGCCGAACTTCTTGATCAGGTCGAGGTGACCCATGATGTCGAAGAAGCCGCTCCTGATCGCCGCCAGCTCGAGATCGAAGAAGCGGCGGTAGAGCAGGTCGATATCCCACTCGGCGTAGCGGGCCACATAGGCAGGGTGGTCGAAGTTCCAGTCGTCCATGAAGTGGACCGAGCCGATCACATAATCCCAGGGGTAGAGCGCCAGAATGCGGGCCAGCTCTCCCTCGCCGCCCGGTATGTAGTCGGCCTCCAGCCCCAGCCGGATCGGGAACCCCTTGTACTGCGCCTGCAGCCGCTGCACGTCCGCCACGTAGCTCTCCAACTCGCTCATGGCCATGGCGCTGGTCGGATCCGGCTGATCGCCGGGCAGCCAGTACATGGGGATGTGGTCCGAGAAGCCCAGTTCCGCCAACCCAGCGGCCATCGCCGCTTCCACATACTCCGCCATCCGCCCTGTGGCATGGCCGCAGCGGCTGGTATGGACGTGATAGTCAACAATATTGTTAAGCATGTCCAGTTGTTTCGCCTCCGGTTGCGGGAACTCCTGCTGCGATTAGGATGTGCGGCAAGGACGACAGCCCTGGTTAGTGTTCATACGGGTAGAAATCACTCAAATCCTCATCCCAAGCGTATACCAGGACCAGTTGGGAGAGATCGACCCCGAGCACCTCCGCCAGCTTCCCGAAGAACGGCAGCGATTTGCAGCCCTCGGGCCAACTATAGTACCCAATGTTCTCGGAATCGATCCTCATGACAATGTAGGGGAAAATGGGCTTGATGTCGAGCTGATCTTCAACAGCGGCCATCTTGAAATA
>JBLNEM010000325.1:0-3480 GCA_050262655.1 Mycobacterium leprae | reverse complement strand
CCTCCTCCCCGGACACGTGGGTGATGCGAACGCCCGGCAGATGCGGCAGGTCGATCGGTCCGGCGCCGATCAGCACCAGCGTAACCGGCCGGCCAGATTGCTGCACTTTCAGGATCGCCGCGGCCAGATCCAGCGGGACCTGGCCCGTCACCACCACCACGCTGGAGCCGTACCCCAGGGCCGGTGTCTCTTCCAGCAGCAGTTGGGCTATCGACTCACGGGCGGGAATTGAAAGGCGGGCCAGCCCCTCCAGCACCTGGGGCAGGACCTGCGGCCCCCGAGCCGGCGGCAGATGTAGGTTGAAGCTCCAGCCCTGGGTCAGGGCATTGGCATAGACCCCGACCGGCACCTCCTGCTCCACCGCCCAGTTGGCGATGCTGGCTGCAAGAATGCAGCCGGTCTCCAGCACATTGGCGTCCGTCCCCTGCCAGTGCAGATCGAATGCCCAGGTGTTCAGGAAGACGGCCAGGCCCATGTTGCTGCTCGGATCCAACAGCTTCACCTGCAACCGACCCGAGGCGGCTGAGGCCTTCCAGTGGATCCGCCGCAGGGGATCGCCCACCTGATACTCCCGCACGCCCGCAAAGCGCATCTCGTCCTCGAAGAGGCGGTCAGTCGACTTCAGGTCGCCGAAGGGACGGCGAGAGGGAAAGCCCAGCTCCTCCAGCGGCACGATCTTGGGGTAGCAGATCAGCGTCTCCCGCTCATCCACATCCATGCTCTGGTCCCAAAAGCCGAACGGGTCGCCAGCCTTGATCACGGCCGGTCCCAGTTCGTACAGTCCCCGCCGCTGCGGTGTCACCTGGTAGTGGCGGATCACTTTCTGGTACCAGAGGAGGCTGAACAGGCTGCGCAGCACGCCCTTGCCGATCCGGCTGAACCGGAGCTTGCGTGAGGCGATGTCGAGGCTCTCCGGCACCGTGTCATCGACACTGAGGTAGGTCACCGGCAAGACCTTGCGGTTGGTCAGTTCCACCGTGAGCCCCAGCGACTCGCCGACGAAACAGCGGGACCGGGCAAACCGGCGGGTATAGGTGACACGGCTCAGCACATAGCGGCCATACAGCGCAGAGCCGAAGCTGGTCAGTATGAGCAGGATTGTGATGGTCAGCAGGACACCGCTGTGCAAGATGAAGGTCAGAATCAGCAGCGCCAGCAGCCCCACCACCATCGCCCACTTGCGACCGTGGTTGGACATATCCAAGGTTCTGTCTGCCTCCCTAGCGGTTGCTGTGCAAGGGCTCTGCCGGCACTTCCACCGTCGCCAGCACTTTCGCCAGGACCTCTCTACTCGACTGCCCGCGCAACCTGGACTGGGTCGAGGCAATGATCCGGTGCCCGAGCACCGGCACGGCCAGTCGCTGCACGTCATCGGGCAGGACATAGGACCGGCCTTCGATCAACGCCAGTGCCTGGCAGGCCCGGAAGTACATCAGCGTGCCGCGGGGGCTCACCCCGAGTTCCACGCCGGCCTGGGTGCGGGTCGCCCGCACGACATCGACCAGGTACTGCTGAACCGGGCGGCTGACGTGTACAGCGGGAACGGCCTGTCCAAGGGCCAGAATCTCATCGATCGACGCCACCGGTTCCAGATTAGCCAAAGGATTGGCTTCCCGGAAGCGGTCCAGCAGGGCCATCTCCTCCGCCTCGTCCGGATAGCCGACCGGGAGCTTCAGCAGGAAGCGATCCAACTGTGCTTCCGGCAGCGGGAAGGTGCCTTCCTGCTCCACCGGGTTCTGCGTCGCGACCACCAAGAAGGGCCGGGGCAGCGGACGAGTGGCGCCTTCCACCGTGACCTGCCGCTCTTCCATCGCTTCCAGCAGAGCCGACTGGGTGCGGGGGGTGGCCCGGTTGATCTCATCCGCCAGGATGATGTTGGCGAAAATCGGACCGGGGCGGTATTCGAACTCGCCGGCCTTCTGATTGTAAAAGCTGACACCGGTTACATCGGAGGGCAGCAGATCGGGTGTGAACTGAATTCGGCCAAACGAGGCCGCCAGGGAGCGGGCCAGAGACTTGGCCAGGACGGTTTTTCCGGTGCCGGGCACGTCCTCCAGGAGTACATGACCGCCGGTCGCCAGGGCAACCAAAAGGAATTGGATCGTCTCGTCCTTGCCCACCATCACCTTGCCCACATTCGCCCGGACTCGCTCCGCAACCGTGCGGATGGCCTCGAATTCTGGCATGTGCATCCTCCTTGAGTACCGGTCTGTTTTGCTCCGTGGATCCGCAACGTAACAAGTCGGGCGACGTGCCCCGCTCCTGTTGCTTCTCATTCATTGAGACGTCACAGACGCATGGGCCGTTCAGTCGAAGTGCATGCTATGCTTGTTTCTCACTCTTCACGAAGTAAGGGTTCTCTGCTACCATTGATTCCGTAGGGGGATCAGCCACCTTAAGCCCGACAGGAGGTGCGCCAGATGACCCAAGGCTCTGTAGCAAGCGTCCCGGGCACTCTGCGCCGGGAGAGGCCATCGCCTCGGAATGCGGTGACTCTGAGCCTTCGCCAGCCGGCTCCGGCGGACTGGCACCGGGACAGACCGGCCTTTGCCGGCGACCCGTTTATGGACTGGGAGAACAGCCCCGAACCTCCGCGCGAGGAAGCATGGGGCCTGCAGCGCCAGATCCGCACGTAATGAATCCCACATAATGTAGAAGACCCCGACCGCTGGTCGGGGTCTTTCCTTATGAGATATCCTCCTGCGTCCGCCGCAGGGACTCCTCGAGCCGGATAATCCGGATGTTGCGCTCCAGTACCGCCTTGGCGTAGCGGGTGCTCTGTTTCTGGAGCCGATCGTTCTCCTGCTCCAGCCGCTGGATGCGTGCACGCTTCTCCCGCTCCTGAGCAGCAACCAGATTCATCAGGATGCGGCGGCTGGCACGCAGGCCTTTGATCCGCTCCTCCAGCATGCGAATGCGGGCTCTCAACTGAGCCACCTCATCCGACTCTGCCATGCAACCGTTCCTCCCCCTGCGCCAAAAGCACGCCGCTTCTCGCCCTTATTCTACCGAATTTGGGCTCGATCTATTCGTACTTCGTGGGAGTACCCTCCGCGGGTCACTACGTGGGAGTACCCTCCGCCGTCGGGCCTGTGCGGGGTACTACGTGGGAGTGGCCTCCGCCGTCAGGCCTGTGCTGCCACGGGCGCCTTATCTTCGGAGCCCGAACGGCATCACAGACCCGCCGGCTGCGGCGACGCTCAGCTTCGTTTTGCGGTCTTTAGCACCCATGCGCCGGCTGCGGGGACGCTCAGCTTCGTTTTGCGGTCTTTGACACCCTCGCACGGCTGCGGGGACGCTCAGCTTCGTTTCACTGGCAGGGGACAGAACACCCTAGCCGACGCTGCGGGGACGATCTGGTTGAAAGGGGTTGTTGCGTGTGCAGTTTACCTATCTGGGGCGGACGGGGTTGAAGGTTTCTCGGCTTTGCTTGGGGACGATGAACTTCGGGGTGGATACGGACGAGAAGGAAGCGTTCCG
>JBLNEM010000324.1:0-5327 GCA_050262655.1 Mycobacterium leprae | reverse complement strand
TAACCAGCTGCTCTTCCGTTTCGGTGCCCTCACCCTGACGACCCGACTCCTGGAAGGTCAGTACCCCGACTTCCGCCGGGTGATGCCCGCCGCCTTTCCCGGGGCGGCCCTGGTCGACCGGCTCCACTTCATGGCGGCGTGCGAACGGGAGGCGCTGGTCGCCAAGGATGGCGCCATGCATCTGGAGGCGACTGAGGCCGGCGTGCAGCTAACGGCCCGCACCCCCGAACTGGGCCGCCTGGTGGAGCGAGTGGGGGCCACGCTGACCGGTGAACCGTTCACCGTCGACCTGAACGTCCGGTTCGTGCTGGAGGGACTCCGGAGCATGGTCGGCCAGCAGGTCCTGGTGGAGTTCGCCGGTCCCCACAGCGCCGTGCGCTTCCGCAGCGGTAGCGATGCGCACGCCTTCTTCGCCGTAATGCCGCTGCTCAGCTTCTAGGGGGGATGCCAAAGGCCGCCACGGTTTGTGGCGGCCTTTCGCGCTCTGCTACTTGATGGGGATTGGCACCTCGATGACAGCGCTCGAGTCCGGCTCTGCCGTCCGTGTGGCCTTGAGGGTAGCTGGCAGTTTGAGGGCGCCGGGCACCTCCAGCCGCACGGTTTCTCGCTGGTCGGTGACAAAAGAGAAGCGGTTCAGATTGGCCAGGGAATGCACATTCCCGTCTGCGTCCACAATCTGGAAGCTGAAGCGCCCCAACATCGAACTCATCGGGGTTGCGGCAATCGGATCTCCCGGATCACGGTTAGCCGGCAGGGTCGCCCCCAGCACGAACGTGCTCCTCTCCGCTCCCACGGTAACCGAGTCCACGGTTGCCGTGAATCCCAGGCCCGGATCCTGGTAGGATGCCCCCGGGGTCAAGGGAATCTCAGGCCCACCAGTCCTGAACTGCACGATCTCGGAGAGCCGTAGAGAAAGGGAGAGCTTCATGTCGTCATCGGTGAGGCGATCGAAGACGTAGTCCGTTCGAGTCCGCCCATCGACTGCCGGCAAGGACCATGTCACGTGGACGGGAGTCCGGTGCCCGCCGGCGTATAGGTCCACCCAGGCGGAACTGGTCGCCGCTGCCGGGGCGCTGACCCGAACAACCGTCTCCGTCGGCGTCAGGGCTATCTGCTCGATGGTCCAGTCAATGCCAGGGCCCTCCACCGGGATATTTGTCGCCAACGTCTTCACCGGCTTCACCGACCGCCGGGCGAGCGGGAAGGTGACGCTGAAGTGTGCTGCTGGGGAGTTGGCCGATTCTCGGTCAAGCACAATCCGTACCGCCACGTGTTCCCGAGGTAGCGGGGGCAGGTGAAAGCCGCCGACTGCCGGGTGAGCTTCGGTCTCCCCGAATAGGTTGAATGTGATCTGGTCGGGCGGCACCTGCTGATCATCATAGTAAACCGCCCACTTGAACTGCTCGGTCCCGTCCATAATGTCGTGGACTAGACGGAAGAGGACGTAGGTAGTGTCGGGTGTGGAAACGGCCCGGTTCAGCTGGAAGGTGACCCCGTGGTCCTCAACAGCCTGGTCGAGTTGAACGTCCTCTGCCAAGTCGATGACGGAGGGAGCGACCTCATGATGCCGGTCGAACCAGCTGATGACGGTGCCGATCACCGGCAGTTTGGCCGCCTCCCGGGCCACCACCGGGATCTTCAGGGAGAGGCCCGCCGCCGCCAGCACAACCACCGCGACCGTGGCTGCCGCCCCCACCTGTAGACGTCGCCGCTGCCGATTGTGCGTCAACACCATGCGGGCCAGTGCCTGCGCCTGGTCGGGGGAAAGGGGCGAAGCGACCAACCAGCCTTCAGCCTCCTGCTGCAGCCGTTCCTCGAGTCTCATACTCCCCCCACCTTCCTTTCACCCTCTTCTGACTCAAGACGCAGCCGCAAGGCGCCCAGCGCCCGGTTCAGTCGGGACTTGACCGTTCCTGGCGGCACCCATAGCAACCTGGCCATCTCGTCTACCGACAGGTCGACCAGATAGCGCAGAACCAACACCTGCCGGTGATGCTCCGGCAACTGCATCACTTCATCCCAAAGCACCGCGCCCTCTGCCTGTACCTCCGGGCCGAGTTCCGGGGCCGCCGCTGCGGTTGCCAACGGCTCCTCGGTGGCGACCAGGCGGAACTGCGCCCGCCGCAAGTTCTTACACGCATTGACCAGAATCCGCCGAATCCACGGGCCGAAAGCGTCCTCGCTGCCCCGTAGCTGACCGAACCGGTCATACGCCCGCATGGTCGCCTCCTGCACCATGTCCCAGGCGTCGCTCTCCTGCCCGGTCAATGCGAAGGCAATGCGCAGCAGTTTCCCCTGCTCGGCCTGAAGGAGTTTGAGGAACTGTTCTTCTGTGGGCCGCATCGGCGTACCCGACCCCCTTTGGAAACCTTCCACCATACAGACACCGCAGCGGCCAAAAACGTTCCACCCCGGTGCGAAATCGCGCATCCTTCCGCAAGCCGACGGAGAAGATGTACCTTGTACGCAAGGAATCACAAAGGAGCAAGGGCATGGCAGCAACGCAATCCGACAGGGGTGGCAATCTGGCGGTCCGCCGCCTGCACCCCGGCTACCTGGCCATGGTGATGGCCACAGGGATCATCTCCACCGCCACGCAGCTGTTCAACTACATGTGGCTCTCCAATCTGTTGCTGGCGGTCGGGGTGGTTGCCTACGCCGTTCTGGTCGTTCTCTATCTCTGGCGGTTGGTAGCCTACACCCCCGATTTCATGGCCGACCTGCGAGCGCCGCAGAAAGGCTTTGCCTTCTTCACCTTCGTGGCCGCCAGCAACGTGCTGGCCATTCGACTGGAGGTAGCCCACGTCTGGGCTGCCAGTCTGCCGCTCTGGTATGCCGCCATCATCGCCTGGCTGCTCCTCACCTACGTAATCCCGGCCAACCTGATCTTCTCGCAGGTCAAAGTCCCCCTCGGCAAGGCGGTCAACGCCACCTGGCTGATCTGGGTGGTAGGCACGCAGTCGGTCACGGCGGCCACCGCCACGGTGGTCATGCACGAACCCCGGTACGCCGAAACGCTGGCGACGCTGGGGGTCTCCTTCTGGGCGTTCGGCGCCATGCTCTATCTGGTGGTCATCTCCCTGGTGATGGTGCGCCTCTTCTTTCACGAACTGCAACCGGCAGACCTGGCCGCCCCCTACTGGATCAACATGGGCGCCACGGCGATCACGGTCATCGCCGGCGGGCGCCTCCTGCTACTGCCCGCCACGCTGAAGACGCTACTCCTCTTCCGCCCGTTTATCACCGGCTTCTGCTTCATGCTCTGGGCCTGGGGGACCTGGTGGATTCCCATGTTGGTCTGGATGGGGATCTGGCGCCACGTGATCCGCCGCTTCCCCCTCGAATACGAGCCCACCCTCTGGTCCATGGTCTTCCCGCTGGGTATGTACGCCGCCTCCAGCACCACCTTCGGTCGGGCCACCGGACTGACGTTCCTGGTGAACATCGCCCGCTGGGAGGTCTGGGCAGCCGTGCTGGCCTGGTTGCTGGTCCTATTGGGACTGGCCGGTTCCTGGATTCGCCGGCCCAGAACCTAGCCGGGGCAACCGCCCAAGCAAAAGGCGCCCGATGGTCGATCGGGCGCCGTGCGCGCATAGGTTTCGTTTTACGCCATTATTTGGGGCAGGGACGGTGCCAACACGGCAGCCACTGATCGACACCTATGGACGCCGCTGCAACGTGGACCCCGCCGATCGGCAAACCGTCACGTAAGTGGTCATACTTGCTGGAGATTACAGCGCTACCCACCATGACCGAAACCAGCATCATGAGACTGAGGAACCGCTTCACCAGAAGACTCCCCCCAACGGCCCACATGGGGCAAACTGTGTTGCTTATCCTCATTATCCAATTTTCCCAGTTGTTGGTCAAGCACTCTGTTGCATTCTGTTTCACATTTTCGCGCAAGGAACCTGCTCAGCGTGACGAAACCCGGAGCGCCCTCTCAAGGAAGCTCCGGGTTTTCCCTTAGTGACAGATCGGCTGGCAGAGGGTCACCGTGTACTCGTCCGAAACCTCCTGCCGCGTGTCGTAAATCTCCACGGTTGCATCGGCCGGCACCAATTCCCGGTGGTTCGCCTTGATGTACCGCTCCAACTGCTCGTAGGCCCTGCCGAAATCAGGGGCCCCTTTCAGAGTGACCGTGCCGTAGCGATAGGCCGGGACATGGACCGAAACCAGTCCTTCCGGCAGAACACCAACCGCTGAAACCTGGACGCCCAATATGTAGCTGGGGGTCGTGCGCCCCTTCCGGTGCCAAACGCCGTAGAGGATGTGCGGATCGATCGGCCCCTCCACTTCCGGCATCCGTGCGGCCAGCTTGCCCCACAGATAGAGAATCAGATGGGCCCGGGGATCCGCATTGGGCAATTCCACGCCTACAATCTTTAGCTCACCCAGTTCCCTGACCTCGCCCGCCATAAGGCCGAACCTCCCATCGCAGTCCTGCGCCGTGAGTCATCGTCCGCCGCCCCCATTGTACACCGTGTGATTTCCATGTGCCAACCATTCAAAAAAGTCCCTACGTTGCTGCGCTACCCCGCCTCCAAATTCCTTCGACCTGTGCAAAAATCTATAGTCATACTATCGGGGTGACCGGTATAAAAATATATCGACATACAACTAACGAGGAGATCGGCTTATGTCGTCGAAAAACTATTCCCGGAACGTTAGGGAGGTGTATCACGTGAAAGGTGGCCGAAAGGTTGAATGGCTGACGCTCCGGTTACATGATTGCGTGACGCGCAACGCCGATGGCACCTTTGCCATTGACAAGACGAAAGCCGCCCGGGTCCTGGTTGCCGACCTCACCAGGAGCGTGGAGTGGGTGAACGAGGGGATCCGGTCAGGACTCCTGCTGACCCAGGCCGACCTGGGCGTTGCGTTTAACGATACCCAGACCAGGACGGTATGCGATGAGGTGGCCCGCCTCACCACCGACGGGCCCAACGCCTATCAGATCTGGTTCTGCCCCGCGGCCTGCAGCCTGATCGCCGCCATGCTCCACAAGGGGCAGAGCGCTGCGGACCTGACCAAACAACTGCGGGCATGGCTCCGCCCGAAGGCCCCCGCCGGACGGGTGATGCCCAAAGTCGCCCAGTGCCTCATGCAACAGGGCGAGGAACTGTTCAGCAGCTATGCCGCCCAGGGCGGTGTCTCCCTTGTCTTCCGCTGGCCCGCAACCCTGGTCGAGATCCTGGACTGAGGGCCTACATAAAGGAGCCAGGCGAATCCCGCCTGGTTCCTTCATTCGCCACTTCGGCATGATCCTGGACGTGGTACAGGAGTAAGAAACGAAAAAACGCTTGCCACATACGGCAAGCGTTTTT
>JBLNEM010000323.1:0-2948 GCA_050262655.1 Mycobacterium leprae | reverse complement strand
GCACCGTGGGCCGGCTCCTGGCGCAAGCGCTGGGGCGGCCCTTTGTTGATACCGATGCCTGGATCGAGGCGAAGGCCGGCCGGAGCATTCCGGAGATCTTCCGGGCCGAGGGTGAGGCCGGGTTTCGGGCGCGAGAGGTGGAAGCCGTGGCGGCGGTAACCGCCGGGTCGGATCTGGTGATCGCCACCGGCGGCGGCGCCGTGTTGAACGAAGCGAACCGGGCAGCCATGCGTCAGCGTGGGCTGGTCGTCTGGCTGGACGCATCGCCGGATGAACTCTACCGGCGGGCGGAAGCGCAGGGAATCGCGGGGCGTCCGCTGCTTGCGGGCGAGGATCCGCTGGCGCGGCTGCGCACCCTGGCGGAGAACCGGGCTCCCGCCTATGCGGCAGCCGCACATCACCGGCTGGTGACGGACGGCATCACAGCCGAGCAGGCGGTGGCGGCGATTCTGGGACTCCTGGGCGGAGGTGAACCCGTGATGGCAGAGAACAGGGGCGCGGCATTTCAGCAGGTGAAGGTGAGCCTCGGCGAGCGCAGCTACGACATCCTCATCGGCTCGGGCCTGCTGGACCAGGTGGGGCATCTCCTCAAGCAGAGGCTGGGCGGGGTGCAGCGCTGCCTGATCATCACCGACAGCAACGTGGGCCCGCTCTACGGCGATCGGGTGACAAGGTCGCTGGAAATGGTCGGCATTCATGCCACCGTGGCGACTTTTGCCGCCGGCGAGGAGTCCAAAACGTTGGCCACCGCGGCCGGTCTTTACGGCGATTGCGTGCGGGCCGGTCTGGAGCGTTCGTCGGCCATTGTGGCACTGGGCGGCGGTGTGGTGGGCGACCTGGCAGGCTTTGTGGCGGCGACCTACCTGCGGGGCATTCCCTTCGTACAGGTGCCGACCACGCTGCTGGCTCAGGTGGATTCATCGGTGGGCGGGAAGACCGGGGTCGACCTGCCGGAAGGGAAGAACCTGGTGGGGGCATTTCACCAGCCCTCCCTGGTGGTGGCCGATCCAGAGACGCTGCGGTCGCTTCCGCTCCGTGACGTCGCATCGGGCATGGGCGAGGTGATCAAGCACGGCGTGATCCGCGACCCGGCTTTCCTCACTTATCTGGAGGGCCACCGGGCAGAGATTCAGGCGCTGGATGGCGCCATACTGGCCGAGATGGTCGCGAACAACTGCCGGATCAAGGCGGCTGTGGTGGGGGAGGACGAGCGGGAGAGCAATCTCCGGGCGATCCTGAATTTCGGCCACACCGCCGGCCACGCGGTCGAGGCGGCGATGGGCTTTGGCGGCTGGCGTCATGGCGAGTGTGTCGCGGTCGGCATGGTGGCAGCCACGCGGATCGCCGCAGCGGCCGGCATTCTGCAGGAGCCGGCACTGCTGCCCCGCCTGGTCGCACTGCTGGACAGCTACGGGCTGCCGACGGCTTTGCCGCCCGGGCTGGATCCCGCCGGCCTGTTGCCCTTGATCCAGCGGGACAAGAAGAGCGAGGGCGGCCGGGTCAAATGGGTGATGCCCGTTCGCCCCGGTGAGATGAGCATAACCGCAGCGGTGGCGCCGGAGACTGTGGCGCAGGTGCTGGCGGACCTTAGGAGGTAAGTTCGGTGCAGAGCTTTCTAGATCTGACACCCGAGGTCAGGGCCGCTCTTGAATCAGGCAAGCCGGTGGTGGCCCTGGAGTCCACCATCATCAGCCACGGCATGCCCTACCCCGAGAATCTGACCATGGCCCGCGAGGTGGAAGCGATCATCCGGGCCGAAGGAGCCGTGCCGGCGACGATCGCGATCATGGACGGGCGCTGCAAGGTGGGCCTGACCGACGGCGAACTGGAACGGCTGGCCACGGCCAAAGGTGTCGCCAAGGTCTCCCTGCGGGACATGCCAGTGGTCCTGGCCCGCCGCCAGATTGGCGCTACCACCGTTGCGACCACCACGACCATCGCCGAGGCGGCTGGGATCAAGCTGTTCGTCACGGGTGGCATCGGCGGGGTGCACCGCGGCGCAGTCGATCATCCGTCGCAGGTTTGGGACATCTCGGCCGACCTGACTGTGCTGGGGCGTACCAGGGTGACCGTAGTCTGTGCGGGCGCCAAGTCTGTGCTGGACATCCCTGCGACGCTGGAGGTCCTGGAGACCCTCGGGGTAACCGTGCTGGGCTATGGCACGGACCGCTTCCCGGGCTTCTATACCCGCGACACCGGCTGCGGCGTGGATGCCAGGGTCGATACCCCCGAGGAGGCGGCCGGGGTGATCCAGGCCCGGCTGGCCACGCAGATGCCGGGCGGCGTCCTGCTGGTCAACCCGGTGCCTGAGGCCGACGCACTGGACTCGGCGGAGGTAGAGCGGCACCTGGCCGGAGTTTTGGCGGACATGGCACGGGAGAAGATCAGCGGCAAGGCAGTGACGCCGTACCTGCTGGCCCGGATGAAAGATGTGACCGGCGGCCGCAGTCTGGCCGCCAACCTCTCCCTGGTGCGCAACAACGCTCGGGTTGGCGCACGCATTGCGGTGGCCCTTTCGCGGTAGCACCGGGGAATCGCTTCCCGAATAACATGGTGCGAAGCTTCGCGACCCATGTGATTCTGGGAGGTAGGCCGCAGTGTATACGGTGGGCGATACCTTTGTTTATACGCCGATCAGAGAGAGCCGGTTTGCCGGCCGCACAGCAGAGCCGGTGACCGCACACCGACCGGAACGGAGACCGGAACGCAAACCGGAGTTCACGCCGGAACGGAAGCCGGAGGTCAAACAGGAGTTCAGGCAGGAGCGCCGCCCGGAACGGGAAGAACGGGTCGAATCGAGCCGCCTCGACCGCCTGGAGGAGGCCGTCTACCGGCTGGAGAAAACCGTGGCGTACTTGAGCGAACTGGTGGAGCGTAGAGGCTCTCCGGTGGAGAGGCCGCCGGAGATGCCGGTGCATATGCCGGTGGAGTCGCCACGGGTCAGTCCG
>JBLNEM010000322.1:0-5719 GCA_050262655.1 Mycobacterium leprae | reverse complement strand
AGATAGTCGGGCAGCGCCAGCATATAGATGTGCAGCGCATGACTCTGGATATCCTGGGCCAGCGCCAGCAGCCGGCGCAAGTCCCGCACCTGCGGGCTGACCTGGATGCCCATGGCATCCTCCAGCGCCTGGATGGCGGTGATCTCGTGGGCCGCCGGGCAGATGCCGCAGATACGGGCCACAATGTCGGGCACCTCGTCGTACTTGCGGCCTACCAGGAAGCCCTGGAAGAAGCGCGGGGGCTCGTAGATATCGAGGGTGAGCGACTTCAGTTCGTTCTGCTCGACCTCGAGCGAGAGCGACGCCTCGCCCTCCACCCGGGCGACGTAATCCATTTTGATGGTGGTCACAGCGACGCCACCCCTTTCTGGAAGGCTGGCGCTTCACCGGCGTACAGCCGGAACCGCCGCTTGACATCCTCTGGTCCGGCGCCCTGCTCGAGCATCGCTTTGGCCATAGAGACCGTGTTGGGATCGTCGCAGGGACCACGGCAGCCCTGGCAAGCCCGCCCAACCGATGGGCAGAAGGCGCCACAGCCGGAAGCAGTCACCGGTCCCATGCAGAGTTGATGGTCAGCCTGGAAGAGGCAGACGTTCTCCGAGAGCTTGCACTCCATGCAGATCGAATGCGTGCGCAGGTAAGGCTTGGTGCCCAGCAGGGCAGCCTTCACCAGCTCAACGAACTCGTCCCGGTCGATGGGGCAGCCCCGCAGGTAGGCGTCTACCTTCACATACTGGTCGATCGGCGCTGCTTTGACCGAGTGAATGACGGACGGGTTCTGATAGACCCGCTCCTCGACCTCACGCTCGGATTTGTAATTCTTCAGCGACGGAATGCCGCCGAAGCAAGCACAGGTGCCCAGCGCCACCAGCGTACGGCACTCGTGCCGCACCTCTTTGATCTTGGATACCTCTTCCGGCGAGGTGACGGCGCCTTCCACAAAACCGATATCGAACGGGCCGGCGCCCTTCTCACGCCGGGCCATCACGAAATAGGCAAGGTCCACGGCGCCCACAATGTCCAGCAGATGATCCTCCAGGTTGAGGATCTGGAGCTGACAGCCGGCGCAGGAACTGAACTTATAAACCGCAATCCGTGGCCGCATACCCCTCACCTCCTAGAAGACCTCTTCCGGCAGACTCTTGATCTCCTTGTAACTGAAGACCGGCCCGTCCTTGCAGACATATAACGGTCCAATCTGGCAGTGGCCGCACTGGGCAACGCCGCACTCCATCCGCCGTTCCAGCGACACGAAGATCTGGTCTGGCCGGAAGCCGCGGGCCAGCAATCCCTTCACCACGAACTTCATCATGATCTCCGGACCGCAGGTGACCACCACCGTGTCGGCCGGGTGGCTGGTCATCTCATCGAACAGCGTGGTTACAACGCCGACCCGGCCGGCGAAGGTCGCCGGCCCCTTATCTACGGCGATGCGAAACTCGATCTTGGGGGCAGAACGCCAGGTGTCATACTCGCGGGTGAAGAGGTGATCCTCCACCGTGCGGGCGCCGTACAGGATCTCCAGACCGGCGTATGCCTGTGGCCGTTCCATGACCTCCATGATCAGGGGGCGCAACGGCGCCAGACCGATGCCGCCCGCGACCAGCAGGATCTTCTTACCCTGGAGCTGCTCCACCGGCCAGCCCCGGCCATAGGGACCACGCACCCAGACCCGGTCGCCCTCTTTCAACTGCGCCATGGCGTTGGTCACGGTGCCGACATTGCGAATCGTGTGGTCAAACGTCCCTCTTTGGCCATGCCAGGAACTGATGGAGATGGGCGCCTCGCCAATGCCCAACAGCCCGATCTCGTTGAACTGGCCGGGCTGGAAGGTATAGCGTTCCCGCAGCGCCTGGTCCTCGAAGGACAGACGGTACGTGAGTGTGTCATAGGTCTGCCGCTCAATCTGCTCAATCCGAGCAGCCATGGGCTCCAATTCCCTGCGCATACCGTCACCTCCCGATCTCGGTTACGATGTCGGTCAGATCGATGCCCTTGATACAGGCGCTGCTGCACCGGCCGCAGCCCACACAGCCGAAGCCGCCGTACTGCTCACCGAAGTAGCTAAGCTTGTGGTAGACCCGCTGCTTCACCCGGGCGACCCGTTCGGGCCGGAAGTTGTGCCCCATGGCGACCTGGCTGAAGTCCACCAACTGGCAAGAGTCCCAGACCTGCTTGCGCTCGCCGGTGGTCAGATCGAGGTTCACCTTGTCCCACACGTTGAAGCAGTAGCAGGTGGGGCAAACCACGGTGCAGGAGCCGCAGGAGAGGCACTCTTCCTGGAGCCTCTGCCAAACCGGATGGTCGTAGTTCTGGTTCAGCAACCGCGGCAGCTTGTCGGCCGGCAGCCGCTTATGCACACTGGCCTTTGCGGCGCTCACCGCCGCTGCCTTGGCCTGTAAATCGGGGGGAGTCGCCGGGGTCCGGTCGAACGCGGCCAGCAGTTCGGCGCCCGACTCGGTACCCGCCTCGGCCAGATATCGACCGCCCAGGTCGGTCAGGGCGACGTCGTAACCGCGGGTGGCTTCTGGACCGGTGCCGAAAGAGGTACAGAAGCAGTGCTCCCCTGCGCTTTTGCAGTTCAGGGCGATCACCATGGTTTGCTGCCGTTTCTGACGGTAGGCCGGATCCTCGTAGCCCGAGGCACCAAAGACCTGATCCAGCAGACCAAGCGCCGCCACGTCACACGGATGAACGCCAAACAGAACGCGCCCCCGCTCCCCCACCACCTGCTCCGGCGTAATGCCCAACTCACGGTTGAAATGGAAGAGCGTTTCGAATGGAGCCGTAAAGAACTTCTTCGGCGGGAGAATGGTCGTCACATAGTCCAGTTTCAGGTCATGTGGTGTCTGAATCGGGCCGAACACTGTCTGGCTGCCCTTGGCAACCGGGCCATAGACCGCAAAGCGCTCCGTCAGAAACGCGACAAACGCCTCCAGCCGTTCGGCCGGAAAGACGGTCTTCATCTCCGGCGTCCGGGCGGCGTCTACCGTTGGGTTAGCCACGGCTGTACCCCCTTTTATGCATTCACACGTTCGTCCAAATGGCGGGACCTGACACAGTTTTCCTACTCTAAGCATAACCATCGTAACACTCCGCCTTACAGCCTCACATCCGCCGATTGGATTGATACCTTTTTCACAATCCACCGGACAGGTAGGCCTATTGGTCTTGTTCTTTCTTTCACATATTCACATGTGCATAGCCCTTTGGCCCTAAAAGGCTGATGGAAGCCCGCCATAAGCCGCAAATCTAGCTCACGGCACCATAAGAGGACCGGCCAGGCGTTGTCGCCTGACCGGTCCTTTTGGCCGTACGCCTTAAGCGGGCGGCAGCGGCCTGCTGGTCACGCTCTCCCCTTCGCAGGAGTATAAGGTCGGCCTCCCCTCCACCGCCGTCTCCACATGGACCGGGTGACCCCACAGGCGGTAGATGTGCTGCAGGGTCCGCTCGGCATAGAGCCGATCCAGGTCCCGCCCGTCGTAACAGTGGCGCAGATAGAGTTCGCGGCGGGAGCGGTAGTCGCCGTCCTCTACCACGATCAGCGGCCGGCCGAAGTTGGTCATCGAATTGCAGATGGCGTCCCGGACATGCTCCCATCCCTTGTCCGTGATCTTCCAGTCCTCGTCCAGGGCGAAGGTGAACAGGTCCAGGTCGTGGCAGAGATCCTCCGTCAGATAGGAGCGGATGAAGGAGACGTCGTTCTCCAGGGTGCGCACCTCGAACAGCTTCTCCCGCCCGAACCGCTTCTCGATATCCTCGAAGATGCGCAGCCCGACCAGGTATGGGTTCATCCGGGTGTGCCCCGGTGTGCAGACGCTGCTATGGAGCCGGCCGAACTCGACGAACTCGTCGTCGGTCAGCTCCAACTCCCGCATGATGTGGCTGTGCCAGAAGCAGGCCCAGCCCTCGTTCATGATCTTGGTCATCATCTGCGGGACGAAGTAGAGCGACTCCTCCCGCACGATGGCGATCACGTCTTTCTGCCATTCCTCCAGGTGATCGCCGTACTCCAGGAGGAAGCGCAACAGGTCCTGCTCCGGTTCCGGGGGAATCCGCCGGACCTTCTTGTGTGCGATCTCCGCGTTCGGCTCCAGGCTCTCCTCAAACAGGTCCTCATAGAGCCCGCCGCCCTCTGCCGCGTGCTCCCCCGAATCGGGCGCAACCTTCCGGGGATAGGGGTCGACGTGATCCTCCAGCGCCAGGACCGCATCCAGGAACTGCTCCACTTCCAGCGAGCCCTCTTCGAGGCCGTACTGCCGAATGCGGCTGGCGTTCTGGCTGACCGATTCGACCATTTGCCGGTTTGTGGGCTCGAACCAGATGTTGTTCTTGAAGAAGTCGGTGTGGCCCAACACGTGGGCGACCACGAACTTGTTGTGCAGCAGCGTGTTGGTCTCCAGCAGGAAGGCATAGGCTGGGTTGTTGTTGATTACCAGTTCGTAGATTTTGCTGAGGCCATAGTCATAGGAGCTCTTCATCTGGTAGTACGCCTTGCCGTGGTATCCGAATGGTGACGAACGGGCAGACCGTCCCCGCCGGACTGCTCCCCGCATATCCTGTTGACAGAAACCGGAGCAGCGGGAGGGAGCGGCCCGTGTATCACCCGGATCCGCTGGGCGGAGGGTACATCAAAGCGGTTGCGCCGGAGCAGGCCCTGGTAGACTGAGGGGGTGACTCTCCGTGTGTGCAATGCCGCGGTTGATCGTGTTCGACTCCTACGTGACCCTCTTCCAACTGAAACCCCTGGAGCGGCTGGCAGAGGCGCTCTACCCCGGCGCCGGACATGGGTTGGCCGGCCTCTGGCAGCAGAAGAAGCTGGAGTACGCCTGGGTCCGGAGCATGAACCACCGGTACGACGACTTCTGGACAATCGCTGAAGAGGCACTGGCAGTGGCTGCCCGCACCCTGCGCCTACCGCTTTCGCACACCGCCCGCACCCAGTTGATGCGGGCGCAGTTAGCCCTGCCGGCCTATCCGGATGTGGCCCCGGCCATGCTACAGCTGCACGAGCGTGGGGTGCCGCTGGCCATTCTCTCCCAGGGGACCCCGGCCATGCTCCGCCCATTGGTGCAACGAAACCGGCTGGATACACTTGTCAGTGCCATCCTGAGCGCCGATCTGGCGAAGTCCTATAAGCCCTGCCTGGCTGCCTACCGGCTGGTACAGGACCGCCTGGGCGTACTACCTGCCGAAGCACTGTTTGTCACGGCCCACGGCTGGGATATCTCCGGCGCCGCAGCCGCCGGGTTCGGCACCGCGTGGATTCAGCGGGAGGGTCAACCGTTCGATCAACTGGGTGTCGAGCCGGACCTGGAACTGGAGGAGCTTACGGAGTTGATCGATCAGGTCAAATGATTCTCTCCCTTGTAAGCGGCGCCTGGCCTGTGCTAAATTATGGGTGATTTCGGCGCCCATCCCTTCAACGTCAACCCCGGGTAGAGAGTCTGGCCGGGGTTTTTCCGTGCTCGGCCCCCCGAAAGGAGAACAGGCACTTGATCGTTCGCAGCAGCTGCCCCTCCGACTACCCGATCCTCCGTTCCGTGATGGAACGCGCCTTTAAGACCCCCGATGAAGCCGCCCTGTGGGATTATATCCTGGCTTCCGATCCGGCGCTGAGACCTGAACAGATTCGGGTGGCCACCGAAGGAGAACGCCCGGTAGCCTGCACCATGGTGCTGCCGAGGCTCCTCCACACCCGGCGGGGTTGGCTCCCGGG
>JBLNEM010000321.1:0-3159 GCA_050262655.1 Mycobacterium leprae | reverse complement strand
CGCCCCCAAAGCGCTCCAGGGATTGGGCGCCACGCCGGAGGATCTGGCAGTGGTCAAGCAGATGGGACTCGCCGGTCTACGGCTGGACCATGGCTTCTCCCCGGCTGAGATTGCCCGGTTCGCCCAGAACAAGCTGGGGCTGCGGGTTGTGCTGAACTGCTCGACGATCGACCCGGTCTTCCTGCGGGCGATTATGGCCCAGGGCGCTGACCCTGAGCTGCTGGAAGGCTGCCACAACTACTATCCGCGGCCGGAAACCGGCCTGTCGATGGACTTCTTCGAGCGGTCCTCCCGCCTGTTCAAGGAATTTGGCATGCGGGTATCGGCCTTCGTGCCGGGAACCGGTGGTCGCAGGGGCCCGCTGTTCGAGGGGTTGCCCACGGTGGAAAGCCACCGGGGGATGGAGGCCGGCCGTGCCGCAGCCGAACTGCTGGCGACTGGTCTGGTGGATGCGGTTCTCTTCGGCGATCCCTGGGCCACCGCCACCGAGCTTACCCGGGTAGGCGATGTGGCCAGGGAGGAGGGGGTCGTGCTGCGGGTAAAGCTGGCCGAATCGCTCTCATCCTTCGAGCGTTCGATCGTGGTAGGACCGGTGCAGGAGAACCGCCCTGACATGGCCGAGTATGTGCTCCGCTCTACGGCCTCTCGGGCGTACGCCGCGCAGGGACCGGCCATTGCTCCGTTCAACACGGTACAGCGGCCAGTCGGCAGCGTTACCATCGACAACGCGGGCTACCTCCGGTACTCCGGTGAGCTGCAGGTGGCGCTCCGGGACTTGCCGGCGGAAGAACGGGTGAATGTGGTCGCCCATGTGATCCCCGAAGATCTGCCCCTGCTCCGCTGGGTAGGACCCGGGCGCAAGTTCCGGCTCATTCCGGTTCAGTAGAAAGGAGCCTCGCCGATCATGAACTTGGACAAGTTGGTTACGGAAACGGTCAACCAACAGACGAAGAACCTGGACAGCATCTCGACCATCGAGGTCGTCCGGTTGATGAACGAGGAAGACAAGCAGGTAGCCCTGGCGGTTGAACGAGTGCTGCCCCAGGTCGCCCGAGTGGTAGACATCATCGTGGCAGCGCTGAAACAGGGCGGCCGGCTATTCTATATAGGCGCTGGCACCAGCGGTCGGTTGGGCGTGCTGGATGCGTCGGAGTGCCCGCCCACCTTTGGTGTTTCCCCTGATCTGATCCAGGGCATCATCGCCGGCGGCTTCCCGGCGCTGGTACGCTCCAGTGAATCGACGGAGGACAGCCGGGATGCCGGCCTCAAGGATCTGCAAGAGCACGGAGTTCGGGCGGGCGATGTGGTGGTGGCGCTGGCAGCCAGCGGCCGGACGCCCTATGCTCTGGCCGCCCTGGAGGGGGCGAAGGCGATCGGGGCCCGAGCCATCGGCATTACCTGCAACCCGGGTTCCGAGATGGAGCAGGTGGCGGAGCTGACGATCGTGCCAGTGGTGGGTCCGGAGGTTCTGACCGGGTCGACGCGGATGAAGGCGGGCACGGCTCAGAAGATGGTGCTGAACATGCTCTCCACCGCGACCATGGTCCGCCTGGGCAAGACCTATGGGAACCTGATGGTGGATGTGAAGCCCTCGAACGCCAAACTGGTGGAACGGGCCCGGCGCATCATCATGAAGGCCACTGGCGCCGATTATGAGACGGCCAGCCGAGCCCTGACGGACTCTGGCAACCAGGTCAAAGTGGCCGTAGTCATGTGCCTGTCCGGTCGGGACGCGGCGAGTGCCGCGGCCGCCCTGAACTCGGCGGATGGCTTCGTGCGCCAGGCGGTGGCGCTGCTGAAGGAAGAGTAACGAAAGGTGATAACATGGTTTCTGTGAAGCTCCCCCTGCTCTCGCCCCTGACCGGCCGCACGCTCCCCCTGACCGACGTGCCTGACCCTGTCTTCGCCGAGGGCATGATGGGCGACGGTATCGCCATCGAGCCATCCGCCGGAGAGGTCCGTGCGCCCATTGCGGGTACCGTGGCGGTCCTCTTTCCGACGGGGCATGCCGTTGCGCTGCAGTCGGCCGACGGGGTGGAGGTGTTGATCCACGTGGGGCTCGAATCGGTTGCAACGACCGGGATCTTCACGCCGGTGGTGGCGGTCGGGGACGTCGTGGAGGCGGGCGACCTGCTGGTGAAGTTCGACCTGAAGCGGCTGCGGCGTGATGCCGCTTCGCCCATCTCGCCGGTGGTGATCACGGGACTGCCGGAAGGTTTTGCGCTCGAGCCGGCAACCGCCGGACAGACGGTTGAGGCAGGCCGTGATGCGCTGCTGATCGTGGCAAAATAGGCGTACCCCGTTCCCGTTCAATCGGGAGCGGGGTTTTTCTAACGGGCCGGAAGGGATCAGTCAGGCAAGGTCGAAAACCAGAGTTCGCCAGTCTCACACCTGACCGGCAGGCAGGTTTCTTTCAGGAAGTGACACGCTCGTATGAAGCAGGTATTGGTCTACCATCCAACCAGGTCGATGGAGTATGGTCAGTTGTTGGCCCCGCTGCTGCCTGAAGCGAAACTGCTGGTGGCCGCCACCGCAGAAGAGGCGGCTGAAGCGATCGGAGAGGCTGATGTGGCCTTTGTCTGGCGCCTGCCGCTGCCACTGTGGGGCCGAGCCAGGCGCCTGCACTGGGTTCAGGCCATGGGCGCCGGGGTGGAGGACCTGGTGGGGGCGCCCCTGCCCGACGGCTGCGCCCTGACGCGCGTCGAAGGTCTGTTTGGCGGTTACATGAGCGAGTTTGCCTTTAGCCACATGCTGGCGCATACCCAGCAATTGCGCCGGCTTTACGCAAATCAGGCGGCACGCCGCTGGGAGCCCTTCCAGATCGGACTGCTGGCCGGCAAGCGGCTGGGCGTGGCCGGTGCAGGCTCCATTGGCGGGGCGATCGCCCACCTGGGCAAGGCATTCGGCATGGAGGTCTGGGCCCTGACCCGGCACCAACGTCCGCTAACCGATGTGGATCGCTGCTTCCTGCCGGGCGAGACCGCCCAGTTTCTCGGCGGGGTAGACTACCTGGTGAGTTCGCTGCCGCTAACGGCCGAGACGGTCGGACTGATCGACCCCCGGCTCATGAAGGCAGGCTCGCTACTGATCAACATCGGCCGCGGCGCCACGGTAAACGAAGAGGCGCTGCTTTCCGCGGCGCGAGCTGGTCGGGTTCAG
>JBLNEM010000320.1:0-6861 GCA_050262655.1 Mycobacterium leprae | reverse complement strand
CCCGAGCCGCCAGCAATTCTTTTATCTTGGCGAACTCCAGCGTTCGCAGCGTACGTTCGTCCATAGTTTGTCTCCTTGTAATTACTCCGCGGCCCTCACCGGGAATATCTGACGTGCTGTGATCGGAAAATGTTCCATAAGAGTGATGCAGACGGCCGAAGTGGCCGTACTGCATGCTTCGTAGGAGGAGACGCATGAAAAAAACGATCCTGACTTTTGGTCTGCTGCTCCTGCTGGGCGGTCTGGGACTCTCGCCGGTTGGCCGCTCCTTTGCTGCCCAGTGGGTCGGACCCGACGCCGGGCGAGCGGTGCTGCAGACCGTGGAACAACAGCTGTTCGAAGCCGTGCGGCAGCACCTGACGGCCGCCAATCTGGCCCCCAGCGACCTGCCCACGAAATTGCTGGCGGTTGTGCCGACGGGGAACAAGCGGTACCGGGTCCATACGGCGATGGGTGTGGGGGACGCCTGGTTTGAAGTCTGGTGGGAAGGCGGCCAGTGGCAGGTCCGGGGCATCCAGCCGCCACAGTAAGCCTACTAGTCGGGCGGACGCCACTCTGGGGGACGGCGCAGCAGATCCACCAGCTCACGCCGCATGGCCGCCGCCGTCTCCCGCACAATTCGCTCGATCGCCTCTTCCATGGCGGCATCCATCTGCGGCGAAGAGAGCGCCGCCCTCTCCGATTCGTTCCGGATGACGCTGACACCACCGGCGTGCTCGATCCACGCTTCCTTCACGTCCCGCAGATCGAGCACTTCCTTGTGGCGCAGAGCGGTCTTCAGGTCGTCCATGCTGACTCGCTCTTTGCGGAGATTCTCGGCCAACACCTTCCCGTTCTTCACCAACAGCGTCGGTTTTCCTTCAATCCATCGCTCGAAGGTTTTGCTCCGCAGGCTGATCGTGGTCATCAGCACATGCAGGGCGGCAATGAGAAAGACCGGGAGAATGCCATGCAGTAAATCGACCCGCAGCTCGGAGACGGGAATCGCCGCCACCTCGCCGATCATGATCACCATGGCCATGTCGAAGGGGGCCAGGTTTGCGATGGAGCGTTTCCCCGTCCAGCGGACCACAAGCAGCACCGTGAAAAACGTAAGGATGGTCCGCAACACCAGCGTGGGCACATGTTGATAGAGTTCCATAAACCAGTCGGCCGTGAAGATCTGTGCCAGCACGGAATTCGCTCCTTGGCCAGTTTCAACCGTTCCTTAGCATGTCCCGATTGATCCCGTCCTCTTCCGGCGGCAGCAGGCCCAGCAGGTCGAACCGTCGCTGGTGATGGTACCCGATGAACCCGCCTCGATCCAAATTCCGGCCCTGGGCATGACAGATCCCCTGGCGGCAGTCGCCGATGATCGTGTCGGCGATCAGACGCCCGTGCTCCGCCCCCCGCTTCGCCGAGCCCAGCTGTCGGTGGGGCAGGGTCGCCACCACCTCCACCGCGAGCCCTGCCCTGCAGGCATGTGCCTGCATGAGTGGCGGGACCCCAAGCACCGCCTGTGGCAGCCTTTCCAGCAGCCGCCGGCTCACCGCGGAAGGACCGTGGGAGGGTATGGCGGCGCGCAGGTCCGCCCGTCCCAGCGCCTCGTTCAGTGCGACTCTGCTCTGATAGACCTCGGCCGCCGCCGACTGCCGATAGGGGATGGGCGTAGCGGCATAGCAATCGGTCAGCAGAAGATCAATCCGTCCCCGCCGCATCCGCTCCAAAATGATGTGCAGGCTGCTTGCCAACTGGCCGCCCAGGTCGCCATCGACAAACAGAACACCGTCAGCCCCCAGGGAGAGCGCTGCCCGCGCGCCGGCTATGCGCGGCACATCATAACCCAGGGCTTCCGGATAGACCAGCGTCTTCACCCGGGAGTCGCCCATCCGCCGCACCAACTCCGCCGTGCCATCGGTACAGCCGTTTGCCACCACCAGCGCCAGCCCGGTCCCTGCCTGCAGCACCTGCCGGATCAGGACCTGAATCCGTCCCGCCTCGTTCCTGGCTGGAATCACTACCGCCAGCACCGCTATCACTCCCCTTCCCACTCCCGCCATATCCTATCAGCAGACCCACGTCGCGATTACTGAGGGGAGAGTCCCGGGAGTGAAAACATACAGTGCCGTGCTCTCTGCCGTTGATGAAACGGACACCCTGCCCCGGGTGTTGGCCGAACTGAAGCGGCTCCCCCTGCTGGCCCTGATCCTCGTTGCCAATGGACCGGGCGAGGCTGTCGCACGCATCGGCCGCAATGCCGGCGCCCGGGTGATTCGTTACCCCGAGCGGTTAGGCTACGACGTCGGGCGGGCCATCGGCGCCGCGGCAGCCGACGGGGATGGCGTGCTTTTCGTCGATGCTGACATCCCCTTCGCCGTTGCCGACCTCCTCCCGTTCATGGGTGCGCTGGACGATGGGGTGGATGTGGCCCTCAACCGCCTGGATCCGTTCATCCAGCCGCTGGCACGACTGCACCCGGTCAATGCCGCCAAACGCTTTCTGAATGCGGTGCTGAATCGTGCCGACCTGGGCTGTGCCTCCCTCACCGCCGTTCCCCATGCCCTTTCCCGGACCGCACTGAGCCTCCTGGGGCCGGCAACGCTGGCTGTGCCGCCACGGGCGCAGGCCCGAGCCGTGCTCGAGGGCCTCACTGTAGAGGCCGTCCACGGGGTCGATGTGGTGAAGAGCAATGCCCGGCACCCCGGCCTGAACCTGGGGCGCAGCAGCCCCGTGGAACAACTGATCCTGGGGGATCATCTGGAGGCGATCGAGTACGTGCTGCGTCACCGTCAGAATCGGGGCGGATTCTCAGACCTACAGCGCAGACTGGATCTGCTGCCGCAATGAACGGCCGCCCTTCAGCCGAAGTGGAGCAGGCTGCCGCTGCCTATGGCCTCGATGCCGCCTCCCTGGAGCCTCTCTCCTCCACCTACCGGGCCGTTGCGGCCTACCGGGCCGAAAATGCGCTCCTGAAGCCTTATCGCTACAGCGAACGGCAGTTGTTCTACGTCACCCGCGCCCTGTCACACCTGGCGAAGTGCGGCTGTACCGTAGTACCCCGTCTGATCGAGACTCGCCGTGGTGAGCCATACTTACGCAGTGGGCGGCGACTGTGGTACGCCCTGACCTGGATTCCCGGTTGCCCGGTCTCCTTCCCGACGGACTTGGTGGAGGCGGCACGAGCCCTGGCCCGCTTTCACAGGGCGGCAACCGGATGCTTCATCCCATCCAGCGACAAGCGCTCCTGGCCACGCCGGTGGCGGCAGATCCGCACCGACCTGGCCGAGTTTGCCCGTGAGGCCGCCGCAGGCGCAACCCCCTTCGACATTCTGTACAGCCAGGCGGCCCCCATCTTCATCGGCCAGGCGGAGGCGTGCATTGCCGCGCTGAACCAGCCGGCGTACACTCACCTGGAGTCTGTGCGACGCCAAAGGTTGGCGTTTGCTCACCGGGATGCCACGGCCGCCAATCTCATCCGGGGGGAGCAGGGCCGGGTCTATCTGATCGACCCGGATACCCTGGGCCCCGATCTCCGACTCCATGACCTGACTCGCATGCTGCTCTCCGGCGGGGTCGAGGACCCGGAGCCGCTGGTTGAGGCGATCGCCGCATACGACCGAATTGCACCGCTGGAGCAGGCTGAACGCCTGCTGCTCCCAGCAGCGTACCGACTCCCCCGGGAGTTCTGGTGGGCCGGGGTCTGCCGGTACCGCCACGGCCGGCCGGACTTCGACCCGGAGGAATTGCTGCGCATAGCAATCGCAGGCGCCCCTGGACGGGACGCCTGCGCAGAACGGATCCAAGTGGTCCTATCTTAGCTGACCGACCGCTCCCACTCTTCGTACAGTCGCTCCAGGTCGGCCTGAACGGAGTTGTACTCCCCTACCGTCTGACGACCGGTAGCGGTCTTGTAGAGATCCGGGTCGGACATGTGCGTCTCCAATTCGGCTTTCCGGGCCTCCAGGGTATGGATCTCCTGTTCCAGCCGCCGAAGCGCTTCGGCGGCCTTTTTCTCTTCTTTGCGGTCCTTCGACGCCTGGCTCCCCTGCTGCCGGGAGAGTTCAGACGGCTTGGGCTTCGGGCCCTCGGCTGTCTCCGCCTGAGCCGCCAGCATTGCCAGCCGCTGCTTCTCCGCCGTGTAGTCGGAGTAGTTGCCCTCGTACTGCGTCACGTGGCCGTCGCTGAACTCCCAGATCTTGTTCGCCACCTGATCCACGAAGTACCGGTCATGGGAGACGAAGACCAGCGTGCCCGGGAATTCGTTCAGCGCCTCTTCCAGCACGATCTTGGAGTCCAGATCCAGGTGGTTGGTCGGTTCGTCCAGCAACAGCACATTGCTGCCCTCCACCGTCATCTTGGCCAGGATCAGCCGGTTGCGCTCACCGCCGGAACACTGGTCGATCCGCTTCAGGGCGTCATCGCCGGAGAAGAGGAATCGGCCCAGCAGCGAGTATGCATCGAATTTGGTGAAGCCCGGGATCTCCAGCATCTCTTCCATGCAGGTGCGGCTGTGGTCCAGTTGGTCCAGATCCTGGCTGAAGTAGCCGCGTTCCACGCCGACGCCCCAGAAGTAGCTGCCGGCCGTAGGCTTCATCAGCCCGTGGACCACCTTCATGAACGTACTCTTGCCGCAGCCATTGGGGCCGACCAGGGCCACCCGATCGCCCTTGAACAACTGCAGATTCAGCCCGGAGAAGACCAGATTGTCGTCGAACGCCTTGGCCAGATTCTCCGTCTTCAGCACATCGTTGCCGGACTCGAAGTCGATATCGAACTCCAACTTCACGTTCTTGTGACGGGTCTGCGGCCGCTCCATCAGTTCCATGCGGTCCATCATCTTCTTGCGGCTCTGCGCCTGATCCTTGCGACTAGGCGTATTGCGCCACTTCAGGTAGAACGCTTCCAGCCGGCTATACTCTGCCTGCTGCCGCTCGAATTCGGTCAGCAGCGCCTCCTGGCGGCGCTTCTTCTCCTCCAGGTAGTAGCTGTAGTTGCCGTAGTAAATATCGCAGGTAGCGTTCTCAATCTCCAGCACCCGGGTGATCACCTTATCCAGGAAGTACCGGTCGTGGGAGACGAGAATGGCGGCCGACTTCATGTTCCTGAAGTAGTTCTCGAGCCACTCGGTGGCCTCCAGATCCAGGTGGTTGGTCGGCTCGTCGAGCAGCATCAGGTCGGGCTCTTCCAGCAGCATCTTGCCCAGGCCCAGGCGCACTTTCTGACCGCCGGAAAGGACTTCCACCGGCTTTCTCAGGTCTTCCTCCACAAAGCCCAGGCCGAACAAAACCATCTTGACCCGAGCCGGCGCCTCATAGCCGCCGGCTGCCTCAAACTGAGCGGTCACCCGGGTATACTCATCCATGACCGCCTGCAGCTCTTCATCAGAACCGGTTGCGCCCATGCGGTCTTCCAGTGCCCGCAGGTCCCGTTCCCACTTCTGTAGATAGGCAAAAACCGACTGCGCCTCTTCCAGCAGGGTCCGGCCCGGGGTAAACTCCGGGTCCTGCGACAGGTAGCCGATCCGGCAGCCGCTGGGCATGATCACCGTGCCTTCATCATGCTCCATCCGCTCCATGAGAATCTTGAGCAGGGTGGATTTACCGGTGCCGTTGCGGCCCACCAGCGCCATCTTCTCTCCCTCGTTCAGGAGGAAGCTGATATCCTTGAACAACAGTTCGACGCCCCAGTATTTGCTGAGGCCCTGTACTGTTAAGATTGCCATCGTGATCTCTCCTCCGTTCTATCCGCGATGCGTGGGTTCGAATCGAAGGCGGTCGTCTACACACGAAAAAAAACGCCGCAGGCAAGTACTCCTTGCCGCGGCGCTAGAAGGTCAATCATAGCTACCGGGCAGGATGCCCCCAATATGACGCTTTGCTTCCCAGTCGACCGCCAAAAGGGCATAATACCCCCTTGTTGCTTCTAGCGGCGGGTACAGACTGGTGAAGTCAGCATCATGGCGGCTTCCTACCTCCTCAAACGAGCTTTACCACAATCGAAGATATTGTACGTGAGTTTGCCAGAGATGTCAACAGGCGCCCGCCTCCGCTGTGCTTACTTGTTCAGCCAGTACTGGAACCAGGCGAGGTAACGTTCGTAGCGGTCCAGCTTATGCGCCGGCTGGGCAATGCCGTGGAACTCGCCGGGATAGCGGATGTGCACCGCCGGCGCCTTGCCCAGACGCTTGAGGGCCAGGTAGAACTCTTCGGCCTGGGCGATGGGACACCGCAGGTCACCCTCTCCGCCCACAACCATCGTAGGCGTGGTCACCCGATCCACGTACCGAATCGGCGAACGTTCCAGCAGCCGGTCTGCCCCACCCTCTTCCCAGGGGTTGGCGTTAAAGTGCCACTGCGCAAAACCGGCAATGTCGGTGGTGCCGATCATGGAGAAGGCATCCACCACCGGGGCGCCGGTGATCGCTGCCTTGAACCGGTTCGTCTGGGTGATGGTCCAGGCGGTCATATACCCGCCGTAGGACCAACCCACCACCCCGAGGCGATCGGGGTCGGCAATCCCCATGGCCACCACCGCATCCACGCCCGCCATGATGTCGGCAAAGTCCTTCCCACCCCAGTCCTGCACCACGGCGCTGGCGAAATGCTGGCCGTACGTGGCGCTGCCCCGGGGGTTGGTATAGACCACAGCCATACCGGCAGAGGCAAACATCTGGTATTGGATCATCAGGTCGCTGCCGAACTGACCATGAGGGCCGCCATGAATGACCAGCACCGTGGGATACCGCCGGCCCGGCTCATACCCCACCGGCTTGATCACCCAGCCCTCCATCTGCCAGCCGTCGGCCCCGATGTAGGTGAAGCGCTCCGGTTCCACAATGGCCAATTCCTCGGCCACCGGATTCTGGTCGGTCAGAGGCCGAAG
>JBLNEM010000319.1:0-8492 GCA_050262655.1 Mycobacterium leprae | reverse complement strand
TCGACGGCACAGGCCCAGTACTGCGGCAGGCGCAGGGCGCAGCTCAGGGCGGCGAAACCGCCGTAGCTTCTGCCCCATACCGCCAGCCGGCTGCTCTCCACCCAGTCCAGCCGCTGCAGGTACTGGGCGCATGCCTCCATGTCTTTCAGGTCCCTGCCGCCCCAGTCGCGGTGGACCTGGCGCTGCCAGTGGATGCCGAAGCCGGTGCTGCCGCGGATGTTGGGCGCCAGGATGGCGACGCCCTGACTGAGCAGGTACTGGTAGAAGCCGTTGTAGCGGTAATCCGGCCGCTCCTGGATCTCCGGCCCGCCGTGGATGGAGAGCACCGCCGGTACTTTGATGCCCGCCGCCATGCCGTGGGGGCGATAGAGCCAGGCTGGAATCAACTGGCCGTCAAAGGACGGGATCTGGACCAACTCGGGGGAGACGAAGGCGCTTGCCGGCAGGCTCTCGGCCGCAGAGGGGGTCAGGCGGCGCAGTGTGCGACGGTCGAGGTCGATGACATAGACGGCAGCCGGCTGGTTGTAGCAGTCCATGATCAGGAAGAGACGGCGGTGCCTGTCGTGGTCGGCGAAGCGCAGGCTGCGGATGACGCCTTTCGGCATCTCGGGCAGCGGGAGGGCCAACCCGGTGGCCGTATCGGTGACCTGGAGGCGGCTGTTGCCGGACTCGTTGATGCAGGACGCTACAAGCGCGTGCCGGGCGGAGACCGCATACTGCTCGACATCCCAATCAGCGGTCAGGATGGGCTCTCTGTGGCCCGAGGGCAGGTCGCAGAAACCGACGCCCATGAACTCTCGCGCCTCGTCGCTGAAGAACCAGAATCCCTGGCCCTCTTTCTGCCAGCAGAGGGGAAGGTGCTTCACCTGGCGCCCTTCATGTTCGGTCATATTGCGGCACGCCCCGGTGGCGACGTCGATCAGCCAGAGGTTCTGGTCGGTGTTGGTGATGAACTGGACGGCCAGGATCTGCCTGCTGTCGGGTGAGAAAGCATGGGTGCCGAGGTGCATGAGGCGCCCGCCCGGGGTCACCTGCCGGGTTTCACCGGCGGCCAGATCGTACAGGTAGATGTCCATATCCCGCGGGGAAGTGGCGTTGGCCGAGTAGGCCAGGTAGCGATTGTCGGGGGAGAAGGCGCCGAGGGAGTGGTGCACCCCCGGCTGGTCGGTGATGCGCCGGGGTGCTCCGCCGCTGGTCGGCAGGAGGTAGACCTGGGCCATCTCGTTACCGGTGAAGTCCGCCACGAAAGCGATCTGGCGGCCATCGGCCGAGACGATCAGGTCACGGACGCTCTCGTTGGCGAAGTGGGTCAACTGCATCGGCGCTCCGCCTGCCACGGGCGCTCGCCAGAGGTTGAACTGGCCGTCGGTGTCGGCGATGTAGTAGACGGCGGTGCCGTCGGGGGCCGGTTCGAAACCGGTCATGCGGGTGGTGGCGGTGAACTGGGCAAAGGTGGGCTGGCTCATGGGTGGGGCTCCTTTCGCGGATCCGGTTGCCGTTCACTTTACCAGCCCACCACCCGGGGCACATCGTGAGAAATCCGCTACTTGGGGCAGGGAAGCAGAGTAGGGAGTTTTCCCTGGTTCGCAAACGAAAACGCCGGCAAGCAGTTACGCTTTCCGGCGTTTGGACGCTGTAGGCTACTTCTTCACGCTGCCCAGGATGATCAGCGGGATGCCAATGACGGGCCCGGCGATCAGCAGGAGCAGCCCGGCCAGCCAGAGGCGGCCGGTGTGGTGCGACCGGAGGGCCAGCCATGCACCGGTGGTGGCGCAGAGTGAGAGGAGCGTGAGGCCGGTGACTTGGCCGGGGTAGGCCCGCAGGAACTGACGGAAGGTGAGCGGGCGGGCGGTCGGACCGGCGGAGAGGGAGCGGACGGGGGCATAGAGCATGATGAGAAACAGGGAAGTGATCAACAGTACGCCAAAGAGGGCCAGCAGATCCCGCCAGTCGAACATGCCCATCTCTCCTCTGTGGGCCAGGCTGGAGCCCGGCTGTCCACCAGAATCTACCCGATTGTCGGCCTTCATGCAAGGGGGTCAGTCGTCGGCGGGGGAGGGCAGTTCCCGGGCGCTCACGGTGTGGGCCGGAATCTTCGGCAGCAGTGTGGTCAGCAGCAGCGCCACCGGGACCAGGGCGGCGATCGCCTCCAGGACAGCCACCACACCCCAGTGGTCGGCGATCATGCCCAGGAACATCACGCCGATGCCGCCCAGGCCGGAGGCCAGTCCCAGGTTGAGGCCCGAGGCCAGCCCCGGGCTGCGGGGCATATACTCCTGGGTCAGGACCAGGGTGGTGGTAAAGGTCGAGACCACGACGAAGCCGGCCACGAACAGGACCGCCAGGAGGGCCCAGCCGGTCAGGAAGGGCAGCACGATGTGCAGGGGCAGCAGCAGGGCGAAGGAGAGGATCAGAAGCCGCCGGGCGCCGATGCGGTCGGCGATGGGCGCTCCCAGCAGGGTGCCGCCAACGCCGGCGATCAGGTACATCACCTGGATGTAGCGGGCGGAGCCGGCCGCGTGGCCGAGCTTGTCGATCCAGAAGAAGGGGATATAGGTGAGGATGCCGCTGTTGATGACCGAGCGCACCACGGTGGCGGCTGTCAACAGCACGGTGCCTCGCCAGCTGGTCTCAGGCAGATCCGCCTTGGCCGGGGCATGGCTGGCTGCCACGTGTTCGAGCCGCTGCCACCGGGGCAGCAGCCGGATGATGATCAGGGCCAGCAGGCCGGGGAGCACCAGGGCCCAGACCGTGCCCTTCGTGCCTGCGCCCAGCGCCAGCAGGAGCCCGGCATAGAGCGGGCCCAGGGCGTAACCGATGTTGCCGCCCACGCCGTAGATCGCCATCGCTCGGGCACGCTGGGTCCCGGCCAGGTTGTGTGCGGCGTGGCCGCCCTCGGGATGGAAGGAGGCTGTGCCCATCGAGTTGACGATGGCCGCCGCAACCACCAGCCAGAAGGCCGGCATCCAGCCGATCGCGGCCAGGCCGATGCCGCCCAGGAAGAGGCTGAAGGGGAGGAGCCAACGCTGATTCGAGCGGTCGCTCATCAGGCCGAAGACCGGCTGGGTGAGCGAGGAGGCGAGGTTGGAGAAGAGCATGAAGGCGCCGACCATGGTATAGCTAAGGGTGAACTGGCTGCGGATGGTCGGGAGCAGTGCCACCACAGCGCCGCCGCTGAGATCGATGATGCCGTGTGCCAGGCTGAGCAGGATGAGGAAGAAGAGGTGGGCGCGCTGGTCTTGTGTTGACACGGTGGTGAGAGGCCTCCTTGGGCTTGGTCTGGACCGGGCGTTGCGGGATGTGGCTAGTCGGAGAGCTTGGCGCCGCCGACGATGAAGTCGCGATACCAGTAGGCGGAGTTCTTCCAGGTGCGCTTCAGGGTGTTGTAGTCTACGTGGATCAGGCCGAAGCGGGGCTTCGTGCCCAGGGCCCACTCCACATTGTCGAGGAAGGACCAGACGTAATAGCCCTGGACATTGACCCCGGCCTCCCGGGCCTGTCCGACCGCACGGATGTGCTGCTCCAGGTAGCGCACCCGGTCGTTGTCTTCCACCCGGCCGTCGGGGGTTACCTGGTCGGGGAAGGCGGCGCCGTTCTCGGTCACGATCAACGGCAGGTCGCCGTAGCGCTCCTTCAGTTCGAGCAGCAGCTTGTACAGGCCTTCGGGATAGATCTCCCAGCCCATATCCGTCAGCGGGATCCCCTTCGGCTCCACCTGGGCGAAACCGGTGAACAGGTTCAGGGGGTTGGCCTTGTGGCGCACCCGGCTGTAGTACTGGACGCCCATGAAGTCGATTGGCCGGCTGATCACTTTCATATCCCCGGCGAGGATTTTGGGGGCAGCGAACCGCCGCCGGAACCAGGCCAGGATCTCGTCCGGGTAGCGGCCCTTCAGGATCGGGTCGGCGAACCACCAGTTGACCATCGCATTGGCGCGCCGGGCGGCGGCCAGGTCACCGGGGCGATCCGACGCCGCCTCCTGCCGCCAGAGGCACTGGGTCAGGCCGATCTTGCTGCCGGCGGGAACCAGCTCACGGAAGGCGCCGACCGCTTCGCCGTGGCCCAGCAGCAGGTGGTGGGCCACCTGCATCGCCGAGAAGGGCCGCTTCAGGCCCGGCGCGTGGTCGCCCATCAGATAGCCGTTCATCATGACCACCAGCGGCTCGTTCAGGGTCATCCAGAGCGGTACATCGGCGCCAAAGGTCTGGAAGAGGGTGGCCGCATACTCGGCAAAGCGGTGTGCGGTATCGCGGTTGAGCCAGCCGCCTTGGGTCTGTAGCGCCTGGGGCAGATCCCAGTGGTAGAGGGTGAGAGCCGGCTTGATCCCCTTCTCGTGTAGCCCGGCAATCAGGCGGCGGTAGAAGTCCAGCCCTTTCTGGTTGACGGTGCCGCTCCCTTCCGGGAAGATCCGGGGCCAGGAGACCGAGAAGCGGTAGACGCCGATGCCCATGTCGCTCATGATCTGGACATCTTCCGCCCAGCGGTCGTAGTGACCGGAGCCCGTCTCCATGGTGGCGGTGCCACCCGGGACATGCCCCTGTGCCGCAAACCGGTCCCATATCGACTCGCCCTTGCCGTCGGCAGTAGCCCTGCCTTCAATCTGTGGGGCCGCGGTGGCGACGCCCCACTGGAAATCAGCCGGGAAGCGCATTCGATATCACCTCTATCATGAACATAGCATAATATCAGGTCATAAAGAAACCCGCCGCAGGGGGGGCGGGCGAAGGAATTTGTGCCCCGCCGGCGCAACGCAGCGCTGGAGGCGGCGGCCCGGGTGTTGTGGGTTCCAATCCCAAAAACGAAGCTGAGCGTCCCCGAAGCCGGCAGGTCTGTGACGCCGTTAGGCCCCCCAAGGAGACCCGAAGGGGCTCCGCAGGAAAAGGGGCCGTGGCGGCACAGGCCTGCCGGCGTAGGGTACTCCCACGAAGTGCCCCGCCATCCTGCGCCGGGGAGGGAGGTGGCCGAACGATGGCCGCCGGCGGGGGCCGGAGACCTGTGCTGGCCTGGCTCCGATCCTTTAAGCTCGGCGCACACCGCTTCTCCTGAAGTTCGTGCTGGGTAGGGCCTGTGGATCACTGCGGGTTGACGTGCAATGAGGAGACGAACCCTGGAACGCAGTAGTTTGTCGTTTTTTGACCACCTCGTTTTCGGCGGGGTGGTCAAAATCCAACAAACTGATGCGTTTGCGGGCGCGCCGGCGCCGTATCCTACCCCCTGAACGCCCGAGAACGGCCGGGGGAAGCCGGAGTGAACCCTGAAACGCAGTAGATTGTCGTTTTCTGATCACCTGGTTTTCGGCGAGGTGGTCAAAATCCAACAAACTGATGCGTTTGCGGGGTGGAACCCGAGACTACGGCACGAACCGTGCTCGGCGCCCCCCCAGCCGAGCACCGGCCCATACCGGGTAGGGCACCTGGCCCACCCGAACCCCATCGGAAGTAGCCGGGCTAGACCGAGGGCATCGGAAGTAGCTTGCTGCTGTCGGGCGGCGGTGGTGGGGGATTTCGCTGACAGGCTGAGCCGTCCGGATGCCCCGCAGAGCCCCCAGGTTCACGAGGGTGTTTTGGGTTCTAGTCCCGAAAACGAAGCTGAGCGTCCCCGAAGCCGGCAGGTCTGTGACGCCGTTAGGCCCCCCGAGGAGACCCGAAGGGGCTCCGCAGGAGAAGGGGCCGTGGCGGCACAGGCCTGACGGCGTAGGGTACTCCCACGAAGGTAGGCCCCACCATGCACTCCGCCTATCGCCACTACGGCGACAAGTAGGCTCCCCTTGCAGTAACTTGGATTCCGTTGAACGGGGCAGGCGTTGATAACGCCTGCCCCGGTTGATTATCAAGGATTCGCCCCTTGTAGCGCCGCCTGTACCCAGGCCGGAAGTTGAGTTGGTACGCTCTCCGTCCACTTCCGATCAATCCCGATCGTATCACCGTAAGCCTGGAAATCGCGCCAAGTACTCCTGTCCGACACCTTGGCCCAGAACGACTTTCCGGCGAGGATGACGCAAAGATCGTCCCCGTCCCAAAAATGAGCATACCAGTCGGGGCGCATCGCTTTCGCCAGTGAGGCGAGATGTTGATTCAGCCTTTCACCGTCAACCTGGTACCAATGAACATGCCACACCGGGGCATCGGGACTGTCCGGCCTTTCCTCCACACGGCTGGCAAACGGCTTCCACTCACTCAGGGGCTCTGAGGAATTCAGACTTTCGAGGATCACGCAGCCAACAAACGTGCGCACCACAAGCCACTCCCCGTTGCCTTGATGTTATCGATACTCTATCACGAACATCCGTTCGAATCAATAACTGTTATGCGTCAAGACAAACGAATCTCACTGCGCAGATGGGTGAGCAAGGGCCGTTAAGTAGAGGAATTTCGAGACCTTTCGAAGAAAGCGAAGGGGCAAACCCCAACGTCCCCGCCGCCATTAGCTAGGGTGTTGAAAGCAGCACAACGAAGCCGAGCGTCCCCGTCGCCCAGGGTGTTTTGGATCCCAATCCCGAAAACGAAGTGAGCGTCCCCGAAGCCGGCAGGCCAGGGTGTTTTGGATCCCAATCCCGAAAACGAAGCCGAGCGTCCCCGAAGCCGGCGGGGCTGTGACGCCGTTCGGGCGCCCGAGGAGACCCGAAGGGGCTCCGCAGTATACGCGCCCGTGGCGAAACTGGCCCGACGGCGTAGGGTACTCTCGCGAAGGAGAGACCACCTTTGGCAGAACCCTTACGTGCCGAACCGACCCCATCGTCCCGCAAGCTGCCGCTGCTGGAGCACTTCTGGATGAACCTCTTCTGGTTCGCCAACAACCTCCACTGGACCGCACTCATGTCGATCATCATGCCCAGCCAGGTGGTCAAGTTCCTGGGGCCCGAGCGCAAGGAGTTCAACCTCGCCATGGTCTTCGTCTGGGGCACCGTGGTGGCGGTGATCGTGCATCCCTGGGCCGGGGCGCTCTCCGACCGAATCCGCGCCCGGCTGGGCCGGCGGCGGCCCTTCCTGATCGCCGGCACGGTGATCAACCTGGCCGGGCTGCTCTACATGGCCACGGCCGAGACGCTGGCCAGCATGACTGTGGCCTTCATTATTGTGCAGATGGCCAACAACTTCGCCAACGCACCCTACACCGCCATCATCGCCGACCGGGTGCCGGAGGATCAGCGGGGCACCGCTTCCGGCTTCTTCGGCCTGATGACCGTGCTGGGCACCGTCGCAGGTGCGCTTGTGGCCGGCCAACTGCTGAGCAAGACTGCCGCCCTGGAGGTCTACCGGCACCAGTTGCTGCTGGTCTACGGACTGATCTGCGGCGTACAGTTGGTTGCCGTGCTGCTCACCTGGTGGAAGGTGAAGGAGGAGCCCGCACCCGGTGGGCCGAGGCTGACCTACCGCGACTTCGTGCAGCTTTTCCGCTTCGACTTCAGGGCCCACCCGGACTTCGGCTGGGTCTTCGTCACCCGCTTCTTCATGGACCAGGGGCTCTGGGCGATCTTCTTCTACCTGCAGTACTACTTCGAAGATGTGATGAAGCTCCCCGGGGAGTCGACCGTCTCCCTCTTTCAGACCGCCTGCATGGCCACCGCCACCCTGGCGGTGCTCACGGCCGGTCGGCTCTCCGATCGGGTGGGGCGCAAGCCCATGGTCTACCTGGCCGGCGGACTGATGACCACGGTGGCGCTCATCTTCATCTTCCTGCCGCTGCCCCAGCTGATCCTCGTGGTCGGCGCCTTGTTCGGCCTCGGCTATGGCGCCTTCCAGAGCGTGGATCAGGCGCTGGTGACCGACGTGCTGCCCCAGAAGGAGAACTACGGTCGGGATATGGGCATCTGGCAGATCGCCCAGATTCTGCCTCAGATCACCGGCATTGTGATCGGCGGCCTGACGCTGGATGTGCTGCGGCGTCTGCCCAACCACATGGGTTACTCGATCCTGATGGGCCTGACCACGCTCTTCTTCTTCCTGGGGACCTACTTCGTCCGTAAGGTGAAGGGGGTCCGCTAGATGGGGCTTACCTTTCGGCCCACGGCGGATGGGCAGTACAGCCTGGAAGGGCCGCACCACGCCCTTCGGAATGTGACGGCCGGGGTGCGGGTCGGCCCTGATGGCAGGCGAGTGCAGCCCGGACGGTGGGTTGCGGCCGCGGATGGGAGCGTGGAGGCCACGCTGCCCCAGGGGCTACTGGTGACGCTCTCTGCCCGGCCGGCCCCGCATGGCGATGGGACTCTGCTCTGTTTGAGCCTGCGCAACGATGGCGACCAGGCCGTGCCGGTGCTCCGATTGGAGCCGCTCCTCTTTGGCGATGAGAGCGAACTGACGTGGGAAGGGGAGCAGTCGCGGCCGTGGCGAGTCTACAAGCAGGGCTGGCAGTCGTGGAGTTTCGTCGGGTCGCGGGGCCTTACTGAGGCGGACGTGCTGCCCCGGTTCTTTCTGACCCGGCCGGCCCATGCCGATCCGGCCTGGGCACCGCCCAGGGGCCGCGGGCACTTCCAGAGCGAATCGATGCTGATG
>JBLNEM010000318.1:0-8661 GCA_050262655.1 Mycobacterium leprae | reverse complement strand
GCGGAGACAGAACACCCCAGTCGGTCGTTGCGGGTCTCCTCGGGGCGTCCTAACGGCAGCACCCGCGCCGCCGTCGGAGGGGGCGCTCAGCTTCGTTTCACTGGCGGAGACAGAACACCCTTGCAGCCCCTTCGGGTCTCCTCGGGCGTCCTAACGGCAGCACCCGCACCTCCGTCGGAGGGGGCGCTCAGCTTCGGTTCACTGGCGGAGACAGAACACCCTTGCAGCCCCTTCGGGTCTCCTCGGGGCGTCCTAACGGCAGCACCCGCGCCGCCGTCGGAGGGGGCGCTTGCGGTCCGCTTCGGGGGCGCTCAGCTTCGCTTGCGGCTTTGGGACAGAACACCCCAGTGGACGTAACACCCCCGCAGGTGGCTGCGGGGGTGTTCTTTCTAGCCTTTGATCGATCCTTCCACCATGCCCTTGATGATCTGCTTCTGGGCGAACAGGTAGAAGATCACCACTGGGATGATGGCCAGGAGCAGGGCCAGCATGATCAGTTCCCACTGCTTGACGAAGGAACCGACGAAGCTGGCGATGGCCAGGGGGATGGTCTGGATCTCGTTTCCCGTTCCCAGCATGAGGAGCGGGAGTAGGTAGTCGTTCCAGATCCAGATGCCGTTCAGCACCAGTACCGTCACCGTGATCGGCCGCAGGATCGGCAGCACGATCCGGAAGAAGACCTGCCACTTGGAGCAGCCGTCGATCGTCGCCGCCTGTTCCAGCTCCAGCGGAATCCCCTTCATGAACCCATGGTACAGGAAGATCGAAAGGGAACTGCCGAACCCGAGGTAGGCGAAGATCATGCCGCCATAGGTGCGGAGGATTTGGAGCCCAATGGCGTTCTGCAGGATCCGCATCCAGGCGACCAGCGGCAACATCACCACCTGGAACGGGACCACCATGGCGG
Source organism: Mycobacterium leprae (assembly GCA_050262655.1). Classification (GTDB taxonomy): domain Bacteria; phylum Bacillota; class Sulfobacillia; order Symbiobacteriales; family Symbiobacteriaceae; genus DASXVX01. Next base: position 7,754 of record JBLNEM010000318.1, on the reverse strand, counting down.
CGACGTACATCATGAACAGGAAGCCGGAGACCTTCGTCTTGCTCCGCACCAGCACCCAGGCGCCCATGGATGAGAACAGCGTGATCACCAGCAACGAGCCAACCGTGATGATCACCGAACTGGCAGCAGAGGCCCAGAAGCGCAGGTTAGGGCTATGCAAAACCGCCTGGAGGTTAGCCGTTACCTGACCCCAGTCCGCCGGGAGACCGAGCACATCCGTCAGGACCTGAAAGCGGCTCTTGAACGCGTTGACAATCAGGATGTAGAAAGGCGAGAAGATCAGGAGAAAGAGCACGGCCGTCAGCAACTCCAACAGAACCCTGTTCAGCTTGTTCCTGACCACTATAGCTCCACCTCCCGCTTCTTGTTGAAGTAAACCTGGACCAGGGAGACCAGCGCCAGGACCACAAAGAAGAGGATCGCCTTCATCTGGCCCTGGGCCATCTTGTTCATCTGGAAGGCTGTATTGTAAATGTTCATGGCGACGAGTTCCGTCCCCAACACCGATTGTCCATAGAACTGTGTGACCGGGGCCCCGTTGGTCAACGAGACGTTCACATCGAACATCTTAAACGCGTTGACCAGAGTCAGGAAGGAGGCCACCGTGAATGCAGGGGCGATCATCGGCAGGGTCACGTGCCACAACCGCTGCCAACTGCTGGCGCCATCGATCTGGGCGGCCTCCCCGAGTTCGACCGGCACATTCTGCAGGGCTGCGATATAGATCATCATGATATAGCCCGCATACTGCCACGCCGCCACGAAGACGATGGCCACGAAGGCCGTCTTTGGATCGGTGAGCAGCGACTTGCGCAGAAACTGCCAATGCATGGCATCGCCGATCTTGGGGATCGCCGCATTGAAGATGAACTGCCAAATGTAGCCCAGTACCAGGCCGCCGATCAGGTTGGGCAGGAAGAAGCCGGTCCGGTAGAGGCTCCGCAGCTTCAATTCCTGAGTCACCAGCAAGGCCATGGCGAAGGCAGCCAGGTTCACCACGATCATGGAGACCACCGCATAGAGTGCGGTGATGGTAAAGGCATAGAAGAAGCGCGTATCTTTCAGGACCGCCTTCAGGTTGTCCAGCCCCACCCAGTCGACGGGATTGCCGGGAATGCCGGTCCAACTGGTGAACGAGTAGTAAGCACCCAGGGTGAACGGAATGATCAGGACCATCACAAAGGCAAACAAGGTTGGGGCGACAAAGCTCCAAAAAACCACCCGGTCCTCGGTACTCTTCCGTGGCATGGCGGACTCACCCTCCGGCTGGCTTTTCGGCCAGAAATTCGGACAGAGAGAGGGGCTGCGCCCCTCTCTTCTTCACCGGGAGACCTTACTTCTTGATCAGGGCCTGGACAGACTTGTCCATGTCGCTCAGCAGCTTGTCGGCGTTGCCGTCCTTCGCAAACTGGGCGAGCATCGGGCCGACCGTGTTCATGCCCCAGCCGTCCGGCCAGCTGGTGAACTGCCAGCTGATGGTGCGGCCTTCGGCATTGTACTTCATGATCGACTTGGCCAGCGGATCGGTGGGCTGGAGCTTCACATTCTTGAAGGCCGGTACCATGAAGGCCTCATTGATCATGTACTGGTGTCCCCGGTCGGTCATGGCGATGTACTCCAGGAAGGCCTTGCTTTCGGCCGCAACCTTGGAGTCCTTGTTCACCACATAGTAGGAGGGCACACCCACGGGAATGGCATTGGCGTACTTGCTCTCGTTGATCGCCAGGGGCACGAAGCCCATGTCGAAGTTGACCTTCAAGTCCTTCAGGTTCGGGTAGACCCAGTTGCCCTGGTGCAAGAAGGCGGTCTTGCCGGTGCCAAAGGCGGCAACCTGCGCATTGTAGTCGTTCGACTCAAGCTTCGCCTTGTCGGAGTAGTTGACCAGCAACTGGAGCATCTTGGTGTAGTCCTTGGCGACGGGGTCATCCTTCAGGCTGGCCTTGCCGGCGAAGACGTCCTTGGTGAACTGGGAAGCGTTGTCACGGGCGGCGAACATGATGTTGAGGTCATGCAGACCGGTGACCCACTGCTCCTTGGTGGTCAGAGAGATGACGGCATCCAGGCCGAGGTCCTTCTTCTTGGCGTCGATCGTCTTCAGGGCCGCCTCGAGGGTGGAGTAAGACTTGATGGAGTCGGGGTTGACGCCGGCCTTGTCGAGGATGGCCTTGTTGTAGATCAGGCCATAGCCTTCAATAGCCACCGGGAACCCGACGATCTTGCCGTCAAGCTTCAGCCCCAGCAGGTCGGGGTTGACCTGAGCGACCCACTTTTCGCTGGAGAGATCGGCTACCTTGTTCTTCCACAGTTCCAGTTCACCGGGACCGCCGATCACGAAGATGTCGGGCTCCTTGCCGGACTGGAACTCGGCCTTCAGCTGGGCGCCATAATCGCAGCCACCGCCACACGACTTGACGTTGATCTTGACGCCTTTCTCCTTCTCATAGTCGGCGGCAAGATTCTTCAGAGCGGGGTCGATCTCCACCTTCAAGTTGAAGATGTTGATCTCTTTCTTCTCAGCGGGCTTGGAGTCGCCGCCGGTGGCGGGCGTCTTGGCGGTGCAGCCAGCCAGCAGCATCAGAGCCATGGCCGAAGCAGCTACCTTGGCAAATACCTTCTGCATCTGTCCATCTCCCCTCATGTGTATTGGCTCAAATCGGTGGAAACGTTTGCACTCAGAAATGAACCTTGATTTATTTTAATACAATAAATCACGCGTGGTCAACTATCAGTCCTGTGTGAATAATTATCACCGTGTTTGCATATAGTTGCAGTCGCACCGCTGAAAAAAGGGAGCGCCCTCCCCCGCAAGGGAGGGCGCTCCTGTTTGGTTTCGGACTAGTGCCAGAGGCCGATGGCGTACCACCAGGCGCCGCCGACGCCGAGCCAGACGACCAGGTTGAAGACGCTGACGATCAGGCCGTTGCGCCACCAGGTGCCCTGATCCATGAAACCTGCACCGAAGTAGATCGGGGCAGGGCCGGTGCCGTAGTGGGTCATGGCAGCATTCAGGCTGTTGAAGAAGCCCAGCACAACCGCCACCAGCGGAACTGGCGCACCCAGGGAGACCGCTACCAGGCCCAGGGGGACGTAGAAGGCCGTCGCATGGGCAGTCATGGAAGCGATGAAGTAGTGGCTGTACTGGTAAGCGATGATCAGGAGGGCGAAGCCCAGCACCCACATGCCGACGCCGCCGAGGCTGCTCTTCAGGGTGGTGGCCAGGTAGGTGATAACGCCCAGCTTGGAGAGGCCGTTGGCCAACGAGACGAGGCCGCCGAACCAGATCAGGGCATCCCAGCCGCCCCGTTCAGCCAAGACATCGTCCCAGCCGATGACGTTCAGTACCAGCAGAATGCCCACGCCAGCCAGAGCGATGGCCGTAGCGTTGAAGTTGGTCCACTGGCCGGTTGCCCACAGAGCGAGGGCGCCGATGAAAACGACCAGCATGCCGATCTCGCCGGTGCTCATCGGGCCCATCTTGTCCAGCTCCTGCTGGGCCAGCTTGGGCGCCTCAGGCGAATACTTCACTTCGGGGTTGGTCAGCTTGTAGATGAGCCAGGGCAGGACGGCCAGGCAGACAACTGCGGGCACCAGAGCGGCCCAGAACCAGCCGATCCAGGTGATGTTGTAACCCCAGGTCTTCTTGGCCAGGGCGGTGATCGCCGAGTTCGGCGCCACGCCAGTGAGGAAGAGGGCCGACGTGATCAGGTTTACCTGGAACTCGTTGAACATGAGGAAGGCGCCGGCCTTCTTGGCGGTGGGGCCAGGCTCGGAGCCCATCGAGGACGAGAGCGAGCGGATGATCGGGAAGAGGATGCCGCCGGCACGAGCCGTGTTCGACGGCGTGGCCGGGGCGATGATCACGTCGGATAGGGTGAGGGCGTAGCCGAGGCCGAGGGTGGACTTGCCGAAAGCCCGGACCAACAGGAAGGCGATACGCCGGCCCAGGCCGGTCTTGATGAAGCCGCGGGCGAAGAGGAATGCCGTGACGATCAGCCAGACGGTGGCATCCATGAAGCCGTTGAGGGCATCGCCGATCACCAGCGTGCCGGTGATTGCGGCAACGGCCACACCGAGGATCACGACTGCGCCCTGAGGCAGGGGCTGCAGAATGAGGCCCAGGATCGTAGCCACGAAGATTGCGATCAGGTGCGTGGCCTGAAGCGACATCTTGCCGTATGCCGGCAGGAACCACAGGATGAGACCAATCACCAGGATAATGGCGGCACGGATCAGCTTGGACGAGTCAAACTGAATGCCTCTGGTCGGGGTCGAAGGCGCCGTTGCGGGACGTGACATTCTCCCAGGCCACCTCTCATGAGATTTGTGGGGATCCACCCCGCTATCAAATTAGCACACAACCCTATATACCGAATACAGATATTCAGTTAAATAATGCAATGTAGCGTGCCTGTTCTATGCATAGTTAGTAATTGATGATACCAATTAATGCTGTATGCAAGGTCCTGACTATACAGGGCCGCACGAGTGGCTCATTCTATGGCTAGACCGCCCCCTGGAAGACCATTATGACCTATAATATGGAACTGGCTGCTCTTGGCGTATCATGTTAATAGTTCGTTACTAATTGCATTCACATGGGAGGTTCCATCATGAACAAGTTCAACATCGCCCTCGTTCCAGGTGACGGCATTGGTCATGAGACGGTAGCGGCCGGCGTCCGGGTACTCGACGCGATCGCCGAGCTCGACGGCGGCATCAAGTTTGAGTACAAGGAGTTCCCCTGGAGCTGCCAGTACTACCTGGAACATGGCGAGATGGCCCCGAAGGACTTCCTGACCACCCTGGAAAACTTCGATACGATCTTCCTGGGCGCCGTCGGCTTCCCCGGCGTGCCTGATCATGTTTCACTGTGGGGCCTCCTCCTGCCCATCCGCCGCGGTTTCGAAGAGTATGTCAACCTGCGCCCGGTCCGCATTCTCCGGGGCATCGACTGCCCGCTGCGCGGCAAGGGCACGGGCGACTTCGACTACATGGTCGTCCGGGAGAACAACGAAGGCGAGTACTCCAGCATGGGCGGTCGCCTGTACACCGGCACCGAGCATGAGATCTGCATCCAGGAGTCGGTCTTCACCCGCCGTGGCACCGAGCGCATCATCCGCTATGCCTACAACCTGGCCCAGAACTCCCGCCGCAAGCGCCTGACTGGTGCCACCAAGTCCAACGGCATCAACTGGTCCATGCCGTTCTGGGATGAGATCTTCAACGAGATCGGCAGCAAGGAGTTCCCGGAAGTGGAGCGCCGCCTGACCCATATCGACGCTCTGTCGGCCTTCTTCGTCCTGAAGCCCCAGGAGTTCGACGTGGTCGTTGGTTCCAACCTGTTCGGCGACATCCTTACTGACCTGGGTGGCGCCATCATGGGTGGCATCGGCATCGCCCCATCGGCCAATATCAACCCGGAGAAGAAGCACCCCTCCATGTTTGAGCCGGTGCACGGCTCCGCTCCTGACATCGCCGGCAAGGGCATCGCCAACCCGGTGGGTCAGATCTGGTCCGGCAGCATGATGCTGGAGCACCTGGGTCGCCCGGACCTGGCCAAGACCGTGATGACCGCGGTCGAGGACGTCCTCGAGGCCAAGCAGGTTCGCACCCCGGATCTCGGCGGCAAGAACAACACCACCGAGGTCACCGACGCCATCATCGCCCGGATGCGTCAGATCGCCCGCTAATATGCACGCAGACAAGGTGCAGGTACTCACATGAGTGCCTGCACCTTTTTTGTGAACTGGGCGGGGGCTGAGCGTCCCCGCAGCCGGCGGGTCTGTGACGCCGTTCGGCCCCCCGAGGAGACCCGAAGGGGCTCCGTAGGATAAGGGGCCGTGGCGTCACAGGCCCGTCGGCGGAGGGTACTCCCACGGAGTCCCCCCTTGCAGGTTTACGGGGCTGGGATGGCGAACCAAAGCACGTTCGTTCGAATGCTCGTAAAGCCACCCCTGGCGTGAATTGTCCTGCTTGGAGGGGATTTGTCGGTGCGCTGGCGCAGATGGGTCTGGCCGGTCGTGGGACTGGTCGGGGTGCTCATTTTCCTGTTGCTTTCCCGAGTGGCCGATCCGGAGGCCCAGGTGGACCTGAATACCACACGGAACCAGAGTCTGGCCCTTTCCCGGCAGTGGTTGGTCGAACAAGGCTTTGATCTGACTGGGTACGAAGGGGCCGTTTCGTTTGAGTCGGACGAGAATGCGCTGCTCTACCTCCAGCGGAACTATGCGCTGGCGGAGAGCAACCAACTGGCCCGCGATTATAAGGTCTGGCACTGGTCGGTTCGCTGGTTCAAGCCGGGCGAGCAGATCGAATACAAGGTCACCGTGGACACGGCACAGCCGCAGGTGCTGGGATTCAGCCGCACCTATCCGGAGAGTACGGCCGGTGCCTCGCTGAACGAAGAGGATGCCCTGGCGGCTGCACAGCGCTTTCTGGAACAGAACGGCTACCCCTTGAGCAACTGGGAGTTGGTCGGGTCACGAGCCAAACAGCAGAGCGCCCGCACGGACTACCACTTCGAGTGGCAGCAGAAAGGCGTTTCGCTGAAGGGCGCCTTCCCCAAAGTCGATGTGGACCTGCAGGGCAGCCAATTGAGCGGCCTGCATCACTATCTGCTGGTGCCCGCCCAGTTCCAGCGGACCTATCAGGAGACGGCATCGGTCGGTACCGCACTGGCCCTGATCAGCAGCACGCTGATGATCGGACTCTGGATTCTGGCGGCCATCTGGTCGATTCTGCTCGCCCGTCGCGCTGCCTGGGGGCTGGGGCTGTGGGGAGCCCTCCTGTTGGTGGTCGTCTCGCTGGCCGGGGCGCTCAACGAGCTGACCCAACTGAAGTCCAGGATGCCAACGTTTCTGCCGCCGGCCGTCAGCTATGTGTTCGGCCTCTTCGTAGCCCTGCTGGCCGCCCTCCTGTATGTGGCCGGTGTCCTATTCCCGGCGGCGGCCGGTCAGGGACTACTCCGGCAGATGGATCGTGACGGTGCGCCCTACTTCAGTCGCATCAGGCAGGGCTCCCTGCTCTCGGCCGGTTTCGGCCGCAGCAGCCTGCGGGGCCTGGCGGTGGCGGGCGTGATGCTGGGGTACGATACCCTGTTCTATTTCGTCGGCCGGCAGTACTTCGGCGTCTGGACGCCGGCAGCGCCCAGCTACTCCGATATCCTGGCCACGCCGGCCCCGTGGCTCTATCCGCTGACCATCGGCATCACCGCAGCCTTCACGGAAGAGTACACCTTCCGCCTCTTCGGCACCGCCATCGCCAAGCGCTGGCTGAAGTGGACCCCGGTGGCACTGGTGCTGCCGGCGGCGATCTGGGCCTTCGCCCACAGCAACTACCCTGTCTTCCCGGTCTGGACCCGCGGCATTGAACTGACCCTGATGGGCACGTTCCTGGGCTGGGTCTTCTGGCGCTACGACATCGAGACCACGGTCGTCGCCCACTACACCTATGACGCTCTCCTCGTGGGCTGGCCCCTGCTGCTCTCAGGCAACACCTACTATGTCGCCTCCGGTGCGCTGGTGATCGGCCTGGCCCTCCTGCCAGCCCTGTCAGGCTGGGTGGCGGTCCGCCGCACCCGGAAGGTCGAAGCGCCGGCAGAGAATGCCGCCCTCATCTCTCCTTCCCCTGCACCGGAAGCCCCCGCGGTGAACAGAGCGGAGCAGGCTCTCCCTGCCTTCTCTCCCCAACGCCCGGAGATTGGCGGTGCGTTCCTGAACCGCCTGCTGGGCGGCATTCGAGCCCACCCGGTCCCC
>JBLNEM010000317.1:0-8194 GCA_050262655.1 Mycobacterium leprae | reverse complement strand
GTGGAGCTTTCCACCGTTCGGGTGTTGGCCGCTACGGTGGATGCCAAGGACCATTACACTCGGCATCATTCCACGAACGTCTCCTTTTACGCCCGCCTGCTGGCCCAGGGGATGAACCTGGAGCCAGCCGAAATTCGCCGGATCGATTTGGCCGGTCTGCTGCATGACATCGGCAAGATCGCGGTGCCCGATCAGGTGCTGCAGAAGCCCGCCTCCCTGACCCCCCAGGAGCGGCTGCTGATTCAGACCCATGCCGCCATCGGCGGTAACATCCTGGCGCAGGCGCCCTACCTGGGGCATCTGGTTGCGCTGGTCCGCCATCATCATGAGTGGTACAACGGCCAGGGGTATCCGGACGGACTGAGCGGCGATGATATCCCCCTGGGGGCCGCGATCCTGTCGCTGGCCGATGCGTTCGATACGATGACCTCGGAACGGGTGTACCGGGCCGCCATGCCGCTTGACGAGGCGATGGGCGAGATTCGCCGCTGCAGCGGCGCACAGTTCAACCCTTCGGTGGTGGAGGCCTGGGAAGAGATCGTGGAGCAGGCCAAACAGCGGCAGGAAGGCTGGCTGCTGGCCCTGGGCGGGGCCGCCAACCCGGCGGTGCAGGCCGCAGCAGTGGAACCCCTCAAAGGCCTGGCCGATGGACCGGCTACCGTGGGACGGGGCCAGGACCCGCTTGACTTCCTGACCGACATTCGGTTGATCCACCGGCTCGACGATCTGGATGCGATCCTGTCTCGGGCCGCCAACGCAGCCCTTCACTTCTGGGCGGGCTATACGGTGCAGATCTACCTGCGCACTCCGGGTCAGGCCGGCGCAATGCTGGCCTATAACGGCGGGACATCCAAGGGTCAGCGGATGATCTCGCTCTGCCGCCAGGACCCACTCTCGGCGGTCTCCCGCGGACTGATCGGCTGGGTGCTGGAAACCGGACAGGGCGCCAATCTTCCGGACGCCAAGCGTGACCCCCGGTGGCAATATGGCGATGCCTTCAACGAGACGGTATCCGTGTTGGTCACGCCGATTGAGTCGGGTACGGAAATGGTCGGCGTGATCCAGGTGGTGTCACCGGGCGAGAGCAGTTTTGGCCGCCAGGACGTGAAGGCGATCCGGATCTTTGCCGCTCTGCTCGGCGAGGCCATCGGGAACGTTCGGCAAAACGCCGGTGAAGAGCGGAGCGAACGCTTGGCCACGTGAGGTCTGCGGTCCGGATGGGGCACACTACTGCGGCAGGGCAATCAGGTCCTTTCGATTGGTAGGGACGTGGAGGTAGGCATGTCATGCAGGAGCTTGTCTACACGGCACTGGTGCCGCATCCGCCGATTGTGATTCCGGCTGTGGGTGGGACTGAGTCAGCGAAAGTCCAGGCGACCCAGACAGCCATGGAGACGATGGCTCAGGAGTTGATGGCCGCAAAACCGGACACGGTGATCATCATTTCACCGCACGGCCCCGTCTTCCAGGATGCTATCGCGGTGCATATGATGGGCTTTATCGCGGGGGATCTGGGGGTATTTGGCGCGCCTGAGGTGGCGTTCTCCCTCGAGGTCGATCAGGAGTTAGGCCGGCTGGTCAGCCAGGAGGCAGGGCACAGCGGTATTCTGACCGCCCCGGTCACCAGCGACCGGGCGGCGCTATGGAACGCCGAGCGGCTGGACCATGGCACAATGGTGCCGCTCTATTACTTGACCCAGGCGGGCTGGACGGGGCCGATCCTGCCGATCGCGATGGGCCTTCTGCCGCGTCTGCAGCTTTACCGGTTCGGCCAGGCGCTGCAGCGGGCGATCGACCGCTCCGGGCGAAGGGTTGCCCTTCTGGCCAGCGGCGATCTCTCTCACCGGCTGACACCGGACGCCCCGGCCGGCTTCAACCCAAAGGGGCAGACCTTTGACCACGAGATCGTTGAGTTGTTGGCGCAGGGCGACCTGGCAAGGCTCTTCAGCCTGGATCACGACCTCTGTGAGGACGCGGGCGAGTGTGGTCTGCGCCCCTTGATGATGCTGGCCGGCGCATTGGACGGGCTGGCGTTGAAGCCGCACCTGCTCTCCTATGAAGGCCCCTTTGGCGTCGGCTACGCCGTGGCGCCAATCCGACCGGGGTTGCCGGAACCGTCCCGGCAGCTTTATCCGGTGTTGGAGCAGGCCCGCCGTCAACGCATTGAGCAGGAGCGCAGCCACGCCCACCCCATTGTCGCACTGGCCCGGATGGCCCTTGAGCACTACGTGAAGACCGGCCTGCAGTTGGACTTCTCGGCCGGGGCGCCGCATGAGGGGACGGCCCCTGTGCAGTTGCCGCCCGAACTCCCGCAGCAGGCAGGGGTGTTTGTCTCGCTCAAGTTGGACGGTGACCTGCGCGGCTGCATGGGCACCACGGCTCCCACCGAACCGACTCTGGCGCTGGAAGTGGTGCGGAACGCCATCATGGCAGGCACAGACGACCCACGCTTCTCGGCGGTGGAGGAGGAAGAACTGCCCTTCCTGGACTACTCAGTCGATGTGTTGGGGCCGGCGGTCCCCTGCAACTACGCCGAACTGGATCCCCACCGGTATGGTGTGATCGTGGAGAAAGGGCGGCACACGGGCCTCTTGCTGCCGGATCTGCCCGGGATCGATTCGGTCGACGAGCAGGTGTCGGTGGCGTGTCAGAAGGCGGGCCTGACCCCGGGCGAGAGCGGCATTCGCCTCTATCGCTTCGAAGTGCAACGCTTCCGTTAAACTGGAGCGCCCCGACCGTCATGGTGGTCGGGGCGCCTGTTGTTGTCCGTCTTTAGTCTAATAAGGATTAGTGTATAGAACCTATTCGTTGTTGCTCTTTTTGGGGCTGTGTGGTCCAATGGAGGTACAGATTGTTGCTAACCCAGGGGATAACTGGAGCAGACCGCTATCCCCAGGTTGTATGAAAGCGAAATACACTTGATTTTGACGACTCATCCAACAGGTGAAATGATGCCAGGTAACGAATAGGGTTAGGCATGGCATCTGGCATTCGTGGAGTAAGAGAAGCACGACTCTGCCTCCTGTCTCTGTTTCTATACTGATACGGCAACGTGCGGCTTGGTAAATATAGATGGAGGTAATGAACCGTGGCTACCTGTGCACTTTTCATCGATTATGAAAATGTCTCCAAGTCACTGCGCGGCCAGAACATCAACACAACCCATAAACAACTGGCCGAGGTATTCAAAGCAGAGGCGAGTAAGTTCGGTGAAGTAATCTATGCCCGTGCCTACGCGCCGTGGGACATCTTCCCCGAGGCCATGTCGGTGTTTGACCGCCACGACATCAAGCCCGAGTATGTCGAAGGTGGCCGCAAGGATAATGCTGACCTCGTGATGAGCCTCGAAATCCAGGAATTCCTGCGGATTCCCGGCCGAGACGCCGATACGTTCATTCTGGTAACGGGTGACGGGGACTTCGTCCATGTCATCCGGATCCTCCAGCAGGAGCAGAAGCGCGTGGTGGTCTGGGGCGTCGAGGGTTCCATCAGCACCCGGCTGGCTGCTCGGGTGGCTGAACTCGTTAATATTCAAACGCTGCTCGGTAATCATGGCATCGTCCCCAATGGCTTTGGTCACGCCGAGAATGGCGCAGCCAGGCCGGTTGCGCGTCCTGACGGCCCGCCCTCGAAGGACATGGCCACCCGCGCCCTGATCCTGCGGTCGGAAAACGTCATGCTATCTCGCGGCTGGGTTCAGGTGCCCTTCCTTACGCTGATGCACGAAATGTCTTCTTCCAATCTGTTTGGCGAGGACAGCGAGCAGCGGCGGCTGCTCATCGTCAAGTGCCTGGAGGAGGGCATTCTTGAGACCAAGAAGCAGCCCAACCCCAAGCGCCCCGGCACCGAAACAACCTTCGTGCTGCTGAAGAAAGAGAACGCTTCGGTCAAGTACACCTTACGAGCCGTCTCCACCGTGATCGCCCATCTCCGGCAGGTGCTTTCCTCCATGCCGGGGGCCAACTGGGTGGCATATGGCTTGCTCGATAAGGCCCTGGCCAGCGACCCCAACATGCCGCAGGGGCCTGCCGGCGAGGCTGAGCGCCGGGCGTTCATCGACCTGTGCATCGCCGAAGGACTGCTCCGGTTGGAACGCAAGGAGAATCCGAAGAATCCGGACTTCCCCACCTCGGCGCTCTTCCTGATGGACGATCACGCCCTGGTCCAGCAAGTGGTGCCGGGCGAAGACTCCACGCCCATGCTGCGCCGCCTGGTGATATACATGGACCACTACCTGACTCGGACAGGCTATCTCTGGATGTCCATGGGGCTGCTGCGGCAGCAACTGGCGGTATATGGGCAGTGGGAGATGGAGCGTTCGATCCGGGTGGCTAACGAGAATGGTGTCGTGGTGATCCGGCAACAGCCAAACCAGTTCGGCAGCCGGCCCACCACGGGCGCCTACCTGCAGTATGATAACCCGGCCGTTCAGGAGACCCTGGCCATTCGGGACGGGGTGCTTGCGACGCTGATGCAGGTCTACAAGGAACACGACGTGGTGGCACGGGCTGCTGTCGAAGAGGCGCTGGCCGAAGCGCTGAAAGGGCAACTGCCTGACCATGAAGAGTGGCTGAACCTTTTGGTGAACCATCAGCTACTCTCGCATAGCACCACCGTAGACGGTGAACAGGGGTTCTGTCTGAATCGGCAGCACCCGGTGGTAGCCCGTCGGACAGCGACCGTATCTTAACGAATTATCACACCCGTTCTTCACCCTAGCCCTTTTCTCCGGCCTTTCGCTTATTACAGCCAAGGGAAGTCTCATGGTACGCTATTGGCATACCCAGGGAGACCCGGAGGTGGGGCCTCAGATGAGTCCGATGAGCAGGCAAAAGCCAGGCCCTACCCTGGCGGAGACTGAGGAGATCAAACCGTGCTGTCAGTGCCTGGCCTGCGTGCGGGTGTGCCCCACCGGCGCACTCCAGTATTGCAACCACGGTTGGGCTCTGGACCTGGGCAAGTGTCACTACTGCCTGGAATGCACGGTGATCTGTCCCAACCAACTCATCCGGGGTCAGGCTGAAGTACATGCATAATCAAAACGGCGACCAGCCATGGCTGGTCGCCGTTTTCTCGTCACGGTTATCTTCGCAGCGGGCGGAGTCGCCCCCCCTCCACCTAAAAGCGGTAGGTCCAGTAGTGTTCCCGGGCCCGTTCCTTCTTGGCCTGCTCCCGTTGCTCAGGGTTCTGCTCCAGGCGGGCCATCATCCCCTCGCTCTGGGACCGGTGGGCCGCAATGGCCGCCCACTTCACATCGATCACGCTGCTCACATCTACTACCACATCGGCTTCACCCAGCTCGCCCACGTTCTTGCCGAACGCCCGGCAGTGAATCGGCGGCCGCTCGGCCTTGGGCAGCCGCCCTACTGCGCGGACGGTCGCAGCCCCGAAGGCACAATGGTCCGGATGTACCCCGTACTGGGGATGATAGATCAGAATGAGCGACGGGTCGACTTCCGCAATCACCTGGCCGACCTGGTCGGCCAGCCACTCGGGATCGACGAACTCCGTTGTCTTGTCCCGGAGGCCCATGAGGCGCAGGTCGCGGATGCCCAGGATTTCGCACGCGGCCCGGAGTTCACGCTCCCGCAGTTCGGGCAGGCTCTCCCGGGTGGCGAAGGGGGGCTTTCCCATGTTGCGGCCCATCTCGCCACGGGTGCCGCACAGGTAGGTGATCGGCGTTCCCGCCTTGGCGTGCAGCGCAATGGTGCCGCCACAGGCAAAGGTTTCGTCGTCCGGGTGGGGCATGACAACGAGTAAGTGGTTTTTCATGGTTTGCATACCTCCTCCGGTTACGCCGGGAACGGCGTAAGGCTCAATTCCAGTGCGATCGCCAGGCGGCCTTCGGCGTCGTGCCCTGCCATGAGGAGACGGCTCTCCGGGGTTACTTCCCAATCGGTCAGCCCCTCGGCATAGATCCACCCATTGCTCATCTGGAGTCCGGCGCGATAGGGTCCGGTGCCCGCCAGGGTTGCCCGGCTAAAGCGGACGGAGGCGTTGCGGATGAACGCACTGACAGGTGTTGCAGCGTAGGCGCCGGTGGTGGTCTCGAGATGAACATAGACCGACTGGTCCACAAAGCCCTGCAGTGCGGCCTGCACTTCCGTAGGATTGATTGGTTTCATCGAAACTCCCCCATCTGTTAAGTACAAAGAAGCAAGCGGCGGAACACCGCCGCTCGAAGGCTCTATGCTTTCGGACCGGGCGGGTCTTCATCACACTCGGCGCAGTCGACCACATCTGCCAGGGGGCCTGACGTGACGCAGAGAATGCGGGCCGGCGTCTGCCCACAGTTCTCGATGCGGTGCGGGATGAACCCGTTCCAGTGGGCGGAATCGCCGGACTGCAATACCGCCGACTCGTCACCCTGACTATATCGGAGTATCCCCTCCAGGACGAGATGGCACTCCTCACCGTCATGCAGATGGTTGTCGCCGCCGCTGCTGGTGCCGACCGGCAGTTCGATGACGACCATGGTCAGGTTTCGCCGGGGGCCGGACAGCAGCTGGACCAGCGTACCGTCGGGGCCGATGTGATATTCCTGACGCTCGGTGCGCCGGACCACGTGGATGGTCTCTTCTGGTGTCAGGAAGAGGTAAGCCAGTGAAACGCCAAGGGATCCGGCCAGTTTCTCCAGGGCCTGGAGCGAAGGCGACGCCTTGTCGTTCTCTAACTGGCAGATGAAGCCTTTGGAGAGCCCGCTCTTATCGGCGAGTTCCTGCAGGGTGATCCCTTTCTGCGTACGCGTCTGACGTATACGGGCACCCAGAGCCATGTAGCATCCCTTCTCCCCTGGGTTAGATGGCGATGTCTCTGGAGGTGGCGGTTGCGTACCCCGGGACAGAAACCCCGACATCCAGCGTGCGCTTCAGGGCCTGCCGTGCCCGATGCAGCCGGGCCTTCAGGGCGCCGACTTCGAGGCCGAGCATGTCGGCGACCTGGCTGTTGGAAAGGTCTTCGAGATCCCGAAGCACCAGCAGCTGACGCTGGCCCTCGGGAAGCAGGTCCAGAGCGGCACGTACTACGGTTTCACGGTACTGCTGCTCGACAAACAGGTCGGGGTTATCCATCGGCCGATCATCCAACACCGCCAGGGAAGTGGCCGGGTTATGCTCCAGCGTCGCTTCCAGCGAATCGGCGGCGGTGCGGCCCCGCTTACGACGGATGTCCAGGCAGGTATTAGCGGCCAGCCGATAGAGCCAGGTGCCAAAGCGGGAGCGGCCCTCAAACTTGGGCAGCGCCGCCAGTAGTTTCAGAAGGATCTCCTGTACCGCATCCAGGGCATCGTGATGATTCCCCAACATGCGGAATGAGAGGCGGTAGAGGCGGTCCTCGTACCGACCGGCCAGCTCATCAAAAGCGGCCTTGTTCCCTTTCAGGTAAGTTGCCACCAATTCTTCATCCGTGGCGACGAGGGTGGGGTGCGGACGAGACTGCGGAATTCGCAGGGAGGGGGCTTCAGACAATGCGGTGCTCGGTGACTTCATGTCTACCTTCTCCTTTCCCTGGGAAGGTTATGTAGTCCGGGACCATTCTCTCTGACCTAAAGTTACCACGGGGTTTTCTCGGAGTCAATAAGGTTTGCTATGAGAAAACGCTACTTTATTAACACGCAAGTATAAGAACCACATATACCCCGGCCAAGGAGGGCAGACTAAAGTCGGTGTGATCAAGGTGGAGAACCGCTCCACTTTGTATCGGGATGGTAGGGGGGTATCGACTTTGGATCAGTCGTTGACGCCGCAGTCAGGTGAGGGCTTCTATCTGCAACTGGAGCAGCCAGTGGGGTGTACCGGCGAATTGTGCAAGGAAGACGGCACCTATGCGTCGCTGGACGGTGGCCAGCAGTATTTTGCCGCCAACCAGCCTTTCGGCCGGTGTCCCAACTGTGGCAGGGAGACGCGCTGGATCAAGATGACGTGAACGCGGGAGGGGAGATGCACGTGGCGAGGAAGAGCAGCATCAACCGGTTTGGCGGCGGGGACCCGGCCCAGGTGGGGCCGGGGTTGCGTCGGTTTGGGCTGGAGGTGGCCCGGGAGCTCGGCGTGGATCCGGAAAACCTTGAGGCGTACGGGCTGACACCGGAACGGATCCGTCGCTACGAAGTCCAGACCCACAGCCAGCGCAGGCAGGGCAGATAGAATGGACGGGTGAGTCTGCTTCGGATCGGGCATGCCGGCTGAGCCGGCATGCC
>JBLNEM010000316.1:0-2683 GCA_050262655.1 Mycobacterium leprae | reverse complement strand
CTACCCGCGCATGAGTGACCGGGACCCGAGCGGGCCTTGTTGTCCGTAAAATCCGCGTAATCCGCGAAATCCGCGGCAATGTCCCATCTACCCGCGCATGGTGACCGGGACCCGAGTGGGCCTTGTTGTCCGTAAAATCCGCGTAATCCGCGAAATCCGCGGCAATGTCCCATCTACCCGCGCATGGTGACCGGGACCCGAGTGGGTCCTGTTTTCCGGGAAATCCGCGAAATTCGTGGCAAGAGGCCTGAATGATAACCAACCTATTTCGCTTGTTCTGCCTAATAATACGATGGCGAATAAATAGAGCAGGTATAATAATTTGGACGCCGAATAACCAGCGTAAACCTGCAGCCACCTGCCGGTGCAGGTGAATCACGACCAAGAGGGGGTTTTCGGGAATGAAGAAACGGCTCTTTGCGCTTCTGGCCATTCTGTTGCTGGCGGCTACCCTGCTCTCTGCCTGCAGCAAGTCTGCCAACGATTCCTCGCTGGACCGGGTGAAGCAGGCCGGCAAGCTGACGGTAGCCCTGGAGGCGACCTATCCGCCGATGGAGTCGATGGACAAGGACGGCAAGACCGTGGTCGGCTTTGACGTCGATTTCGCCAAGGCCCTGGCCGAGAAGCTGGGGGTGCAGGCCGAGTTCAAGACCATGGACTTCGATGGCCTCATTCCCGGCCTCCAGGCCAAGCGGTTCGATGTGATCATCTCCTTCATGAACCCCGACGACACGCGGCGCAAGCAGGTCGACTTCATTGAGTACCTGAAGATGGGTCAGGTCTTCGTCTCCCGCAAGGGGGTCAACGTCAAGACCGAAAAGGACCTGGCAGGCAAGACCGTGGCCGTGCAGGCGGAGACCACCTCCCAGTCGTACGTCGAAGACCTGAAGGCCAAAAAGATCAAGGACATCAAGGAGATTCGCTCCTTCAAGATGGCGACCGACGCCTTCCTGGAGCTGAAGAACAACCGGGCCGACGTGGTGATCATCGACGAGCCGGTGGGCCGCTACTATGCCGCCCTGGACCCGGCCACCTACGCGGTCACCGGCCAGGCGATCTCCCCGCAACCGGTGGGCATTGCCGTCAACAAAGAGGATAAGGCTTTGTACGCCGCCCTGGAGAAGGCCCTTAAGGATATGAAGTCGGACGGCACATTCGGCAAGATCTCGGTCCAGTGGTTCGGCAACGACGTGAGCAAGTAACCTGGCAGAGGAGGCTGGTTGCTTGACTTCCTTCCTCGAGTACTCCGCCGGCATTCTGCCCGTGCTGCTGAACGGCATGAAGCTGACGCTTTTGCTGACGGTGGTCACGGCACTGGGCGGCACGGTGGTAGGTTTGCTGGCCGCCTTCGCCCGCATCAGTAAGAGTAAGGCGCTGGGGCTAGTGGCCAGCGGCTATGTCACGCTCTTCCGCGGCACGCCCCTGCTGCTTCAGGTGCTCTTCTTCTATGGGGCCCTGCCGCAGGTTGGGTTGACGCTGGACGACTTCAGCAGTGCGGCCTTCGCCTTCATTCTGAACGCCGGCGCCTACATTGCCGAGATCATCCGCGGCGCCATTCAGTCCATCGACCGGGGGCAGATGGAGGCAGCCCGGTCGCTGGGCATGAGCTACTCTCTGGCCATGCGGCGAATTATCCTGCCGCAGACTTTCCGGCGGCTGTTGCCGCCCATGGTCAATGAGATGGCCGCCCTGTCGAAGGATACCTCTCTGGCCATGGCCGTGGGCATCTTGGAGTTGATGAAGAGCAGCCAGCACATGGCAGCAGTCAGCTTCCGCATCGCCGAGACCTATGTGTGGACGGCGGTCGGCTACCTGATCATCACCGTGACCCTGACCAGCATCGCCACCCGACTGGAGAAAAAGTTGGAGGCGAGGGGATGAGCACGCCGATCTTGCAGATCCAGGACCTGCACAAGTCCTTCGGCAAGCTTGAAGTGCTGAAGGGGATCAGCCTGGATGTCTTCCCCGGTGAAGTGGTGCTGGTGATCGGCCCCTCCGGTTCCGGCAAGTCGACCCTCCTGCGGTGCATCAACTACCTGGAAGAGCCGACCGGTGGCCACATCCTGTATGGCGGGCAAGAGGTAGGCCGGCGGCAGGTGGGCGGCAAGACGGTGCCATTGCCGGAGCGGCTGCTGGATCAGCAGCGGAGCCAGTTGGGGATGGTCTTTCAGCGGTTCAACCTCTTCCCGCACATGACGGCGCTGCAGAACGTGATCGAAGCGCCCATGCGGGTGAAGGGGATGGAGCGCGCCAGGGCCGAGGAGCTGGGCATGCGGCTGTTGACCCGGGTGGGCCTTGCGGAGAAACGGGACCAGTACCCCAATTTCCTCTCCGGCGGGCAGCAGCAGCGGGTAGCGATCGCCCGGGCGCTGGCGATGGAACCGCAGGTCATGCTGTTTGACGAACCCACATCGGCCCTCGACCCGGAGTTGGTGGGCGAGGTACTCCAGGTGATGAAAGACCTGGCCCGGGAGGGTATGACCATGCTGGTGGTCACCCACGAGATGGGCTTTGCCCGGGAGGTCGGCACCCGTCTGATCTTCATGGATGGCGGGGTGGTCGTGGAGCAGGGCGAGCCGGCGACAGTCTTCGCCAATCCGCAGCACCCCCGCACCAGAGAATTCCTGGCCAAGGTCCTATAGAGCAAGGGGAGTCGCCGAGCGGCGATTCCCCTTGCTTTTTT
>JBLNEM010000315.1:0-13365 GCA_050262655.1 Mycobacterium leprae | reverse complement strand
TGCTGGGTACTGGGCGAACACAATCAGGGCACGAATACGGTGGCCAACGGCCCGCTGGCCGGGCGCAACCTGGCCGATCTGCGGCACGAGTATGGTGCGAATCTGCTGGGCACCCGGGAGGTCCAGGGCCTGGGCGGCCGCTGTCCGCTGTTGATCAAGCTGCTGGATGCCACCGACGACCTCTCCGTCCAGGTTCATCCGTCGGATGACTACGAAGGACTGGCCCCGGGCGAACCCGGCAAGACCGAGATGTGGTACGTGCTGGGCGCCGAGCCCGGATCACAGATCGTATACGGGCTCAAGGAGGGCGTGGACCGGGCGGCCTTCGAGACGGCCGTCCGCGCCGGCCATACCATGGACTGCCTGAAAAAGATCACCGTGCAGCCGGGCGACGTCTACTACGTGCCCGCCGGCACCATTCACGCACTGGGCGCAGGCGTACTGGTGGCCGAAGTGCAGCAGTCCTCCGATACGGTCTACCGGGTCTATGACTACAACCGCCTGGGCCTTGACGGCAAGCCCCGGGAACTGCACGTGGAGCACGCCCTGAAGGTGACCAACTACGACACGCCGCCCAAGCCTTTCCGCCCCGCCCCAGCCCCTGCCGACCAGTGGCAGACGCTGGTGGAATCTCCGTTCTTCATGGTGGAACGGATGGCCCTGAAGAGCGCCTGGAGCGGCAAGGTCAACCCGGTCAGCTTCGAAACCATCCTGGTGACTGCCGGAAAAGGCCGGATTACCTGGGCTGAGGGCAAGCTCGATCTGGCGAAGGGCGATTCGCTGCTCCTCCCCGCCAGCCTGGGCGATTACAGCCTCAGCGGCGAGATGGAACTGGTCCGCTCGTACCTGCCATAAGCAAGGGCTGCACGTCGCAAGACGTGCAGCCCTTCGGCATTGCTACTCCCCCAGCCGCCGCAGCAGGTCGGCCTCCAGGGCGGTCAACTTCTGCTCGGCCTCGGCATGGGTGTCGCCCCGCACCGAGCAGTACGCCTTCAGTTTGGGTTCGGTGCCGGACGGCCGTACCATGGCAAATCCGCCATCGGCAAAGCGGAAGCGAATCTGGCGGTTGCCTTCCTCCCGTGCGGCCACCGGAATGCCACCCAGCAACGGCGGGGCCTCGACGGCCAGGCGGGCCAGAATTTCGGTCATGCGCTCGCCGCCTGCCCGACCGGGCAGATGCAGTGTGGCCTGTCGTTCCAGGAAGTAGCCACAGCGGCGCCAGATGGCATCCAGCGCCTGCCACAGATTGTGGCCCCGGGCCTTGTGGTAGGCGGCTGCATCGGCCAGCAGCAGGGCGGCCATTACCCCGTCTTTCTCCCGCAAAAATGTCGCCGCCAGGTACCCGCCCGACTCCTCGAAGCCGAACAGGAATTCCTGCGTGCCATGCTGCTCCAGTGCCCGGATCCGGGCGCCAATGTGCCGGAAGCCCACTTCCGTCTCCATCAGCCCCACCCGGTGTTCCCGGCAGAGGGCCGCCACCAGGTTAGTGGATGTGACCGACTTGATCACCACCCCTGCCCGCGGCAGCCGCCCCTGCTGCGCCAATCGGGTCAGCAGGTAATCGGTCAGCAGCGCCCCTACCTGGTTGCCGCTCAACTGCCGGTAATCTGCCCCACTCCAGGCCATCGCCCCCAGCCGGTCTCCGTCCGGGTCTGTGGCCACGATCAGGTCCGGTTTGAACGCCGTCGCCTGCTCCAGGGCCCGGGCGTAGACCGCCGGCTCCTCGGGATTGGGTGCCAAGAGGCCGCCGAAGGTGGGATCCGATACGGCCTGCTCCTCCACCACTGCCAACTGAAATCCAGCGTCGGTCAGGACCTGCCTGGCAACCCCGGCGGCCGCCCCGTAAAGTGGGGTGTACAATACCCGCACCCGTGCGGCCACCCTGCGCCGCCACCGTACCCCTCTTCCGCCCCGAAAGCGTTCCGCCAGCGCCAGCAGGCGCTCCCGATAACGGCGGACGATCACCGGCGGGACCGCCAGCAGCAGGCCAACCGACCGAGCCTCCTTCTCCCCCTCCGGCCGAACCGTGCGAATGTCACCCACGTCCCGGATCGCCGCCGCAATCTCCGCCGCCCGCTGCGGGTCCACCTGGGCGCCGTCCTCCCACAGCAGCTTGTAACCGTTGTAGGCCGGCGGGTTATGGCTGGCGGTCACCATCATGCCACACATGGCCTGTAGTTCCCGCACCGCAAAGGAAAGCAGGGGCGTCGTGGTCACTCGCCCCCACAGAAATACCCGAATCCCTGCGGCACAAAGGGTCAGTGCCGCCTCCAATGCCAGGGTCGGCGAGTCTGCACGTACATCGCAGCCGATCACCACCCCGCGGGCGGCCACCTCCGTACCAAGCCTGCTGACATAGGCAGCCAGCCCGGCCGCCGCCTGGCGCATCGTGTAGCGGTTGATCCGGGCGGTGCCCGCACCGGTCAATGCCCGCACTCCGCCCGTATCAAAGGCCAGCTCCCGCCCGAATCGATCGTCGATCGCTTCCTCGTTTCCGCAAATGGCCAGCAGCTCTGTCCGCACCAGCGGATCGAAATAAGGATCGCTGAGCCAGAGCAGGTACGCGCCCCTGGTCGGCTTCAATCCGCATCTTCCCCTGTGCGCAAAACTCACGGAGGCCGTGGCAACTATCGCTACGGCCTCCCACGCGTAATCATGCCTTGCTTTTTTTCCCACCCGCCAGCCCAACCGAAAAAATACACGGCGAATTATCACCACGTTGCAGGAGTCCAGCCTCCGGCTCCGTATTGTATGGTATTAGTGAATGTTATATGTTTTCACTATAGATAGATTTGGCTATCCGATTGTCAGTGACGCCAGTGTTGCGCCGATACCCCCTTTCGCTCCCCGGTAACTTCGCCCACCGACCAACCTGTGGGGCCGGGCCCCAAACCCCGGCACGACCCTTTGCGGCAAGAACACCGAGAAAGGAGTCAGACCATGAGTAAGAAGGGAATCCGACTCATGGCGGCGGTGGCTGCTCTGATGATTCTATTCGCCGCCGCTGCAGTCCAGGCTGCCCCGCCCAAAGGCACAACTCCCGCGCCGACCCTGGGCGCCAAGAAGAGTGCCCGGTTAAAAGCGGGGAGCCAGATCCGGCCAGAGACCGCGGTGAAACCCTACCAGCCCACCGGCGCTGAAACCGACCAGGCACTGAAGAGCAAGGTGCAAAGCACCCGCATGACGGCCGAGCGTCCGTCCCGCCCCGACCATCTGCTGGTCTCCTTCAAGCCGGGCACCGCCAAATCGGAGGTCGACAGCCTGAGGAACCAGGTCAAGGGCACGACCGTCCGCACCTACCGAAACGGGACACAGTTGATCAAATTCCCCAAAGGCAGCGACCTGAAGGCCGTTGTCACGACCCTTACCCGCTCCGGCAAGGTGCGTTATGCCGAGCCCGACTACCTGGTCACCAAGGACGAAGTGATCCCCAACGACTACTACTTCTCACAACTCTGGGGCCTTCAGAACACGGGTCAGGATATTCTGGGCACCCTGGGCACGCCTGGCGTTGACATCAACGCCACCAACGCCTGGAGCATTACAATGGGCAGCCCGGAGGTGGTCGTCGCCGTCATCGACACCGGCGTCGACATCAACCACCCGGAACTGAAAGACCACATCTGGACCAACCCCGGCGAGACCTCCTGCGATGACGACATCGACAACGACAACAACGGCTATGTCGATGACTGCCATGGCTGGGACTTTGTCAACAACGACAATACGGTCTTCGACTGGGAAGATGAAGACGCACACGGCACCCACGTTTCCGGCACCATTGCGGCCACCATCAACAATGGCATCGGCGTGGCCGGTGTCGCCCCCAATGTAAAGATCATGCCCGTCAAGTTCCTTGGCACGCAGGGCGGTTACATATCGGACGGCCTGCTGGCCACGGACTATGCCCTCTCCTTCGGCGTGAAGCTCGCCAATAACTCCTGGGGCGGCGGCCCCTTCACCTACGCTGAATACGATCAGATCAACAGCGCCGATATGCTCTTTGTCGCTGCAGCAGGAAACGATGCCCAGGACGACGATCTCTACCCCCATTACCCCTCCGCCTATGACAGCCCCAACATCATCTCGGTGGCCGCCCTGGCCAACACGGGCGACCTGGCGTATTACTCGAACTGGGGTGCCACTTCAGTGGACGTGGGTGCCCCGGGTCACTGGGTCCTCTCCTCTGTCCCCAAGGCAGCGCCATGGGCCGCTGCTATTCAGAATGACACGGGCGTCTACAAGAGCATGTTCTGGGGCTTCAGCCTGGAGGACATGGAGACGATCGATGCCCGGGACGCCCTGAACCGGCTGATGAACTTCTTCAAAGCCACGAAGGATACCCCCGTCCTGGTGGTGGAGGATGACGAGTCCGATAAGGGCGAGCCCGCCGTGCACAGCCAATTCCAGGCGGCCCTTTCGGCGTTCACCAATGTCACCTTCCTGCCCCTCGGCGCTGGAGTGAACGGGCCGATTCTGGACCCGAAGGCCTACCCGGTGGTGATCTGGGCCACCGGTCACAGCTACGGCTACTACTCCGGCGGACCCGTGCTGAACGGGAATGACCTGCAGAACATCGCCAACTACCTGAACGATGGCGGCAACTTCTTCCTGACCGGTCAGGACGCCCTCTTCATGAACGAAGGGGATCCGGTTGTCACCGATATGCTCGGCGTGAACTGGATCGGCGAAGGCGACTCCCGGGTTCAGATCAAGGGCTCCGCCGGCGGCGCCCTGGACGGTGTGCTCTACGCACTGCCCAAGGCGAGCCCCAACTACCGCGACTACATCCTGCCGGTGCCCGGCCACGCCACCGCCAAGGCGGCGCTCTCCTGGGAGCCGGTACCGGCCACCTACGATAAGGCCTACGCGTACTACGGCGGCACTTCCATGGCCGCACCGCACGTGACCGGCCTTGCCGCCCTCCTGATGAGCCTGCATCCCGACTGGAGCATCGATCAGATCAAGGCGCAGATCCTGAACACCGTCAAGCCGCTCTCCAGTCTGAACGGCAAGACGGTAACCGGCGGTCTGATCGACGCCTACGCTGCCCTCAACTCCTCCGAAGACGGCGACATCCCCGGCATTCCGTACCCGGGCTGGGGCCAGACGATCACGGATGAGCTAGATGGCAACGGCAGCGACCTGGACGATGTCTATCGCGTCACGATGCGCAAGGGTCAGCAGTTGACCGTGGAGCTACACGGCGCTGCGGGGACCGACTTTGACCTGTACGTGTACGGCCCGACTGCCACCACGGTCAACGATGTGGCCGGCATCGTGGCCGCCTCGGAAAGCGCCACCAGCGATGAGAAGATCGCCTACACGGCGCCCAGCGACGGCGACTACTACATCGATGCCTTCGGCTATGCCGGCCAGGGCAAGTACACCCTGAAGGCCGAGTGGGGCTACGGCCCGGGCACCTATCAGGAGAACAGCCCGGCCTTCATCTTCGACAAGGGCTGGACCGATGTGATGGATCCGAACGCATACGGCGGCAACTACAAGAGTGCCAACGCCGCCGGTGTCGGCGTCGACTTCCACTTCTACGGCCACTATGTGGAGATCTACGGCCTGAAGGGCCCGACCATGGGGCTGGCCACGGTCACGATCGATGGCAGCGCCATGCCGGACGTCGACCTGTACGCCTCCACCACCAAGTACAAGCAGTTGCTCTTCCGCTCCGGCCCGCTGACCCCGGGTGTGGAGCATACCCTCCGCTTCCAGGACAAGGGCGTGCGCAGCCCGGCCGCACGGCGGACCGCCATTGCCGTTAACCTGGACCAGGTCGTGGTCCGGGTTGATACGGAACCGCCGGCCGCTGTGACCGAGCTGCACGGCAAGGCGTACAGCAACAAGGCCCGGTTGCTCTGGCCTGCGGCCAACACCGAGCCGGACTTTGACGGCTATGTGGTCTACCGGACCGAGGGCACCAGCGCCGGCACGGCTACCCGGTTGAACAGCACCCCCGTGCGCCTGACCGGGGCCAGCGTCAGCAAGGCGGAACTGGTCAAACTGGGGCTGGTCAAGCCAACTGCCGCTACGGTCCCCTGGGCCGAGTTCTGGGACGAGACCGCCCTGAACGGCAAGGACTACACCTACTGGGTGAAGGCGGTCGACGCCTTCGGCAACCTCTCGGCCGAGTCGCCCAAGGTGACCGTCCATCCCGACGTAGCCCCGGCCAACATTGCGGCTGCCACCGCCACCAGCGGCAACGCCCAGATCACCCTGACCTGGGACCGCAACACGGAAGCCGACGTGACCGGCTACACGGTCTACCGGCGCGCACCGACCGATCCGGTCAACAACTTCTATTACAGGGCCCAGGTAGCCCAGGTCGAGACCGGGCCGGTGACCTTTACCGATACCGGTTTGACCAACGACCTGACCTACCAGTATCTGCTCTACGCACAGGACAAGTGGGGCGTGGAGAGCGAGACCGGCCTCCTGGCCGACGCCCATCCCAGCGCTCCGCCTGCCACCCCCGCAGGCTTTGCGGAAACCCATGATACCGCGCTGATCCACCTGACCTGGAAGGCCAACACGGAGACCGACCTGAAGGGCTACCAGCTTGACCTCTGGAACGACACCACGGCCAAGTGGGAGCCGCTGCAGTTCGCCAACGCCACCGCCTACGAATACGCCATTACCGACAAGAACCGCAACTACACCTTCGGCCTGACCGCCATGGATACGTGGGGGCTTGCCTCACCGATGGCAACGGTCACGGTGAAGCTGCTGCTGATCTCACCGCCGGCCGGACTGACGGCTACCGCCGGCGACGGCAAGGTGGATCTCGCCTGGCTGCCGGTGAACGACGCCACGGTGGCGGGCTACAACGTCTATCAGTCCTTCACCGCCGGCGGCACGGGCACCAAGGTGAACAGCTCTCTGATCAAGGAGGCCAAGTATGCCGTAACCGGCCTGACCGACGGCACCACCTATTACTTCACCGCCACGACCGTGACCAACGCCGGTGATGAATCGATTCGTTCGGCAGAGGTTTCGGCCACCCCGAAGGATCAGACACCACCGGCTGTCCCGACCGAGTTGACCGCCACCAAGGGCAACAAGCCCATCGCCGTAAAGTGGAAGGCCAATCCGGAGAGCGACCTCGCCGGTTACAACCTCTATCGCTCCACGACCAGTGGCACAACGGGCAATAAGCTGAACACCGCTCTACTCACCACGAATGCCTACAACGACAACGACGTTGTGCTAAATACCAGCTACTACTACAGCGTGACCGCCGTGGACAAGGCCGGCAACGAATCGGCGCAGTCTGCTCAGGCCGAGGGCAAGTGGACCGACTCCACGCCGCCCGACGCCCCCACCAACCTGAAGGCCTCAGCCGGCGATGCGCAGGCAGTCCTTACCTGGACGGCCAGCACGGCCTCCGACCTGGCCGGGTATAAGGCGCTCTACGCCACCGCCCAGACGGGGCCATGGACAACGGTCGACACCAAGTCCACCGCTGCCAGCTACACCCTTACCGGGCTGACCAACGGCACCACCTACTGGCTGAAGGTCCAGGCGGTTGACGCCGATGGCAACGTCTCCGTTGACTCCAACGTGGTCTATGCCATGCCGAACACCGGCGCCGTCTCATCCGGTTACTACGAGGACAACGACTCGCACATCACCTACCTCCAGGCATGGGGCTATACCGGCGGCACCAACTACAGCGGCCAGAACCTCCACTACTCCAACGCCGCCGGCGCTGAAGCCACGTTGGTCTTCAGCGGCACCGGCATTCAGTGGCTCGCACTGAAGTCGCCCTACTATGGCAAGATCGATGTCTACATCGACGGGGTGAAGGTTGCAACCGTGGACCTGTACGCCAGTTCGTCCCAGTACCAGCAGGTGGCCTACCAGGTCAGCGGCCTGACGCCTGGCGTCCACCAGATCCGCCTGGTCCGCACCGGCGAGAAGAACCCGTCAGCCAGCAGCTACCGTATCGATGTGGATGCCTTCAGGGTGGAGTAACGAACAACCAACCGGTCGGGCCCCGGGACGATTTCCCGGCCCCGGGGCCCGGCCTCCCTTACTCAGGGCGAATCGGAGGTGTTCGGTTGTGTTACGTCGTGTTCAGTGGCGACTCCTCTCTGCCGTTATGACCCTGGTGATGGTCCTGGCCATCCCGACGGCGGCCAACTCCGCCCCGTCTCCGAACGGCCAGGGCGGCAGCACCGGCGCTACGAAGCAGATCAAACTGCCGGCTCCGCTCAAGCAGCTCTCGACCCTGGGTCCGTTGAACAAGAACGACCTGTTCCGTCCGCTGCTCGGCACCAAGCTCGACCCCAATGCCCGTCAGTCCATCTTGGATCCGGATTCCCCAACGGGACGGCTGCTGCAATCGAAGTCCCAGCAGCTCCCGGAGCGGCGCGGACCTGACTCCGCCCTGCATGGCAAGCAAGGCGGCCCCGCCCAACTGGAGGCGATCCGTCGCAATCTGGCCGCCAAAGCCCTGGCCTCTGACCAGCAGAAGAGCCAGCCTGCTGCGACGCCAGGCACGGTGAAACTGGGCACGGCCGCAGAGGGCCAGGTGCCTCAAGGGAAGGGCATGCCAGGGGCCAGCCAGATCAGTACAAAGCCCGGCACGCTAGTGGTCGAACAACCACCTGCTGCGCCGGTATACAAGCGGGCCGGCAAGAACAGCGGGACCGTTAACCCGCTCCAGGAGAGCGAGACAACGCCTGTGGTGACCCTTACGCCTGAACTGCTGGCGCCCGACAAGGACGTCACGGTGAATGTGACAGTGGTCGAAGAGGGTGTCCCCACGCCCGGCGCCACTGTGACAGTCTCCGGGGCAGTGGCCACCACTGACGAGGACGGCAACGCGGTCCTCAAATTCCACACCGGCCCGGATCGGGAGATTCTGGACGTCATGGTGGAGACCGCTCTGTTCTCGGGGGTTGCCGGCGAACTCTACGTAGTCCCTGACGGCTACGGTGTGATCACGGTGGCCGGCATCACCGATAAGAACAGCGCCCCGATCGACGACTTCGCCATGCTGATCACGCATGTCGACAGCGGCTGGTGGTGGGCCTCGATTACCTGGGGGAGCCACAGCCAGAGCAACATCGTGCCAGTGGGTCCTGCCTATGTAGAGACCACGGCCAACGTCGACACCCTCTCGTACTATCTGTACCGGACCGTCGACGTCAAGGATTTTGAGCGCGTCGTGCTCAACCTGACATCTGACGGCACCATCCACGTCACCACCACCGCCCAGGTGGACGGCACAGCCGTGACCGGATCCCTGGCCCTGCACAACGAGGAGATGGTTGGCGCCCCCAGCTGGGTTGAGTATCTCTACAAACTCGGTCCCGACGCCTATGTCACCAAGGGCACCTATACCTACTCGTTCCTGGGCGACAACCTGCCGCAGCCCCTGCTGGTGACTGCCAGCGAGGTCGCACTGGAGACCGACACCGCCATTGCGATCGAGCAGGAGAAGGGACAGTTGGGCACGGTGGCCCTGCCGGCGACTGACGGCTGGGGCAACCCGCTCACCCTGAGCACCACCCTCCTCTTCTACAATCCGTTCCTCCGGGCGATTCCGGGCAAAGCCACCGGCCTCCTGGTAAGCTCCGACTTCGCCTATACTACCTGGAACTACACGGCGGACCTGACCCAGGGGAGCGATCAGTACCATATTTTCTTCGACAGCTATGCCAGTTCTGTCTCTCCCGGCCCCGGCAAGACAGCGACCATCGCCCTCGGTGGCAAGATCACTGCCGAACTGACTCCGATCAACACCTGCTCCGACTGTGTGATCTCCGCCTATGTAGGCCTGACGACCGCCGTGCCCGACATGGTCAGCGTCTACAAGAACGGCGAGGAGATCAACGGCGTTCTGACCATGAAGGACAGCAAGGGCAACCCGATCGTCACATACAACATTCCCTCATCGTGGTGGATGGCCGATATCTATATACCGCCGGTGGCCCCGGACGTCTACACCCTCAGCCTGACCTATGATCTCGGTCCCTATCAGACTCCGGCCACAGCCGAAGCTAAACTGAACCTGAACCCGATCCAGGTCAGCGTCTCGCCGCGCGTCATCGCACCGGAAACCCCGACCGAGGTGCAGGTGACGGTCACCGATGCGGCGGGCAACCCGCTGCCCGACACCAGGGTGCTGATAGGGTGGAGCGGCGAAGTGGGCGAGGCTTACACCGATGAGAAGGGCATCGCCTGGATGACCGTCTGGGCCCCCTATATCGACATCTACCCCGTCCAGGCGATGGGCAACAACGGCTGGAACGTGCTGGCCATCGCACACCTCTTTGCGCTCACTCCCGACCTCGCCGGCCTGGAGTTGAACGCACTGGATGTCGACGGGAAGCCGCTGAAGTACTTCTGGGTGCACACCTCCTACCTGCCGGGCGGCTGGGAATGGTCCAACTGGGCTGAGATCGGGCCCGTGCCGACCATCGTCCCCGGTGAGATGTACGGCAACAACTACATCGAACTGATTCGGGAGGGCAACCCGGCCTACTTCCTGAGCCAGACCGGGCGATTCAAGGGCGGCCAGGTCACCGATCTGACCTGGAGTGCAGCCGACATGAGCCCGACCTACTTCAGCGTGTTCCTCGACGACCAGCCGGTCCAGGGTGCGGTAGCCCTGCACGGCAAGCTGAATCACAACCTCACCTTCTTTGACGGGGTCTACCTGGACGAATACGGCCAGGGCGTGGCCTATGTGGCGGAAGGCCAGTACGATGTGAAGATCCGGCAGACATATCCGGAGAACATCCTGGCGATTCGGCGCAGCATGTCGTTCAACAAGGGTGAGGCGATCTTCCACCTGAAGTCCGCCGATCTTGGCACCCTGGAGACCAAGGTGGTAGCCAAGGGCACGGAGGCCCCGCACGACTTCCTGCTGAACTCCCGGGAGTTCGAAACCTACGTCAAAGGCGGCGGGACGATTCGGGTCACCCCGGACACCTACGCCATCCCGTGGATCGAGTACACCGCGGAGCAGCCGGACAGCGGCGAGACCTGGGCCTACGCCATGGCCCGCGACCCGCAGATGACGGTGACGGTGAAGCCTGAGAAGACCGCCACCTACACCTGGGATGCCACGGTCAAGCAGGGCAAGATGGCGGTCTACCCGAACGAGTACCAGGCCTGGGATTTCATCTGGTTCCAGATGCAGCCGGTGACGGCTGACGGCTGGTACTATGAAGGCGCATGGCTGGCGGGCAATGAATGGGATTACCGGGGCTTGCCCTGGGTGACCATCACCGACGCCAGCGGCGAGGTTGTGGAGGACTACAAGGGGAACCCCATCGACAACTACTTCTTCATCGCCACGGACACGCCCGGCGACTTCTACACCATCAACATGAGTGCGGACCTCGGCGTGGCCGGCAAGATCAAGGCGAGCACCAAGATCTACAAACAGGCGCCTTCGACGCTGACGGTGAACACGGAGATCCTGCCGGTCGGCAAGAGCACCGCTCTGGTAGCCACGCTGACCCGCAATGGCCAGCCCGTGAAAAACGAATGGGTCTCCCTGCTGGACGGCTGGGGGAACTCGGTCCGCGATGCCCGCACCAACGCCAAGGGCCAGGCCACCTTCCAGGTGAAGCCGGCGTACATGGATTACTACATCCTGATGGCAAACGGCTACAACGGGATGAAGATCCTCTATGCGCTGGAGCCCGGTTGGGGCCTCCTGGACGTAAGGGCCAACGATAAGGACGGCAAGCCGTTGGAGGCATACGAGTACGTCACCACCGACGGCTACTACGGTTACAACGCAGATGGAATCGACCTCAAGGCGATCGCACCGGCCGGCCAGACCAAGGCCATTGTCTACGGCGTCACCGAGGAGGCCCAGTACTACCTGACCACGGAGGCACTTGTGCCCGACCGGTCGGCGGTAACCGTCAACGTGGGCGGAGCGAACACTGCACCGCTTCAGGTGACAGTGACCAACGGTTCGCAGGTCCGGAGCGGATGGCTCTACCTGCGGAACAAGGCCATCGATTACGTCGAAACCGTCTACATGCCATACAACCTGTCCTGGATGAACCAGATCTACGCCACGCCTGGCGACTATGAGGCCATGGTCCGGGCCGGCAAGGGCTGGGACCTCTACCTGCTGGACGCCGGCGACTTCAACCTCCCGACGGTCAACAGCATCACCGTGGACCTGAGCGCGGCCACGGCTGAACTGGAGATTGATGGGCGCGACGGCAACGACAACACGACCGAGACCGATGTGATGCTGCGCAGCGGCCAGATTGGCACACCAATCTACTACTACTACTATGACCACATCTACGCCACACCTGGCGCCTACGGCGTCGACATTGCCGATATGTACCTGTATGATTACGACGCCGAGGAGTACTGGATCTACGAGTTCATCGGCATGTCCAAGGCCGAGGCCAAGGCAGGCGAGGTTGCCGCCCTGAAGGTCGGCGGTCCGCTGACTTACGGCATCAAGACCGACCAGCAGACCTACGGCGCAGGGGATAAGGTCAAGGTAACCGGTGCCGCAACCGCCAACAACATGACCCTGGCCATCGCCATCAGCATCAGTGACTGGATCTACCTGTGGCCGAACTTCGGCATCGTCACCAACTCCAGCGGCCAAATCCAGTACATGACCTACTACTTTACCGACACCTGGACCTGGCCTTCGCCGAACAAGGCCGGCACATACAACCTCTACTTCCTGCGTGGCAACGGCCCCTATGGGCCAGAGGAGGTCGAGTGTTCCACCTGGGTCAACCTGACGACGAAGAACCGGTAAAGCGACCCCGTTGCGAGGGCCGTGGGCGACAGCCCACGGCCCTCCTCATCACGCTCATCTGCCTCTTGCGCCGTGGGACGGATTCATGGGAGGATGGAATGGAACACGACATAAGGAGCCATCAGCATGAGTGCCGCATTCGACACCCTCAAACAACGTGCCAGAAGCCTGAAGAAGGAGACCTACGCCGTCTACCTTGCCTCCAGAGACCCCCGGGTGCCCTGGTACGCCAAGGTGGTCGTCGCCTGCGTGGTCGGGTATGCTTTGAGTCCCGTCGACCTGATCCCCGACTTTATCCCGATTCTGGGCTACCTGGACGATCTGATCCTCGTCCCCGCCGGCATCGCCCTGGCGATCCGCCTGATCCCGGCGGAGGTAATGGCCGAGTGTCGGGCCCGGGCGGAGGCAGCATTGCAGCAAAAGGGCAAGCTACGGAACTGGGTGGCGGGCGGCATCATCGTCGCCATCTGGGTGGCCGTGCTCGCCTGGGTGGCCATCGTGGCCGTCCGGTACTTCCGGCGGTAGGGAAAGACACAAAAAAGGGCCGTGGGCGAGCGATTCGCCCACGGCCCCGGGTTTTGTCCCTGTTACCG
>JBLNEM010000314.1:0-10521 GCA_050262655.1 Mycobacterium leprae | reverse complement strand
GTGGTGAGGGAGAGGGTGTTGGGCGCAACGCAGGCCGGACAGCGGCCCAGGAAGACCGCTTCGTTGGCGCTGATCACCTGGAAGGTGCCGCTGTATGCGTCAATCGGCTCCTGCACGGCGTCCGCGATGGGGTAGGCGCTGCTGTAAAAGGGATTCTTCAGGACCGGCTGCCAAGTGGCCCCCGCATCCATCGTGCGGAAGACGACATAGGCCTCCTTGCTCATGCCGGCGCCGCCATGGTAGAGCACCCATGCGGAACTGCCGCTGCAGCCCACCTCGGCCAGCCGCCAGTTATCGTTCTGCAGGTCTGCAGTGAACGCCGTCTGCCATGTCTTGCCGCCATCCCGAGTCTGATAGACCACCTTACCGCCAGCCGCCCAGCCCCGAGCGTCATCGGCAAAGCAGAAGGACTGCACCGGCCCGGGGGTCGTCACCTTCTGCCAGTTGGGTGCAGCCTCGTACAATGCATCGTTCTGAATCGCCCAGCCATGGGTGGCAGAGGTAAAATAGACGCTGCTGGGGACGCCGCTCGAGGGCGGTGAAGCGGCCTTCCAGGTCTTGCCCCCGTCACGGGTGACCATGAAGACGTCCCGGCCCCAGGCCCAGCCATTGTTGGCGTCGGCAAAATCGACGCCGCTGTAGTCAGCCGAGTCACGCTCCTGCTCTCGCCATGTCTTGCCGCCGTCGGTGGTGCCGATGATTTGACCGTTGCCCACCGCCCAGCCGGTCTGGCTGTCAATGAACTGGATGGCCGCCAGGGGCTGGATGCTGGACGCGGGCGCCGGCGGGGTGGATACGACGGGGATGGAGGGAGCCGGGACGGGCGTAGTGGTTTCGGGCACCGCTGCCGGTTGGGGCTGAGTTGGGGTCTGAGCGGATGGGACCTTGCCGCAGCCGGTCAGCACTATGAGTAGGGCAGAGAGCGTGATGATGATTGTGCGCCGGTACATCAAATAGTCGCCTCCAAATGGAACTCTGCCTATTAGACGCCTGACGGACCCGGCCGGTTTCACAAACCCCTACCCCGAGGGGCATCCTTGACAGAACGCCCCATCCCTGCATATAATGAGGCCACGTATCAAAGGCGACGAACGGGAGAAGTACCTGCCGCATGCCGTACAGAGAGCCGCCGCATTCGCTGGAAGCGGGGGCCGGGGGAAGCAGGGAAAATGCGCCCGGGAGCCGGGGTCCGATGCGGCTTTTATGCGAGGCCGGCGGAGGCGCCCACGGATGGCCACCGTTACAGGGCACAGGGTGTGTTGGCACCCGTCAAGAGTGGGGCGCTTCGTGCGTTCAATCAGAGTGGAAACACGGGTAAACTTTGCCCGCCTCTGGCTTATGCCAGGGGCGGGCTTTTTGCATAGTAACTACAGTTTCGCCCTGGGGAGGAGTATCATCATGTTTGGGCGATTCAAGACCGATATACAGGCCGTGTTCGAGCGGGACCCGGCAGCTCGCAGCCTGCTCGAAGTGCTGCTTTGCTACCCCGGGCTGAAGGCGATTCTGGCCCACCGGGTGGCACACTGGTTCTGGACCCACAACTGGAAGCTGGTGGCCCGGGTCATCTCCCAGATCTCCCGCTTCTTCACCCAGATCGAGATCCATCCGGGCGCGGTGATCGGCGACGGGTTCTTCATCGATCACGGCAGCGGCGTGGTGATCGGCGAGACCACGATCATCGGCCATAACGTCACCCTTTACCAGGGCGTCACCCTGGGCGGCACCGGCAAGGAGAAGGGGAAGCGCCACCCCACCCTGGGCGACAACGTCGTGGTAGGCAACGGCGCCCGCATCCTTGGCTCCTTCACAGTCGGCGATAACGCCCGGATCGGTGCCGGGGCAGTGGTGCTGCGGGAGGTCCCGCCTAACTGTACGGTGGTGGGCAACCCGGGTCGCATCGTGGCGCAGAATGGTCAGCGGATCGACCCGCTGGATCATATCCACCTGCCCGACCCGGTGTCCAATATGTTTGATGCGCTCCAGCGTGAACTGTCGGCGCTCTCCGGCCGGCTGGAGGCGCTAGAAACCGAGAACGAGGCCTTGCGTAAGGCTTTACAGGAGGGATTGCCCCATGCCGCTCCGCATTTTCAATGATCTGACCAGGCAGAAGGAAGAGTTTGTGCCGCTCGAGCCGGGCAAGGTCCGCTTCTACAACTGCGGCCCCACCGTTTATGACCGCTTCCACATCGGCAACGGGCGCAACTTCGTGGTGATGGACACCATCCGGCGCTACCTGGCCTACCGCGGCTACCAGGTCACCTTCGTCCAGAACTTCACGGACATCGACGACAAGATGATCAACCGGGCCAACGCCCGGGGCATCACCGTGCAGCAGCTGGCCGACGAGATGATCAACTTCTACACCACCGACGCCGGGGCCCTGAACATCCTTCCGGCCGACGTTCATCCCCGTGCCACGCACCTGATCTCGGAGCAGATCGGGATGATCGCCGAGTTAATCGAGAAGGGTTATGCCTATGCGGTTGAGGGTGGCGACGTCTATTATCGGGTGGCCCGCAAGGACGATTACGGCAAGCTCTCCCATAAGGACCTGGAAGGCCTGATGGCCGGCGCCTCCGAGCGTGTCGACCAGGACGACCGGAAGGAGAACCCCTTCGACTTCGCCCTCTGGAAGGGCCAGAAGCCCGGCGAACCCGCCTGGGATGCCCCCTGGGGCGCCGGGCGGCCCGGCTGGCATATCGAGTGCTCGGCCATGGCCCGCCGGTACCTGGGCGAAACCATCGACCTCCACGGCGGCGGCGAGGACCTGATCTTCCCGCACCACGAGAACGAGATCGCCCAGAGCGAAGCGTGCAACGATAAGCCCTTCGCCCGCTACTGGGTCCACAACGCCTTCCTGAATATCGAGGGCGAGAAGATGTCCAAGTCCCTGGGCAACTTTTTCACCGTGGAAGACATCCTGAAGCAGTACGAGGGCGAAGTGGTCCGGCTCTACCTGCTGTCGGCCCACTACCGGACCCAGCTGGACTTCCGCCGCGAACTGGTGGAGCAGACCAAGGCCGGGCTGGAGCGGCTCCGCAACACGGTGACGAACCTGGAGCATCTGGCTGCCACCGCCGCCAGCCAGGCGCTGACGCCGGAAGAGAGCAGCCTGCTGGCTGAGTTGGGGCAGGCCCGGGAGCGGTTCATCACCGCCATGGATGATGACTTCAACACGGCCGGCGGCACCGCCGTGCTGTTCGAACTGGTGAAGGATGTGAACCGGGGTGTCGGCGCCGGCACATCGGCCGCCCTGGCGCAGGGCGCACTGGCCTTGCTGAAGGAACTGGCCCAGGTGCTGGGGCTCCTCCAACAGAAGCAGGAGGCCGGCAGCCTGGACGACGAGATTCAGGCGCTGGTGGACGCCCGGCAGGCCGCCCGCAAGGCCAAGAACTGGGCCGAATCCGACCGCATCCGCGATCAGTTGGGCGCGATGGGGATCATTCTCGAGGATACGCCTCAGGGAGTGCGGTGGAAGCGGAAGTGATCATGGCGAATCCACTGCTGCTGCCGCCCCTGTCGCTGGCCTACCTGGGCGACGCGGTCTACGAGTTGTTCGTCCGCTCCCGGATTATCGAACTCGGGCATGTGAAGGTCAACGACCTGCACCGGACGGCGGTGCGCTACGTGCGGGCGAGGGGGCAAGCGAACGCCCTGGCCGCGCTGATGCCCACCTTGTCGCCCGAGGAGCAGGATGTGGTGCGCCGGGGCCGCAATGCCAAGGGGCACGCTGCACCCAAGGGGAGTGACCCCGCCGAGTATGCGGCGGCCACCTCCTTCGAGGCGCTCATCGGCTACCTCTACCTGGCTGGACGCCAGGAACGGCTCCAGGAGGTGCTGCTGGCGGCAGCCAGGTTCCTGGAGGAAGAATGAGATGCGATCAAGGGGTCGTCCCACAGGGGGCGGCCCCTTTGCTTTTACATAAACTGGCACCGGGGAGGTGTCCGTATGTACTTCGGGTTTGGCAAGCCCATCATTACGCCCTTCGGGGGCATGTTCCCCATGATCACGCCATTCGGCAAAGGCGTCGTCGGCGGCTTCGGTTTTTAGCGCCACTTCGCTTGCACATCTTCGGACAGGGGGGCCGTACCCGTGGGGCGGTCCCTCTGTCTTTCACATAAGATGGCGGCGGAAGGAGGTGTCAGCATGAACTACGGCTTTTGGGGCAAGCCCTGGGGCGGCTGGTACCCGTTCATGCCGTTCCCGGTCTTCCCGTTTGGCAAGTGTGGCTGCGGTATTTAGCGCGGCCGATCGATCGGGGGCAATTGGGTCGTTCCACCTGGGGCGACCCTTCTCTATTTCACATAACATGTAGGGAAGGGAGGTGTCCGTATGGAGTTTGGTGGTTGGCGGCGTCCCATTCCGCTCCCGCCGCCCTATGGCAAGTATCCGCCGCCCTATGGCAAGTTCCCGCCGCCCTATGTCAAGTTCCCGCCGCCCTATCCGTACCCGGTCCCGTACCCGGTCCCGTATCCGCCGCCCTATCCGTATCCCTATGGTAAGTACGGCATCTAGCATATGCCAGGGGGCCCGCCCGGGCCCCTTTACATAGCATGGAGGGGGAGGGAGGTGTCTGTATGCAGTACGGCTTCGGCAAGCCTTGGCGCCGGCTCCCGCTATGGGCTTACCCGATCCCCTGGGCGTACCGCTATCCGCTTGGCAAGTATCCCTATGGCAAGTATGGCATCTAGCATAGGCCGCGGGGCCCGTCTGGGCCCCTGTACTCAGCAGCATGGGACCCCGGTTGTGTGCGAATGATGCGTGGCAGGAGAGACCGCTACTATGCCGAAACTAGGGAGGAATGAGGCGGCTACTTGAGAGGAGCAGCAGGCATGACGATGAAGCGGCGGGTTTACGCCCTGACCGGGGTGGCCCCGGAACAACACGCATACGCAATGGCCAAGTACAGCCGGTCGGCCGATTCCCTGGCCGAGAGCGCCCGGGCGCTTTCGGGCGATCGGACCCGCAAATTCCTGGAGACCATGTACTTCAAGTATGGACATGCCTCCATCGCCGACATGGCCCATCTCTCCATGGGCGTGGAGCAGATCTCCCTGTGGGCGGCCCTGCTGCTGCTGGACGAGCCTCTGTGGGATGGGCAGGAGCGCTCCACCCGTTACCAGCCCTTCCAGGAGACCGGCTACCTGGTGCCCGCAGGGGCCCCTCCGCTCTATACCGAGACGGCTCAGTGGCTGATGCAGCGTTACGAG
Source organism: Mycobacterium leprae (assembly GCA_050262655.1). GTDB lineage: Bacteria > Bacillota > Sulfobacillia > Symbiobacteriales > Symbiobacteriaceae > DASXVX01. The sequence goes on along the minus strand of JBLNEM010000314.1, from coordinate 5,311 downwards.
GACACGGCTGCTCACTGGTTCCACCGGCTGGAGGAACGGTATCCGCGGCCGGAGAGTATGTCGCCGGTTCAGTATGAGGCGGCGATCCGTGCCAGGGCGTTCGATATCGCCCGCTACTACTTGTTCCTGGGTGTGAACACCTCCGTCGGTCAGGTGACATCGGCCCGGGTGCTGGAGCGGCAGGTCGCCCGTCTGGCGGCCGATCCCTTGCCCGAGGCCCGGGCACTGGCGAAGGACCTGAAGGCGGCGGCCGTGGAGAATCCCCCGGAGGATCTGAGCGGCCACGGCGATGGCGCACCGGTGGCGCCCACCCTGATCCGCTACGCAGAGCCCAGCCCCTATCAGCAGATCGTCTGGTCCGACGTGAGAGCGATCGCCGACGAACTGCTGCCCGCGGTGAAGCCCGATGACACGGCATCTGTGCGGCTGCATGTGGCTGGCAATCCGGTGGATGAAGCCGTCGCCGGCCTGCTCTACCGGGTTTCCCATCTCTCTTACAGCCAGATCGGGGAGCGGGTGCAGCACCTGAGCACCGGCGAGAAGAAGGACGTGCTGGAAGCGGCGCTGGCCAAGCGCGGCCCCCACGACGAGTGGCTGCGGGAGTTCCAGGGCGGCCCGATCGTCTTCGACCTGCTGCTCGACATCGGCGCTTACCGCGATCTGCACCGGCACCGCCGGACGGCTCAGGTGCGTCAGGAGTTCACCACCATGCACGGCGCCGCGGTGCCCCAGCCCATGCGGGGGATGGCGGAGACGGCAGGCTATCTGGAGGACATGGATAAGGCGGCCCAGTGGGTGAATACCCTGGCGACCTGGGATCCCGTGCAGGCGCACTACATGCTGCCACTGGCCTTCCGCTGCCGGGCGCTCTTCCGCATGGATCTGGCCGAGGCGGGCTATATCACGAAGCTGCGCTCTCGGGAAGGCGGCCACTTCTCCTACCGGGCGATCGCCTACGAGATGTACCAGGCGCTCTGCCGGCAGTTCCCGGAAATGGCGCCCTACCTGACGGCTACCGATCCGGCTCAGGATGATCCCCTCAAGCGGTAAGCTCATAGGCGGTGATGCGCCGGGGCATACTGGCTGAAGCAAAGGAGACGTTTTGGCTTGTCTAACCAAATCGAAGGTCGCATCCCTGTCCTGGAGGCCTTGAAGGCCGGGCGGGAGATCAACAAACTGCTGGTGGCCAAGGGGGCCCGGGAGGGCTCGATCCGGGAGGTCCTGGGCGTGGCCACCGCCAAGGGCGTGCTGGTCCAGGAAGTGGACCGGGCCCGGCTGGATGCGCTGGCCCCCGACCGCAACCATCAGGGCGTCATCGCCATGGTGGCCGCCCACAACTACGCCGACGTCGAAACGATCCTGGCCGGAGCCCGGGAGGCCGGGGAGGATCCCCTGGTGCTGGTGCTGGATGGGATCGAGGATCCGCAGAACCTGGGCTCCCTGATTCGGACCGCCGACGCCGCCGGCGTGCACGGCATCATCATCCCCGAGCGGCGGGCAGCCGGCCTGACCGAAACGGTGGCCAAGGTCTCCGCCGGAGCGGTGGAGTATGTGCCGGTGGCCCGGGTGACCAACATCGGCAAGACGCTGGATGAACTGAAGGAGCAGGGGTTCTGGGTCGTGGGCACCCATCAGGACGGCCAGGACCTCTACCACCAGGCGAAGTTGACCGGCCCGCTGGCGGTGGTCATCGGCAGCGAGGGCAAGGGGATCGGCCGGCTCGTGGCCGAGAAGTGCGACTTCATGGTGCGGCTGCCGATGCGGGGGCATGTCTCCTCCCTGAATGCGGCCGTGGCCGGGGCGATTCTGGTATACGAAATCCGGCGGCAGCGGGACATGGGGAGCGCCCGATAAGGCAAACAGGGCGGCTGCCACCACATGGAGGCGAGGCTCGTGTTCGTGCGGCAGCGCACTGGCGGGATCCTTCTGCTGGGTTTGGTTTCGGTTATGCTGGGCGCCCTGGCGCTCTATCTCTATCTCACCAAGCATCCCCATACCGACCGGTTGCTGCACTGGCGGCTCTTTAGCTAAAATAAAAAAGCCCCCGCATGTCGAGGTTGATGTTGGAAAGCATCCTCGCATGTCGGGGGCTTTATTTTCTATTCGTCCTCAGGCTGCAGCCATACAGTGACAGGGTTCAGGGGTCACGCCGCCAAATGTCAAAGTGAAGTCCATTTCGACACGTACGGTGAAAATCCTTCTGTTCCAGTCAATAAACGAGCGTTTTCGACCAAACTCTTACCGCATTCACCTTGACTCTCTTTCCGCACAGCAGGTATAATCCACAGTAGAGTTTCGGTCAATCTTATGTTGACCAGGAGCGCCTCTCCACCCGCTTCACAGCCGGGCTCCTTGTTTATACGGCTGGGGGCCGCTATGCAGCAGGGATACATCTAATACGGTAAAGGGAGGGGAACGGTACATGACGGCGACGCCGCAGCGCGATGTCTTCAACGACTACGACTCGATGCAGGATGAAGACATTGTAGAATTCGCCCGTGATGGCTCGAACGCTGCTCTGGAATACCTCATCAATAAATACAAGAATTTCGTCCGGGCGAAGGCGCGTTCCTATTTTCTGATCGGCGCCGACCGTGACGATATTATGCAGGAAGGCATGATCGGCCTGTACAAGGCGATCCGCGACTTCCGGTCGGACAAGCTCAGTTCGTTCCGGGCCTTTGCGGAGCTTTGCATCACCCGCCAGATTATCACGGCCATCAAGACGGCCACCCGCCAGAAGCATATCCCGCTGAACTCCTATGTCTCCCTGAACAAGCCGATCTACGACGAAGACTCGGACCGCACCCTGCTGGACGTGATCTCCGGCTCGAAGGTGACGGACCCCGAAGAGCTGATCATCAGCCGCGAAGAGTTCGGCGACATCGAGGAGAAAATGGGCGAGATCCTGTCGGATCTCGAGTGGAAAGTGCTGATGAGCTATCTGGACGGGAAGTCGTACCACGAGATCGCTCTGGAGCTGCACCGGCATGTCAAGTCGATCGACAATGCCCTGCAGCGGGTGAAGCGGAAGCTGGAGCGCTATCTCGACCACCGGAACGGCACCGAAAACGCCAACGACTAAACAGCGAAGGGCCGCCCGCAGGGGTGGCCCTTATTATGTCAAACGCCCCATCCCCCTCATACGCTAAGGTAGGGGGAAAGGGGGGTATTCTATGCAAGTCCAGTATTATCGGCTCCCGGACTGCGACGACTGCAAGAAGCATGAGGCCATGCCGGAGGAGAAACACCACCCCGAGCACGACCACAAGCCCGATTGTCATCCGGAGCACCACCACAAACCCTGTCACAAACCCTGCGACCATCACCACGAGCACGAACACTGCGAGCATCACGAGCATCAGCGGGAGTGCCCGCCCGAGATCTTCGTGGAGCGCTGCTTCCATGAGCATCCGCACCACCACGTGGGCCCGCACCACTGCCACCACCACATCCCCATCAACCGGGTAACGATCGACACGACACCGGTTACTTTCCACACCGCCGGCCAGGCGCGCAACATCGTCAGCTGCCCCGTCAGCGAAACGGTCTTCCGCACCTTCCGTGAAACGGTCATCGTCCCAGTTCCGACCACCTCTGGCTGCACCCTCTGCGTCCCATGCACCACCGAGACCACGGTCCCCTGCACCGCGACTCGCAACCTGCCGGGCATCCTGACCCCGATCCCGGTCCTCTCCTGCCCGTCAGGCATCAGCTCCACCAGTTGCCATTGCGGCCACCACCACCACGATTTTTGCTACTAAGGTGACCGTTTGAGGGCCTCCCCAGGCCCTCCTTACATCCGTGCCAGAAAACGATAGTTGGCGGCGCCCCGGAGCCTGTGGTATTATAGTTATCGCTGATTCGCTGGCGTAGCTCAACTGGCAGAGCTCCTGATTTGTAATCAGGGGGTTGCAGGTTCGATTCCTGTCGCCAGCTCCAAACCACTCTCACAAGGGATAGCGCCCCCCACCAACTAAGGTGGTCGTGGCAACCTCCGATTGTGAAAGCAAAGACCACCTTACTTCGACGCTTACCCGCTCGAAGAAAGGTGGTCTTTTGTTATGTACATGAAGCTCCGTATTCCCAGCGTTTCTTGGGAGCTCTTTGCTCACCAACGCTACTTGCTTTTGAGCTCCATTACTGGTAAGACACCCTTCGGGCTTATCGGTCCGAGTGTAGGCCTATAAGAAAGGAGCTTGCCCCAAAGATGAGCGGGTTCCTCAGGTGGTTCCCTGCACGATGATCCAGTACTACGAGTGCAAGACCTGCCGCAGGTACTTACTGGGGTAGTACAGCCGCTCCTGCGCTTCTTTGGATTCAAACAGGGCGAGGGCGGACGTGAACTGATTAACGGTGGTAGGGCTGTAAAGCCAGTCCACCACCTGCCTCATCTGGGCTAGCCTCTCCTGCCAAAAGGCATTGCCGAGCTTCCTGTGCTCAATGTCCCCCACTTCCCTATCGACCAACATGACCAGGTGCCGCAACGCAGCATCCGAATCGGCTTGACCCCATTTGGCCAGGTAGGGATGAAGGTCATCTTCCGCTTGGCCAATAACACACAGCCACTCCCTGGCATCAGGGTAACTTGGTTGGTGGGACAATACGTTTGTCCATAGAGCCATGAAGAAGGCCTTAATGGTTTCAACCTCTTCCGGCGGCCAAACCAGCCACCCGCTGTAGCGGAGCTTGCTCACCAGGATTTCGTAATCGATGCCGTTCATGCGCCCAGTCGCCATTAGTTCAAAAAGCCGGGGAAGGAAATGCTTAAAATCCTCTAGGCCTCCCCATGTTGTTAGAGCTTTGCGGGCATATAACTCTAGGTCGTCGCCAGTGAGTTCCCTGAGGGGACGGGAGTATAATCGGCCGTGGTCTCGATCATGGACACAGTGAGGGCAGCCCTCTATGTGTGCGGGCAAACTGTACCGACCGAACACCTGATAAAGCCCTTCAATCGCCGCAGACAGAGTCTGCTCTGAATCGCATTGCATAGGGGTTGCACACCTCTCGAAACGCCATAAGCTTTTCTGGGAAACCGCAAGGCAGAGTCTGGTGCAGAAACCTTTCGGTGGCTAGGCACCGTTCCCTGCCGGTGTTGAAAATAGTCCCCCATATTCAAACTCCCTTCGCTTCTTGACTTGCGTCTGCCATGACACTCCATAATGAGAGGGGAGCTCTCGCCCAGCCTTGCTGAACCCCGCTGCAACCACCTTAGTATCTCATCCAAGAGGTATCGAAATAAGGTGGGCGGCGGGGGTGTATTGTTACTGTCGCAACGCGGGCGTAGCTCAACTGGCAGAGCTACTGATCT
>JBLNEM010000313.1:0-14094 GCA_050262655.1 Mycobacterium leprae | reverse complement strand
CGGGTTCAGGCGGTGCTGGATGTCTTCACGGTTGAGCCCCTGCCGCCGGAGCATCCATTCTGGCAGACGCCGGGCATCACCGTGACACCGCACATCGCCGGCCCCAGCGTGCCGGCAGATGTGGCGGAATACTTCGCAGCCAATTTCCGGCGCTACGAGGCCGGCCAGCCCCTGGTCGGACTCGTCGACCGCCAGAGGGGGTACTAGAGGTTGCTGGATCAACTGGAACGTGCGCTGGTGGAGGCGGTTCGAGCAGCGGGCGAGATCATCCACAGCCACACCGGCGAACGGATGACGGTACAGTACAAGACCTCCTGGTCGGATCTGGTCACCGAGGTCGACAAGGCGGTAGAGCAGGCAGTCCGGGCGCAGATCCTGGGCCGCTTCCCGGATCACGGCTTCGTGGGTGAGGAGGGGGGCGGCGGCTGGGAGCAGGAGTTCACCTGGGTGCTGGACCCGTTGGATGGGACCACGAACTTCGCTCACACCTTGCCGAACTTCTGCACCTCGCTGGCCTGCTACCGGGGCCAGGAGGCGCTGGTGGGCGCCATCTATGACCCTAACCGGGATGAACTCTTCACCGCCCGTGCCGGTGGCGGCGCTTATCTGAACGGGGCGGCCATTCAAGTGGACCCGGCCGCCGAACTGCATGACAGTGTGATCGGCACCAACCTGATGTGGGACATGCGGGAAGACCGATTCAACAACCTGCCCGGATTGCAGGAACTGGGGAAGAACGTGCGTGGCATTCGTTCCATCGGAGCCGCTGCGTTGGAACTCGCCTATGTGGCGGCAGGGCGGTTGAGCGGCTTTGCGCAGTACCGGCTATCCCCCTGGGATTTCGGCGCCGGCGTCTTGCTGGTGGCGGAGGCGGGCGGCAAGGCCACGCAGATCGACGGCACGCCGCTGGATATCAAGCACCCCTGCTCGGTGCTGGCCACCAACGGCCGCATTCATCAGCGGGTCCTGAGCTACCTGCAGCGGGCGGAATAAAAGGAGGGGCGAACGACCGCCCCTCCTTTCCTTCTACCGGCTGGGCCCGGGATGTTCGGTCTCCTTGCCCTTCACCCAGATGCAGGACTTGTGCGTCTGGGGGTCTTCCCGGAACTGGTCGCCGCGTACGTAGCTCCACGACACGCCGCTTTCAGCGTAGTAGGTACCGGCCTCCTGCACATCCTGGCCGGTGTGGCCGCGCCGTTCGTTCACGCCCACCTGTCGTCACCTCCTGATTCTTAGTCTGCCCGACGTTCGTGTTCGGCAGGATTTCATCCTTTACTCGGACAATTCTACGAGGGAGGGGGTGGCTGAACTGGCTGAACTGCAGATCTGCTTATTTGGGAGCTTTCAGGTGTGCTGGGAGTTTGTGCCGATTTCGCCCTCTGCCTGGGGCGATCCCCGAGCCCTCAAACTGCTCAAGCTGAGCCTGGTGCGGCGGCCGGATGGGGTTCCGCCGGATGAAGCCCGACGGTTGATCGGCGGAGGACTGACTGCAGAGGAACTGCAGAAACTGGTCGAGCAGGTCGGACGGGTGATTCAGCCCGCAGCCCGCCTTTACCAAAGCGACACCGGCCACATCTGGTTCGAGGCGTCAGCCGACTGCTGGATCGACGTGGATGCGTTCCTGGGACACAGTCAGGCGGGTCTTGCCGCCGCTGCACGGGGCGACATGCTTCAGGCGATCATGTCATTCCAGGAGGCCGATGCGCTTTATCAGGGTGAACTCCTGGAGGAGAGCCATGACGAGTGGCTCTGGCCAGCCAGACACCAGCTGCAGGAGGCATACACCGCCACCCTGGAGCATCTGGCCGAGGGGCACGCAGTGCTCTCCCGTTACCAGGACGCCGTAGGCTTCTGTTATAAGGCACTGGCCCATAACCCCACCCACGAGGCGACCTATCAGCGGATGATGGTCTACTACTACTATCTCGGCGATATGGCTGGAGCCGAGCAGGCGTACATAACTTGTCAGGAAACTTTGCGCGATGCCGGACGACATGTGAGCGATGAAACGGTCAGGCTTTGGGAACGGATCTCCACCGGGCGACAGGCGATTTAGCACCAGGTAATAAGAGAAAGCAGGAAAAGGCTGGGCCCGGAGCTAATGGTTCTAGTGTCCGTGGAGATGGACACACTGAATTTGCGGTTTCAGGAAGGGAGTTTCGTGAAACGACAATGGCCAACTTCGACGTAGTGATTCTGGGCGGCGGCACCGGCGGCTATGTGGCTGCCATTCGCGGCGCCCAACTGGGGCTGAAGGTAGCCCTGGTGGAGAAGGATAAGGTCGGCGGCACCTGCCTTCATCGTGGCTGCATTCCGACCAAAGCATACCTGCGCAGCGCCGAGATTCTGAACAACTTCAAGCATAGCAAGGACTTTGGGATTGTGGCCGGCGAGGCCACGGTGGACTTCCCCGCCGTGGTGGCCCGCAAGGATAAGATCGTCGGCAATCTGCACAAAGGCGTGCAGGGCCTCCTGAAGAAGGCTGGCGTCACCGTTTACCAGGGATCCGGCGCGTTGGTCCCGCCGTCCATCTTTGCGCCGCAGGGTGCAGTATCGGTGATGACCGCCGATGGGCAGCAGGAGCAGCTGGAACCCGAGAAGCTGATCATTGCCACCGGGTCGGTGCCCAAGACGATGGGGATTCCCATTGACGGGGTACATACCATGACCTCTGACGAGGCGCTTGTCCGTCAGACGCTGCCGCAGTCGATCATCATCATCGGCGGCGGGGTTATCGGTATGGAATGGGCACAGTTGTACAGCGACCTGGGTGTGACGGTTACGGTGCTGGAGTTCCTGCCCCGTATCCTCGCCACCGAGGATGAGGAGGTTGCAGCCGAACTCGATAAGTTGATGCGGCGCCGCAAGGTGCAGATCGTCACGGGGGCTGCCGTTCAGTCGAACACCGTCAAGGTGGAGAATGATCAGGTCACCCTGACCGCCAAGATTGGCGATGAACTGCAGCAGTTCACGGCGGAGGCTGTGCTGGTCTCCGTGGGTCGCGAACCGGTGACCAAGGGCTTCGGCCTGGAGAACCGGGAGGCGATCAAGTATGGCCGGGGCGGCTTCATTGAGGTCGATGGCTATTGCCGGACGGGGGACCCCAACGTCTATGCCATCGGCGATGTGGCCGGCGGCGGCCTGGCCCATGTGGCTTCCCACCAGGGCATCATGGTGATGGAACAGATTGCCGGGTTGGAACCACACCCGTTCGAGATGCATAAGGTATCGAAGTGCGTCTATACGCGGCCGGAGATCGCCTCGGTAGGCTACACAGAGGCCCAGGCCCGTGAGATGGGCCACGAGGTGAAGGTTGGCAAGTTCCCGTTCCGGGGCAACGGCAAGGCGTTGGTCTTTGGGGAGATCGACGGCTTCGTGAAGATGGTGGCCGATGCAAAGACCGGCGACCTGCTGGGTGTCAGCATGATTGGCCCGGAGGTTACCAACTATATTTCCGAGGCGGGTCTGGCCATGGTGCTGAACGCCACCGCGTGGGAGATTGGCCAGACGATCCATCCGCACCCGACGCTCACGGAGGTGCTCGGCGAGGCCGCACTGGCCGTGGACGGCAGGGCGATCCACCTGTAGGGAGAAGGCTGGGGGGCCGACTCATCTACTGAGTTCACTGGCATAGGGGAACCAACAGAGATGTGGGGAGAGTGAGGACCCGGTGAGCGAAAACGAGAAGACGGCCCGTCATGAGGGCCTTGGTCTGTCGCGCCAGCAGCTGCAGGAAATATACTACTATATGCTCCTGACCCGCCGGTTGGATGAGCGGTTCTGGGTTCTGCAGCGTGGCGGCAGGGTTCCGTTTGTGATCTCGCCCCAGGGCGGTGAAGCCGCCCAGATCGGGACAGCCTTCGCCTTCCGGCGGGGGCAGGATTACTTTGCCCCTTATTACCGCGACCTGGGGGTGAACCTGGTCGCCGGCGTGACGCCCCGAGAATTGATGCTCGGGGCTTTTGCGCGCGCCTCGGACCCGGCCTCCGGCGGCAAGCAGATGCCCAGCCACTGGGGCCACCGCCAGAAGAACGTGCTGAACATCTCCAGCCCGGTGACCACCCAGTTCCCGCACGCCGTCGGCATCGCCCAGGCAGCCCGCCTGCGGGGGGATGACGTGGTGGTTTATACCGCCGTGGGCGAGGGCTCCACCAACCAGGGGGACTTCCACGAGGCGCTCAACTGGGCGGGGGTGCATAAGCTACCCGTGATCTTCCTGGTGCAGAATAACGACTACGCCATTTCCGTGCCGCTGGAGAAGCAGGTGAGGGGCGGGTCGGTGGCGGCTAGAGGCGCAGGGTATGGCATCTACGGCGTAACCGTAGACGGCACCGACGTTCTGGCTTGCTACGCCGCTGGTCGGGAAGCGCACCAGCGGGCCCGGGAGGGCATGGGGCCGACCTTGATCGAGGCCAAATGCGTCCGCATTACGTCCCACTCCTCCGATGACGATCAGCGGCGGTATCGCCCGTCGGCCGAACTCGAGGCGATGAAAGCCAAGGATCCCATGCATGTGGCTCGCCAATATCTGCGGGAGCATGGCCTGATGGGCGAGGCCGAGGAGTCGGCGCTGGAGGAGCGGGTGGCGGCCGAAGTGAACGACGCCACCGAGTGGGCGGAGGCGCAGCCCTATGCGGAGCCGGAGTTCGCCCTGACGCACGTCTATGCCGGGACCAACGAGCGGGAGGGATAGCCGATGCCAGTCATGAGCTTCATTGATGCAGTGCGGGAAACCCTGCGGTCCGAGATGCGTCGTGACCCGGATATCTGGGTCACCGGCGAGGACGTAGGGCGGAAGGGCGGCGTCTTTGGCGCCACTCAGGGGCTCTATGATGAGTTCGGCGAAGCCCGGGTGATGGACTCGCCCCTGTCCGAGTCAGCGATCGTCGGTGTCGGGATTGGCGCCGCACTCTATGGGACCAGGCCGGTCTGCGAGATTCAGTTTGCCGATTTTATCTTCCCGGCGATGAACCAGATTGTGTCCGAAGCTGCCAAGATGCGTTACCGCTCCAACGGGGACTGGACCGTGCCCATGGTCATCCGAGCCCCCTTCGGCGGAGGTGTGCACGGCGGACTCTATCACAGCCAGTCGGTGGAACAGTACTTCACCAACACGGCGGGCCTCAAGGTGGTCATCCCCAGCACGCCCTATGATGTGAAGGGGCTGCTCACCGCGGCGCTCCGGGATCCAGACCCGGTGCTCTTCTTCGAGCACAAGGGCCTCTATCGGGCCATCAAGGGCGAAGTGCCCGAACAGGAGTACACGATCCCCATCGGCAAGGCCGATGTCAAACGGGACGGCACCGATATCACCGTGATCACCTATGGCAAGATGGTTCACTTCTGCCTGGAGGCGGCGGCCGAGCTGGCGAAGGAGGGGTACAGCGCCCTGGTCCTGGACCTGCGGACCGTGCTGCCACTGGACCGGGAGGCGATTGTGGCGACCGCCCGCAAGACAGGCAAGGTGTTGATCGTGCATGAAGCCAGCAAGACCCACGGCGTGGGCGCCGAGGTGGCGGCCATCATCGCCGAGGAGTGTCTCTATGACCTGGATGCCCCCATTCAGCGGCTGTGCGGGCCTGACGTGCCGGCCATGCCCTATGCGGCGCCCATGGAGAAGTTCTATATGCTGTCGCCGCAGAAGTGCTTGACGGCCATGCGGCAGTTGGCGCAGTTCTAGGGAAGGAGGGGTATCGTGGAGATCAAGATGCCCCAGTTGGGCGAGTCTGTCACCGAAGGCACCATCGGCCGTTGGCTGGTTCAGCCCGGCCAGCCGGTCGAGAAGTATCAGGCACTGGCGGAAGTGATTACCGATAAAGTTACGGCCGAGATCCCGGCCCCGGCCGCCGGCACCATCGGAAGCCTGGTGGTCCCGGAAGGAGAGACCGTGAAGGTCGGGACCGTCATCGCCACCATGAACGCACAGGGGGAGGCGGCCGTGGCTGTGACCAGTCCGGCAACCGCTGCTCCCGCACCCCCTGCGCCAACGGCTGCTGCTGCACCCGCACCTCCGGCCGGCTATCTGCCGGATGCGCCCGCCGAGGAAGAGCCGGTGAGGCCTCAGGGCCGGTTCAGCCCTGCAGTCATGCGCCTGGCCCAGGAGCACAACGTCGACCTCAGCCGCCTGTCGGGCACGGGACTGGGGGGCCGCATCACCCGAAAGGATGTGGAGGCCTACATCGCCTCCGGGGCGCCGCAGCAGCCCGCTGCGCCGGCGCCATCTCCGGCACCTGTTCCGGCCGCAGCCGCCGCTGCATTTGCACCGGTGCCTGCCCCGGCAGCGCCGACCACGGTTGCGGCCGCGACCGGCGATCAGCTCATCCCCATCGACGCCGTGCGCCGGCGGATCGCCGAGAAGATGGTCCAGTCGAAGCATGAGGCCCCCCATGCCTGGACCACGATGCCGGTGGATGTGACGGCCCTGGTGAAAGCCCGGGCGGCCCTGGCCGAAGAGTTCAAGCGGCGGGAAGGGATCAGCCTCTCCTACATGCCCTTCTTCTTCAAGGCCGTGGTGGAGTCGCTGAAGGAGTACCCGCTGCTGAACAGCCAGTGGTCCGGGGAGAACATCGTGGTGAAACGGGAGATCAACCTCTCCATGGCCGTGGCCACCGACACTGCGTTGGCAGTGCCGGTGATCCACAATGCCGACCGGCTCTCCCTGGCAGGCCTGAATCACGCCGTGTACGACCTGGCGGCAAAGGCTCGTACCAACAAGCTCTCGCTGGATGACGTGACCGGCGGCACCTTTACGGTGAACAACACCGGCACCTTCGGCTCCGTACTGTCGGCGCCGATTATCAACCACCCGCAGGCGGCGATCATCAGCTTCGAGGCCATCGTGAAACAGCCTGTCGTGCTGGAGAACGACGCCATCGCCATTCGCTCCATGATGAATATCTGCCTCAGCATCGACCACCGGATCCTGGATGGCTTGATTTCGGCCCGCTTCCTCCAAGCCGTGAAGAAGCGCATTGAGGCGTTCACGCTGGAGACGATCCACCTATACTAGCGCCGGTCACGCGCCAGGAGCCACCCTTGCGGGTGGCTCCTGTTTTTGCCCCAGCCTATTCGGCCAGCTTCTCGACGAACGCACCGATCAGGGGATGCCGGTACTCTTTCCCCTGGAAGCCATGGATCGCGCCCAAAATCACCAGCACCAGCGCACCGATCCAGAACAGGCCAAGGATCAGCAAGCCGACCACGACGGAGCCAATGACGCCTGCCAGATGCATTCCCACGCCCATGCCCAGGAGGCTCACCCCGAACAGGGTGGCCAGCAGGTAGCCGATCACGAGGACAACCACCTGCAGCCCCAGCGCCTGCTTTACATGCCGGGCCGCAAACTGCGACTTCGGCCGGTAAAGGATGTAGAGCACGATGTTCGCGATGAACCCCCACCAGGAGAACAGGACCGCAATATGCGTGAGGCCTCCGATGAGTTTCTCTTCCTGAGTCCGTTCCATGCCATTTCCCCCCGGGTAGCTGATGCCCCCATATTTCGGCACATCGATAGGTGCTTCCTCTATTATGTTGTGAAAATGTAAGGAAGCGGCGAATGAGTGGCAGATAGTCCTGCGGCTCTCTGTTGCTTTCCCATCTTCCCCAGGGTAGACTGGAAACGATGCTTTTTGCCTCCTCGCACCTGCACTTTTCGACGGGAAGTGACCGACTTGACAGAAGTGAACCGTGACGATGAAGCCAAAGTGCTCGTAATGCCCAGCCGCAGCAAGGCCGACGTGAGTCGGAAACCTGAATGGCTCAAAATAAACCTGGCCACGAACAACGATTTCCAGGACCTGAAGGAGATCATGCGCAGCAAGGAGCTGCACACCGTCTGCGAAGAGGCCCACTGCCCGAATATCTTCGACTGCTGGAACCGGCGCACGGCCACCTTCATGATTCTGGGCGACGTCTGCACCCGGAACTGCGGTTTCTGCGTGGTCAAGTCGGGTCACCCGACCTGGCATGACCAGGCTGAACCCGAGCGGGTGGCCGATGCCTGCGTGGCCATGAATCTGGCCCATGTGGTGGTAACCTCGGTGGCCCGGGACGACCTGGCCGACGGCGGGGCTTCCATCTTCGCCGAGACCATCCGGGCGATTCGCCGGAAGAGCCCCAGCACCGGCGTGGAGGTGCTCATCTCCGACTTCGGCGGGGACGAGGCCGCCCTGCAACTGGTGATGGACGCCGAGCCCGACGTGCTGAACCACAACATCGAGACCGTTCGCCGCCTCTCCGACCGGGTCCGTTCCCGGGCCAAGTACGAGCGTTCGCTGGAAGTGCTGCGGCGGGCGAAGGCCATGAAGCCCGAGATCAGCACCAAGTCTTCGATCATGGTAGGCCTGGGCGAAAGTGTCGAAGAACTGTATGAGGCCATGGACGATCTGCGGGCCAACCGGGTGGACATTGTCACCTTCGGCCAGTACCTGCGGCCTACTCGAGAGCACCTGGCGGTGGAGAAGTTCTACACCCCGGCCGAGTTTGTGCATCTGCGGGACGAAGGGCTGAAGCGGGGCTTTGCCCACGTGCAGTCCGGGCCGCTGGTTCGCTCCAGCTACCACGCCGATGAGCAGTCGGCCGCTGCTGTCGCCAGGCGGACCGCCCCTCGCACCGAATAGCCGAACCCCCGCCGGTAGGGCGGGGGTCTCTTTTATGTGCGGGCGTAGCGGTTCGCCACCCGCTGGAGCCTGCCTGCCTGCACCAGGTAGGACAGGTGGGCCAGCGCCTCGGACATGGCAAACCCAATCTGATGGCTGGTGAGTTCGTCAGTCGGGAAAACCCTGCGGCAGAGCTCCCAGGCGGTCAGCCCGCCGGCGCCCCCGGCCCTGACCAGCCGCTCCATCTCATTGAGCCGCTCGGCATGGTGCTCCCTGATCTCCCGGGCCCGCCCCGCCACGTTGGTGATCGGCTTGCGGTGACCTGGCAGGGCAACCTTGGCCCCCAGCGACTCCAGCCGAGTCAACGAGGAGAGAAAGTCGGCCAGTGGGTTGGGGCGACCCTGGGCCCAGAGGCTGACGTTGGGCGTGATGCCGTGCAGCAGCATGTCGCCGGCGAAGAGCAGGCCGTTCTCATGGTTCCAGAAGACGGAGAGGCCATCCGTGTGTCCGGGCAGCCAGAGCACCTGATAAGGGCTGTTGCCGATCTGCACGGTGGAGTCCGTCGGCAGGGGGGTCAACTCCGGGAGCGGCTGCACCAGCTCGCCCTGATCCACGTACGACTGCCCGACGGCCCTGGCCACATCGGCGGTCATGCCTTCCGCGACGAAAAACGCGACCATCTCGTCGAAGGGGACGACCGGATCAGCCCCCCAGAGCCGGTGCAGCTGCAACACTTCAGGTTCATGCAGATAGACGGGAGCGCCGGTCCACTGCTGCAGCCAGCCTGCGGCCCCGCTATGATCGGGGTGGTAGTGAGTGATCAGAATCCGCCGCACATCCTGCGGCCGCATGCCCAGTTCAGCAAAGGCTCGGGGCCATGCCGCATGGGCCAGATCATCGTTGAAACCTGTGTCGATCAAGGTCCAGCCGTCCTGGCCGAGACAGAGGTAGGCATTCACGTAACGCAACGGCAGGGGGATCGGAATAGGGACTTGGAATACAGCGGGGGCTACTTCGGTGGGGGACTGATAAGGTGGTTCGATCAGCGCCAAAAGTTTCTTCTCCTCCCATGTACTCTGACCCCGTTCCAGGCAGGCAACTGGCGCCTGAAAATCGAATAGGTACCAGTCTGAGTTCTGATTGGTTAAGGGAGTGTAACGATATGTTACGCCGCTTTATTTCGACTGCTATGGTGGTTTTCCTGTTGCTGCCCTCCCTGGCGGCCTGTACCACCCAGCAAAAAACCGATCCCACATCGGATAGCGATATTCGCCTATATCAGGTGCTGCCCATCCCGAAGCGAAGCAGCAAGGTCGTACACGGGAATTCGGGCGAAGGCGAAGCCATTGCCTTCATGAACGCCGGCAAGGCGGCGCACACCATCGACCAGTGGATGATCCAGACCAATGCCGGCAAGGTTCTGCTGCCGAAGTTGACGCTTCAGCCGGGGCAGATCATCTATCTGGCCGATAACGTGGAATACTTCAAGGACTACTGGAACTTCGCCCCCAACTTCGAGTACGGCGAGGACACCGACAAGGCCGTGCCCGATCTGAAGGTGCCGGAGGGCAGCAAGGCCCCGGTCATGTCGGATGTGGGAGACGCCGTCCGCCTGTTGGATTCGACGGGGCAGACGGTGGATATCCTGGTTTACGGTCAGCTTGCCTCTCCGCCGGCACCCTGGACCGGCCCCGCCGTGCAGTTCGTCAATTCGTTTCCGATCACCACGCAGAATCAGGTGTTCACTCGGCTGAAGCATGACGGCGTGGTCTCCAGCGGGACGAAGGCCGATTCCTGGTCGGGTGGCACCATGACCAACGCCGACCGGGTCTATTTCGCCGGGCAGAGCGACTTCCCCGTGAAGACGGTGACCGGCAACATGACGCTGGTGGCGGCCTCCGCCCCGGACGATGCGGGGCCCATGCTCTTCGATCTGATCGACCATGCCAAGAAGTCGATTCGGCTGGTCGGCTATCAGTATACCGGTGAAGAGCTGACCAATCATCTGCTCGATGCGGTCAAGCGGGGCGTGAAGGTCCAGATCGGGCTGGAGCGCAACCCCGGTGGCGGCGACATTTATGAAACGGACAAGCAGATTCAGGAGATCCTGGTCAAGGGCGGCGTCGATGTGCTGTACTACTACAAGTGGGACGGCGACCTGTCAACCCGCTACAACCCTGTCCACAGCAAGTATGGCCTGTTCGACGACGACACCACCGTGGTCTCCAGTGGCAACTGGATCAACAGCGTCTACAACTCCAACCCCACCTGCGGCAACCGCGAATGGGTGATGGCCGTCAAGGGGAACAAAGACGTCTACAGCATGGTGAAGGAGATCTGGGACGCCGACTTCGGCTCCGGCGCCAAAGAGGTGCGGCACTGGGATGAGAAGCTGGACCGTCAGCTGAAGCCGGACGATTACACTTCCGGTCCCTGCTTCCCGTACGACCCGGTGAAGACTCAGCCGCTCTCGGTGGCGGGGCCTGCCACCATTACGCGCATTCTCTCCCCCGACAACACCTTCGACCGGGAGCACGGTTTCCTGGGGCTGCTGCACAATGCCAAGCAGGAACTGCTGATCAGCGCCAACTATATCAACCTCTGGTGGGGCTCTGCCGCCGACACCCAGAACCTGAACAACTACCCGAACCCCTATATCCAGGAGATCATCGCCGCCGCACGGCGGGGTGTGAATGTCAAGGTGATCATGGATTACAAGGGTGTGAAGGCCGACAACCTGCGGGATAATCAATACGCGGTGAAGTACCTGAACGACGTGGCGACTCGGGAGAAGCTGCCGCTGGAGGCCCGCCTGATCAACATGGAGGGCTCCGGCATCGGTCGCACCTACCACAATAAGTCGCTGATTGTGGATGGATCGGCGGTCATCTCCAGCATCAACGGGTCGGAGAACTCCTTCCGCTACGCGCGCGAGATGGCGCTCAAGGTGGATGGCGCCCCGGCGTTCACGCAATACTACCGGGACCTGTTCATGCATGACTGGGATGCCAGCGCCGCCCCCAACGAGCCGGCGAATACGATGGCCGTGCCGCGGATCAGCGGCACCTTCATCGACTGGTCGCCTAACAACGAAACGGATGTCGTGAAGTACCAGGTGTACTATCGCAGCACCCCGGGCGATGAGTGGCAACTGCTGGGCGAGGTGAACCGTCCGGGGTTTGAAGACCGCCATGCATCCGGCATCTGGGGTGTGGTGGCCGTCAACAAGGCCGGGAAGCGCTCCAATTATGCGATCGTGAATCGGTAACAAGAACATGAACGCCGGCCCCGCGCCCGCCAGGGGTGGGGCCGGCCCTATCTTTATTCAGGGAGGGGTATGGAGCGCCATGGCTGCTGCCACCCGCCGTCTGCTTTTCATCGTTGTCGTGATCACTGCGGCCCTGACCTGCCTCCTGCTCCTGGTGAACGGCCGGTATACCCGGTTGGCCGCTGCGCTCCTCCTGTTGGCGCAGGTGATGGTGGTGGCCTACCTGCTGCGGCGGACCGGGGACGACGAAGACCTCCCGGTTCAGTCGATGGACGCACTCGCCAATTTCGACACCACCCTGCTGATCGGCGATGAGACCCTGCCCTATCTGCGTCAGGGCCTGAACGCCGAGTCGGCGCAGAAGATCTGCGAGATCATCCACAAGATCACCGGCGTGGATGCGGTGGCGATCACGGACGAGAACCGGATCCTGGGTTTTCACGGCATCGGCTGTCGAAGTCACCATCAGGGCGGGCCGATTCTGACCGGCGCCACCAAAACGGTGCTGGACACCGGTGAGACCACCATCGTAAACGACCCGGCGGTACTCGCCTGCGACGAAGAGGGCTGTCCACACCCCCTGAAGAGTGCGGTGATCGCCCCACTGAAGCACCGGGGCAAAGTGGTGGGCACCTTCAAGCTGTACCGGGCTTCGCCTCAGCCACTGCCTAACTCCGTGGTCCGACTGGCCATGGGGATCGCGGCGGTGCTTGGGCTGCAGATGGAACTGGCCGAAGCCGATCGGCACCGGCAGTTGGTGACCAAGGCCCGTCTGGAAGCATTGCAGGCGCAGATCCGGCCGCACTTTCTGTTCAACGTGCTCAACACCATCATTCTGTTCTCCCGCACCGACCCCGAACGCTCCCGTGAGTTGTTGACGGCGCTGGCGCAGTTCTTCCGCCGCTCGCTCACCCGCCAGGGCAACTTCATTCCGCTGAAGGACGAGATTGAGTATATCAACACCTACCTCTCGCTGGAGCAGGCCCGGTTCGGACCCCGGCTGGAGGTGAAGCTGAAAGTGGATCCCACTCTGTTCGGCGAGCAGGTGCCGATCCTTACGCTCCAGCCGCTGGTGGAGAATGCGGTAGTCCACGGCCTGGCCCCCGCCGAAGAGGGGGGGAAGATCGGGGTGCGGGTCCACCGGGTGGGTGACGACATGCACGTGCTCGTGGCCGACAACGGCGTCGGCATGGAGCCGGAGCGGCTCCGGCGGGTGCTGGAGGAGGGCTTTGGCAGCAACATGGGATTGGGGCTGACCAACGTGAATGACCGCCTGGTCTCCCTCTACGGTGAACGATACCGGCTGCGCATTCGCAGCCATGCCGGCTCCGGCACGGCGGTCCGCATCCGGATCCCCATTGGCGCTAACTTACAGTCCGGCGACTGACCGGAAGGCGGTGGCAGAGATGATCAAGGCACTCATTGTAGATGACGAATACCCTGCCCGCATGGAATTGCGGTTTCAGTTGTCGGCCTTCCCGGATATCGAGGTGATCGGCGAGGCAACCAACGCCCGGGAGGCACTGCGGCTGATTGGGGCCCTGGATTACGACGTGATCTTCCTGGACGTGCAGATGCCCGGCATGAATGGGGTCGACCTCGCCCGACAGGTGAAGGCCCAGGAGTCTCCCCCGAAGGTGGTCTTCGTAACCGCCTACGAGCACTATGCCGTCCCCGCCTTTGCCATGCGGGCCGTAGACTACCTGCTGAAACCCATCGAGCCTGAACGCCTGGCCGACACCATCGGCCGGTTGCGAGAACTTCAGGGACCGGCACCGCGGCCGGAACCGGTCGATCTCGAGCGCCCCGAGCCCGCACCGGAACAGCGTGGGCCGGCACCCCTCTCGTTTCTGCTGGCCGAGAAGGCGGACAAACAGATGCCTCTGCCGCTGGGCGAGGTGGTCTATATCTACTCCGAAGGCTACAACGTCTTCGTGAAGACCCACCACGACACCCTGACCGTCCGCCACACCCTGCAGGAGTTGACCGACCGCCTGCCCCCCGACCAGTTCTTCCGCTCGCACCGCAGTTATCTGGTCAACATCTTCCAGGTGAAAGAGATCAGCCCGTACTTCAACGGCGCCTACCTGCTGAAGATGAAGGACAAGGAGCACTCCGAGGTCATCGTGAGCCGCAGCAACGTGAAGCGGATGAAGGAACTGTTCTCCATGGGGTGACTTCGCGAGAGTAACCTACGCCGTCGGGGGGGTGTGGCCCCCGGCGCCGGGT
>JBLNEM010000312.1:0-13283 GCA_050262655.1 Mycobacterium leprae | reverse complement strand
CAAGCGAATCCCGGCCTCGGACACAGGCCGGGTTTATGTACAATCCAAGGGACCGCACCACACGGTGCGGTCCCTGCTTTTGGCGGCGGATCAACTCGCCTGGGACAACGGTTGCCTTTGGCCGGATCCCACCTGAAACCATTCGGCTCGGTTGAGTCCAATCATCACCACCACGGCTACGGTGGTTACGGCGATAACCCACCAGTCCCAAGGCATTGCCGGGAAGAAGGAAGGTACGGCGTTATAGAAGTCGTGAAACAGAACCGCCATCAGCAGGCTCCCGCCCGTGCGGTTGTTCACCCAGGTCAGGAAGAAAGTTGTCAGCGTAACGCTTGCCACAAACGGCAGCAGTGGGTGCCCATACTGGGACATACCCACCACATAGAAGAGCGGCAGGTGCCAGAGGCTCCACACCAGACCCAGCAAGAGGCTCGATCCGAACGGGCTGTACCGCTCCTGTAGGTGCGGCAGGGCGAATCCCCGCCAGCCCAATTCTTCATTGAGTGGGCCGCCCAACAACCCTGCCACCAAGGCAGCGAGTGCGATGCCGATCACCGCTGCGCCCGAGTAGGCTGCGGCCGGAGCAGACGCCCAGTTTACCGGTTGTTGCTGAACCAGGGAGCGCAGCAGCACGCCGGCCAGCAGCAGCGTGATCGGGTTCAGCAGAATGAATATGTACCAGCGCAGGCCGACGCGCCATGCTCCAAGCCGGCGCAGCAACGCCGATATGCCCTTACGTCCCTCCAGCAGCCCGCTGACAACGATGCCGGCGATGGTCGGTCCACAGGCAAACGGTGCCAACACCACCACAGGGCTCCCCAGCTTCAGGTGCAAAGCAGCAATCGGAACCCAGCCGATCCACGAGATGGCAAATGCCAGCACAAAGTACGTCAGCAGCGGACTGCGGGTGGCCAAACGCTTCATGATACTCCTCCTTCGGTGTCAGTCAAGCCAAATCTAAATTATATCAGTTACCACCCTGACCCGCCATCACCGCCGCCGGCCCTTACCGAAACTTCACAGAGCAGAACGAACTGCAACGGATCCCCCCTCGCAATTCTCTGATCGGAGCAAACGCTTGCACCAACCAGGGGAAGGCTTGCGCACTCCCCCTGATTGGATCACCAAACCACCTCGCCAACAACCACCGGCCCGCACAAAACCATGGGCGACAGTTCTTGCCGTTGATTAAGGTTGTCGTTAATTAACTAACTTGATAAGGGTAAACACGCAAATTATTATCGCTGCAGATAGGATTTGTTGCAGGATTTACGCATGACGAAGCGAATCTCCCCAGAGCAAACGTTTGCCGCCCGACGCACAGCCGGATCGACGCAGACGATTCCCCGCGCGCAACGGCTGCGCCCCCGCCGTGGCCCCGAGTCCAACCATGGACTCTTTTATAGATCTATTTCACACATGGAGGGAGACGACTCATATGCTTCGTAAAATCATGGCAGGCATTCTGGTCTCTGTGACTGTGGTGGCCCTGCTGGCCGGCTGCAGCACCAGCAAGAAGCCCGAGCCCACCAACACGACCCAGCCCGCCAAGAAGGAACCGGTCACCCTGAAGGTTTGGTCGCACCTGACCCAGGCGGAAGTCGACGCCATCACCCCGTTCGCCAAGGCATGGGCGGAGAAGACCGGCAACAAGGTCGAGTTCCTCTTTGACACCAGCGACTTCCAGGCTTTCGCCACCGCCGCTCAGGCCGGTCAGGGCCCGGACATCATGTACGGCCTGCCCCACGACAACCTGGGCACCTTCCAGAAGGCCGGCCTGCTGGCCGAAGTCCCCGCCTCCGTGTTTAACAAGGCCGACTATCCGCAGGTCGCCATCGACGCCGTTTCGTTTGATGGCAAGCAGTATGCCTGGCCGATCAGCACCGAGTCCATCGCCCTGATCTACAACACGGCGAAGGTGAAAACCGCTCCCAAGACCTGGGACGAGTTCATCAAGGTCGCGCAGGCCAACGGCTTCGCGTATGACGTCACCAACTTCTACCACTCCTTCGGCTTCATCGGTGGTAACGGCGGTTATGTCTTCAAGAACAACGGCGGCGCCCTCGATCCCAAGAACGTCGGTCTCGCCTCTGACGGCGCCAAGGCTGGCCTGAAGATGATCCAGGACCTCGTCAATACATACAAGTTCATGCCGATGGACATCACCGGCGACGTCGCGAAGTCCAACTTCCTGTCCGGCAAGACCGCCCTCTACCTCTCCGGCCCGTGGGATATGGGCGACATTTCGAAGGCCGGCATCAAGGCTGCCGTAGCCCCGATGCCCACCCTGCCCAATGGCAAGCCGTTCACCCCGTTCATCGGCGTGTACGCCGCCTTCGTCAACTCCGGTTCGAAGCATCAGGCCGAGGCCTGGGAACTGGTCAAGTACATGCGTGAGAACGATCCGAAGACCCTGTTCCAGGTCGGTACCCGCTATCCGGCCGCCAAGAAGTGGCAGGAGAACGATTACGTCAAGGCCAACGCCATCGCCACCGGATTCGGCCAGAGCTCGCTGAACGGCATCCCGATGCCGAACATCCCCGCCATGTCCACCGTGTGGGAGCCGGCCAAGAAGATGCTCGAGATGGTCACCCAGAACAAGGGCACCATCGACGCCGCTGCTGGTGACGCCGTCAAGACGATCAACGACGCCGTCGCCGCCATGAAATAAGGACCTCCTGACAAAGGGGCGGAGCATCATTGCCCCGCCCCTTTCTCCCTGCCCTTGATCAGCCAAACCGTTCCGCCCGGGAGGAGGTCTCCGATGCGTGCCAAAAAGGCCGGTTCAGCGCCATCGCTGGGCCGCAACAAATGGACCCCGTACCTCTACCTGTCGCCGGCACTGATCTCCATCGCCATTCTCAGCATCTTCCCGATGATCTTCACCCTGGCCCTGTCGTTCACCGATGCCAGCCTCTATACCTTCAAGAACGGTTTCCACAGCGCCGGTCTCTCCAACTACGTGGAGATGTTCACCGGCGGCCTCTCCAAGGTGTTCTTCCCCGTCGCGGGCTGGACGCTGCTCTACGCCGCCATCTCCGTGGCCATCCAGTATGCCGTTGGCATGTTCGTGGCCATTCTGCTCGACAACCCCAACATGCGGGAGTCCCGCCTGTACCGGGCGCTGCTGGTCATTCCCTGGGCCATCCCCGGCACGCTGGCAACTCTGGCCTGGCAGGGACAGTTCAACGGCAGCTACGGCACCATCAACCGGATGCTGGCCATGTTCCACATGGCGCCGATTTACTGGCTGCAAGGCCCGAACCTGGCCAAAGTGGCCGTCATCATCGTAAACTTGTGGACCGGCTTCCCCTTCTTCATGACGCTCTGCCTGGGCTCCCTCCAGTCGATCCCGTACGAGCTGTACGAGGTGGCTGAAATCGACGGCGCCTCCAACTGGCACAAGTTCTGGCGCGTCACCTTCCCCCTCCTGCTGCGCTTCACGGCGCCGCTGCTGGTCGGCTCCTTCGCCTTCAACTTCAACAACTTCGGCACGGCATTTCTGCTCACCGGTGGCGGACCCGGTCGCCCGGGGCCCTTCCAGGCCGGCTACACCGACATTCTGGTCTCGGTCAGCTACAAGCTGACGGCCCAGTTGAACCGGTATGGTCTGGCAGCCGCGGTCTCCACGATCCTGTTCTTGATCGTGGCAGGCCTCAGCCTGGTCAACATGCGCATCACCGGCGGCTTCAAGGAGGAGGAGGATTAGCATGGCACAGCAACCCAAACTCCAACCCCGCCGGCCTCAGCGGCGGATGCGCCGGTTCGAGGTCGTCCAGCTATGGGTCTCCCGGCTGATCATCTGGGGCATTCTCGTGCTGACCTTCATCCCGATCTGGTCGGTGGTCACGGCCTCGCTCCAGAGCGGCGACGTCTTCTACACCTCCGGCTTCTTCCCCGATCCCTCCCGGTTCACGCTGGATAACTATCGACAGATCTTCACGGTCACCAAGTTCCCGGTCTGGGTGCGGAACACCGTGATTGTAGGCATAGCCACCGGCTTCCTGCAGGTGCTGATCACCGGCATCGCCGCCTATACGTTTAGCCGCCTCCGGTTCTGGGGCCGCAAGAACGGCATCAAGATCCTCCTGCTGCTCCAGATGATGCCGAACTTCGTCTCCCTGGCCGCCATTCAGTTCGTCCTGTTCAAGACCAACCTTGCCAACCTCGTCGGCATGACCGCCGTCTTCCTGGGTGCCAGCGCTTATAATATCTGGCTGGTGAAGGGCTACATGGACGGCCTCCCCCGCGAGTTGGACGAAGCGGCGCGGGTGGACGGCGCCACCGACTGGCAAGTCTTCGCCCGCATCATCCTGCCGCTCTCCCGGCCCATGCTGGCCGTCATGTTCCTCTTCCAGTTCATGACCGTGTACTCCGAGTTCACCATCAGCAGCGCCATCCTGCGCGCCCCCAACGACATGATGCTGGCGCAGGGCCTGCGGACCTTCATTCTGAACAACTTCACCACGAACTGGGGCAAGTTCTCGGCAGCCGTCATCGTGGCCTCCGTTCCACTGGCGCTCATCTGGGCCTTCGCCCAGAAGTACGTGGAATCCGGCCTCACCCGCGGGGCTGTCAAAGGATAGTGAATGCCCATGCTCCAGGCCGCCCTGTTTCATGCCTGCCGGAAGCCCTGGGTCTACCCGATCGGCGCTGCCCACCTGCGGGTCGTGCTGAAGGCGGCCCGGGGCGACCTGGAGGCAGCCACCTGCGTCTACGGCGACCGCTATGACTGGCCCACCGACCTCGACCAGGCGGAGCCGATGCAGTATCTGGGCGAGGACGGTCTCCACGAATACTGGGGAGTCACCCTGCCGGCGCCCAGCCGCCGTCTCCGCTACCTGCTCTGCGCTCAGGGCAAGGATGGCAGCTACGCCTGGGTCACCGAGTGCGGCATCTTCCCCCGCCGTCCCCCGAACATGTACTTCCAGTACGCCTACATCCACCAGGGCGACGCCTTCAGCCAACCCGCGTGGATCCGGGAGGCCGTGCTTTACCAGATCTTCCCCGACCGCTTCTGCAACGGTGATCAGCGCAACGACCCCGAGGGCTGCATGCCCTGGGGCCAGCTCCCCGATCGCCAGTCGATGGCCGGCGGCGACCTGGCCGGCATCCGGCAGAAGCTGGAGTACCTGAAAGGGCTCGGCGTCAACTGCCTTTATGCCACGCCGCTCTTCCAGTCGCCCAGCAACCACAAGTACGACACCACCGACTACTACCGCATCGACCCCAGCTTTGGCACCAACGACGAGTTCAAGGCCCTGGTAACCGAGGCGCACCAGCAAGGGATGCGCTTCTTGTTAGACGCGGTCTTCAACCATTGTGGCAAGGACTGGTTCGCCTTTGTCGATGTGATCAGGAAGGGACGCCGCTCCAAGTACAAGGAGTGGTTCTACCACCTGCATGCCTTCCCGGTGAAGCCGAGTGCGTGCAACTACGAGACCTTCGCCAACGGAGTCGCTTCGATGCCCAAGTTGAACACGGCCAACCCCGAGCTGGCCGAATACCTGCTCCAGGTGGCCGAGTACTGGATCAACGAAGCCGATATCGACGGCTGGCGCCTCGATGTGGCCAACGAGGTCGACCACGGCTTCTGGCGGGCCTTCCGTCGGCGGGTGAAGGCCGCCAAGCCTGACGCCTTCATCCTCGGCGAGATCTGGCATGACCCCACCGAATGGCTGCAGGGCGACCAGTACGACTCGGTAATGAACTACCCCTGGCGGGATGCCACCCTGGCCTTCCTGGGTGGCCAGCTTGACGCCCGGGAGTACGATCAGGCGCTCACTCGCCTGCGTTTCGCCCAGACGGCCGAGGTAACCCGGGGGCTGGTCAACCTGCTGGGCTCCCATGACACCCCGCGGGTCCGAACCGTCCTGGGGAGCCGGGAGAAGGCCGCACAGGCTGCCGTCCTCCTCCTGACCGCCGAAGGGGTGCCCATGATCTACTACGGCGATGAGGTCGGCCTAGAAGGGGGTCCCGACCCCGACTGCCGCCGCTGCTATCCCTGGGATGACCCAACGCAGCAGGACCAGCCGATGCTGGCGATTTACCGGCGGCTCATCGCGATCCGCCGCACCTTCCCCTGGCTCAGTGACGGCGCCCGAGAGAGTGTCACCGCCGACCCCGTCACGGGTCTCCTGGGCTTCCGGCGCACCCCGACGCCCCTCACGGTGACGGGCCCGGCCCATGGGAATCCGACCATCCACGTCCTGATCAACACGGCGGGGCGGCCGCTCTCCGTCAAACTGCCGGCAAACGAGATGGTGGTAGACCTGCTGGCCGGCCACTTCATTGCCGGCAAGCTAAGCGGCCACACATTGGCACTGCCGGCCCACGGTGCGGCGATCCTCGCCCCGATCCCGCTGGCCGTCCAATTGGAGGAATAGCACCCATGAACAAGCGTTGGGCAGTGGTCGCACTGGCTGCGACCCTGCTGATCGGTAGCCTCGCACAAGGATGCAGCAGCCGCCCGGCGGCTTCGGTCGTCAGTCCCCAGGCAGCCCAGAACGGCTGGCTGGACGAGTCGATCTACTTCATCATGGTCGACCGGTTCAATGACGGCGACCCTGGCAACGACCAGGGCGTCAACCTCGCCAACCCCAAAGCCTGGCACGGCGGCGACCTGCAGGGCGTCATCGATAAGCTGGACTATATCAAGTCGATGGGCTTCACCGCGATCTGGTTAACGCCAATCGTCAAGAATGTCGGCAACGACTACCACGGTTATGGCGCCATCGATTTCTTCCAGGTCGACCCGCACTTCGGTACGATCGACAAGGCCAAGGAACTGGTCGACAAGGCCCACGCCAAGGGGATCAAGGTGATCTTCGATGTGGTGGTCAATCACACCGGCCCATATAGCCCCCTGGTGACAGAGCACCCGGACTGGTTCCACCCGAAGTCCACGATCACCAACTGGAATGACCCCAAGCAGGTGCAGGACGGCTGGATCTACGACCTGCCCGACTTCGACCAGACGAAGCAGCCGGTGCGCGACTACATCCTCTCCTACTCCAAGTTCTGGATCGAGAAGACCGACGCCGATGGTTTCCGGCTGGACACCGTCCGGCACGTCCCCGAGGAGTTCTTCACCTGGTACGCCGGGGAACTGCAGAAGGCGAAACCCGGTTTCTGGCTGATCGGCGAAGTCTACGACAGCAACCCGATGCGGCTTGCCCCCTACCAGAAGACGGGCATCACCGCCATGCTCGACTTCCCCACCGATGACACCGCCCGGGCCGTCTTCGCCAACGACCGGTCGATGACCGCGCTGGCCAACACCCTGAACGCCGTAAGCCGCAACATGATCGACCCTTACCAGATGGGCGGCTTCCTGGACAACCACGACATGAGCCGGTTTGCAACCCTCGCCCACGACGACCAGCTTCGCCGGTTGAAGTTGGCCCTCACCTTCCTCTTCACCAACCGGAACATCCCGATCCTCTACTACGGCACGGAGATTGCCATGCCGGGCGGCAACGACCCCGACAACCGGCATGACTTCCCCTGGGGCAAGGAGCAGAACACCGATGTCCGCGAGCTGGTGACCAAACTGAACCAGCTGCGCGCCGCCCACCCCGCCTTCCGCCGCGGCACGATCACCCCGCTCATCTCCGGCCAGTGGCACTACGCCTATTTCCGCAGCTACGAGCAAGACGCGGCTGTGGTGGTGCTGAACAACGACGCCGAGCACCCCTTCACCGATGCGATTTCGCTGGGTGAGTCCGGCCTGGCCGACGGCACGGTGCTGAAAGATGCACTCACCGGCGCCGAGGCCAAGGTCGCAGGGGGCAAGCTCCAGGTGAATGTGGCGCCCCGCACCGGTGCGATTTACTTAAAGGGGAAGTAGGGGTCACCCCCCAACCCGAAGGACGGGTAGTATGATCAAGAAACCTTGCTTAATCGATGCCATCCTCGGCAACGGGCGGATGCTGGTCACCCTGACCGCCGATGCCGAGATTCAGCGGCTCTTCTGGCCTCACGTCGACGGCGGCCAGCACGTGGCCCGACTGCTGGGGGGCGTCGCCGTAGACGGCAAACCCTTCGTCTGGCAGGACGACCCGGCCTGGGAGTCCACGCAGGCCTACGAACCCGACCAAAACGTGCTGGCGACCACGGCCCGGCTGCCATCCGGCCTGTTGCTTGACTATCGGGATGCTGTCCTGCCCACCCAACCCGTGCCGGGCTGCGACCTGCTGATGCGGCAGGTCACCATCACCAATCGGGGCCCCGCCGCGATCCAGGTGGCCTATGGGCTTTACCAGTGGGTACAGGTGAACGAGCAGCCACTATACAACACGGCGGTCTTCGATGAACCCAGCGACAGCCTGATCCACTACCAGGGCGACACGTATATGGCCCTCGGGGCGGACAGGCCGCTGGACACCTTCGCCGTGGGCGACCCCGATTCGGTCCGCGCCGCCGCTGCGGCGGGCAGCCTCTGGGGCAACCCGATCAAGCATGGCGACGTGGCGGCCGCCGGTAGCTGGAACCTGGGCGAGCTGGCCCCCGCACAGAGCGTCACGTTGACGCTCTTCTGGGGACTCGGCACGACCCTGGCCGGCGTGCGGGACGCGCTGCAATTCGCCCGGCGCACGGGCGGCGAGGCGCTGCTGGCCGACACCCGCGCCTTCTGGCGCAGCTGGCTGCAGCAGGCGCACCCATTGGCCGCCACAGTCCCCGCCGGCACCGCCGAACTCTACCGGCGCTCCCTCCTGGTCTTCGCCCTGATGGCCGACCAGCAGACCGGCGCCGTGATTGCCGCGCCGGAGTTCGACCCCGCCTTTGAATCCTGCGGCGGCTATGCCTACTGCTGGGGACGGGATGCCGCCTATATCACGGTGGCGATGGATGTCGCCGGCTACCACGACCTGGCCGCCCGCTTCTACCAGTGGGCTGTCCAGGCGCAGGAGCCGGAGGGCTGGTGGATGCACCGCCACTATACCAATGGTCGCTGGGCGCCCTCCTGGGGCCTCATTCAGGTGGATGAGACCGGCTCGATTCTGTACGGCATGGGCGTGCACGCCCGGCTGCACGGCGGCGTGGCCTTTGCCCAATCGGTCTGGCCCAATGTGCGGCGGGCAGCGGAGTGGCTGCTGGCCGACCTCGACCCCGAGACCGGGCTGCCACTCCCGGCGGTCGACCTCTGGGAGGAGCGCACGGCCGAACTCACCTACTCAGCCGGCGCCGTCTACGCCGGGCTGGAGGCGGCCGGTGAAATAGCCGCCCTCGTCGGCGACCACAAGACAGCCGCCCGCTATCAGGCGAAAGCCGAGGATCTGCAAGTCGCCATTCTGCGGGAATGCGTGCGCAACGGCCGGTTCATGCGGGGCCGCTTCCTCCAGTTGTCGGCGGATGAGTATCAGGCCGCACGGACGGCAGGGAAGGCCGTCCGGCAGCGGACCACCGCCAAGGGTTACCCGATCTATGAACTGGATGTCGACCCCACCCCCGACGCCTCCCTCCTGGGCCTGGCCATACCGTTCCGGGTGGTTCCCGCTCCGTATCCGGTCATGGCCGAAACCGCCCGGGAAGTGAACGCCGCCCTGTGGCAGGAGCCGGTCGGCGGCATCGGCCGCTATGTAGGCGACCAGTACCGCGGCGGCAACCCCTGGATCCTCTGCACCCTGTGGTTGGGTCTGTACGAGGCCGAACGGGGCAACAACCACCAGGCCCTGCACCTGCTGGAGTGGGCCGTGGCCCGACGGAGCCGGACCGGACTCCTGGCCGAACAGGTCGATCCTGTCACCGGCGACCCTGCCTGGGTTTTACCCCTCACCTGGTCCCACGCCATGTATGTCCTACTGGCCATACGGCTGTACGGAGCAGGTGCATAGCAAAGCGGCACCGGCGATCCTCTGCGCCGGTGCCGTTTCTTTTCGTCTGTCTGTCGAATCTTGTAGGCGAAATAGGCGAAACGCCTCGACAAACCCTGACAGGTTTTGCGAGGCGTTTCCGTTACGATGGGTACAGAGTCGAGGCGGGCCAGTCCCGGGAAGGGGGCTAGCCATGAAGATCACGATCGAGATGAGCCCGACAACGCTCATCATCCTGGCTCTGATCATCCTCAGGATCCTGCTAGCATCCAACTAACTACACCTGTACCCAAGCTCTCCGGTCGCTATGTCCACACCAGGGAAGGCGACCGCTGACTCCATGGGCGTCCGGGTACCAACCGGGCGTCCATTTCCATTATATCCGCCCGGTTGTCCACTATACCTTGCGGCAGAAAGCTATGCCCCCTCGCCGGCGATCTGCTGGAATGCATCCAGCAGCACGTCGTACGGCTGCGCCCCCACGATCTTGTAGCGATCGTTGATGATAAAGGTCGGTGCGCCGGTGATCCCCAACATGCGGGCCTCGGCCATCGCCACCCCCACTCGGTCCTCACACTCCTGGCTGGCGACCGCCGCGGCCACGGCCTCGGTCGGCACCGCCGCCCGCTCACAGGCCCGGTGCAAGGTGGCATCTTCGGCCATGTTCTCCCCATGCACGAAGTAGGCGGTGAACAGCTCATGATGCAGCGCCGCCGACCGCTCGGGGTAATGCTCCTTCGCATACTCCGCCAGCAACTGCGCCTTGTGCGTGTTCGAAATGCGGCTGGGCGGTTCGATCGGCAGGCCCAGTTCCTCCGCCCGGTGCCGCAGCTGCCGGTGCATCCCCTCGATCTGGGCGGCCCGGGCGCCGAACAGTTCCGCCAGCGGAACCCCCTCCGCCGGGGTCTCCGGATGAAGCTCAAAGGGCAGCCAGGTCACGTTCAGTGCCAATCCGGCGTCACGGCGCAACTTGTCGACGAGTCCCTCGCCGATATAGCAAAACGGTCAGACGAAGTCCGAGTAGATCTTGATATCCAACGCCATGGTATGGCCTCCTGTGCGATTCGCTTGATGATTAGCCTGCACGGCCGCAGACCGCATCACTCTTTTGACTGCCGCGGACCCATACCGGTACGGGACTCCCCACCCCGCCCCCGACTCAGCAGGGATTACCCTACCGGCCATAGTACTTATGAACCTAATCAAGCTTCTGTGAGGTGTACAACCCCTTGAACACTGCCTATACCGGCCAGATCCTCTGGGTCGACCTGACTGAACGCCGCTGGTGGACTGAGCAGTTGCCCGAAGAGACCTATCGCCGCTTCCTGGGCGGCTACGGGCTGGGCATCAAGGTTCTGTTTGACCGGATGGCGCCCGGCGTCGATCCGCTGGGGCCAGACAACGTCCTCGGCTTCATCCCCGGTCTGCTCACTGGCATCGGCACCCCCTTCAGCGGTCGTTTCATGGTGGTAGGCAAGTCGCCCCTCACCGGCGGCTGGGGTGACGCCAACTGCGGCGGCTACTTCGGTCCCGAACTGAAGCGCAGCGGTTATGACGCTCTCTTCGTCGTCGGTCAGGCCAGTGAGCCGGTCTACCTCTGGCTGAACCGCGGCGAGGTGGAGATTCGCTCGGCCTCGCACCTCTGGGGGAAGGATGCCCTGGAGGCCGAGCGGCTGCTGAAAGCAGAACATGGCGGCCAGGCGGCAGTCATCGGCCAGTCGGGCGAACGGCTTTCGCTGATCAGCGGCATCGTCAACGATCGGGGGCGCATCGCCGCCCGTTCGGGTCTCGGCGCCGTCATGGGCAGCAAGCAGTTGAAGGCCGTGGTCTGCAAGGCCCACCTGCCCGCGCCCAAGGCCGATATGGAGGCCTTCAAGGAGTCAGCCCGATTCATCAGCGACCCGGTTCGGGCCGCACTCGCACCCAAGCCCTGGCAGGACAAGCTGATGCGCTACGTCCAGCCGCTGTTGGCCAAACTCGCCGGCCATGTGGCCCTCCCCGGCGGCGCCGCCGGCAACAGCACCATTCTGCGGCTGTGGGGCGAGCAGGGCACCACATCCACCACCGACCTCTCCGCCCAGAGCGGCGACAGCCCGGTGCGCAACTGGACCGGCGCCGGCGTGACCGACTTCCCCTACCAGCGGGCTGCCCGGCTCAGCGACCACAACGCCATCCAGTACAACACCAAGTCGTACGGCTGCAGCGCCTGCCCGCTCCACTGCGGCGCCATCATCCACGTGGAGAAGAGCCCCTACACCCCTCTGCCCGAAGGCCACCGGCCCGAGTATGAGGCACTGGCCGCCCTGGGCTCCAACATCCTCTGCGATGACCTGGAAGCGGCGATCGAAGGGAACGAACGCTGTAACCGCTACGGGCTGGATGTGATCAGCGCCGGCGCCACCGTCGCCTGGGCGATTGAGTCCTTCGAGCGCGGGCTGATCACCCGGGAGATGACCGACGGCGTCGAACTGCGCTGGGGCAACCCCGAAGCGATGCTCTACCTGATCGACATCATGGGCGAGCGCCGCGGCCCGCTGGGCGACCTGCTGGCCGACGGCGTGAAGCGTGCGGCCGAGCGGCTCGGCCACGGCTCCGATGCGTGGGCGGTCCACGTGGGCGGCCAGGAACTGCCCATGCACGACCCCCGCTCCACGCCCTCCTACGGCACCACCTACGTCGCCGACCCGACCCCCGGCCGCCACACCGCCGGCACCCTGGCGATGGTAGAGACCGGTTTCGCCCACCCGCTCTTCGGGAACCTGCCGCAGTACCCGGTGAAGCGGTATCAGTACACCGGCAAGGGCCCGCTCCATGCCCAGCACAGCAATGCCTGGCAGGTCGGCACCAACCTGGGCCTCTGCCAGTTCTCCCAGTTCGTCGGCGCCCTGCCCTATGTGCAGATGCTGAAGGCCGGCACCGGCTGGACCGTCAGCGAGGCCGAACTGCTCCAGACCGGCGAGCGCATCCAGAACCTGCGCCAGTGCTTCAACGTCCGGGAAGGCCTTACGCCCGCCGACTTCCAGCTGCCGAAGCGGTTGCTGGAGCCAACGGCCAAGGGCCCCAACGCCCATGTGCACCTGGATATGGATGCCCTGCGGGCCGACTACTTCCAGGCGATGGATTGGGACCTCCTGGACGGTCGACCCTCCGCCGCCAAGTTGAAGGAGCTGGGGCTGACTGAGGCGCTCCAGTCCCTCTATGCCGAGGAGAGCGCGGGATGAGCCTCTTCCAGCGAACCACGATCCGCGTCACCGTCCTCGGGTTGGTCGGAACCGCCTATGTCCGGTGGGAAGGCAGCGTCCGGCTCTTTGGATCCGTCACCCTGAAGCGGGTGCTCGCCGCAGCCAGCCGCCCCTGTCACGCCGACCTGCTGGCGGCCCTCGCTGCCACCGACCCCTGCCTGCTGGTGAACGACGAACGCTGCACGGAGCTCACCCGGCTCCTGCACAGCGGCGACACGGTCACCTG
>JBLNEM010000311.1:0-3609 GCA_050262655.1 Mycobacterium leprae | reverse complement strand
GCCACTCGGGAGATGGAAGCAGCCCGGGCATTGCAGATGATCCAGGACACCCTGCAGCCTCTGGGGGCCCGACGGCAGCTCCGTTGGCTGCGGTACTTCCGCAAGCGTGAGATTACAGCGTTGGCGGAGCAGGAAGTGCCGATTCGATTGCCCCGATCTGGTTCCCCGGGCCGATGACCCGTCCCGCCAGAGCGATACCCAAGTCAGCCGCCAGTTTGATGGCGGCTGCATCTTTCATTTTGGCCTCTACCATGACGTCGAAGGGCTCGAACCCCACGGTGTGGGCGACAGCCAGGAAGGTCCTGAACTGCTGGGCATCGACATAATCGGCATGTGCCTTTGGGTTCTGCGCATCACGGGGGCTCGATACGTGCATCTTCGGGGGCTCATCGGCACTCCAGGTGGCCAGGACCGCCGGGAGTGCCGATTCCAGTTCGGCGCCGGCCGGGTTGAGCTGATGGTGGTGGATGTCGAAGGTCATGGGGAGGCCCAGGCGCTGGCAGAACGGCAGCACTTCACCCGTGCCGTACGTGGTGTCGTCGTTTTCCAGCGTCAATCGCTTGCGGACCGACGGGGAGACCAGGCTCAGGTTTTGGGCAAGCCGCTCCATGGCTGCTTCCTTGCCGCCCTGGGCGCCGCCCACGTGGAGGATGATCCGGCCGGCTGATCCGTGGTCCAACCGTTCATGCAGCCGGGCGTGGTACTCGAGATCGGCGACAGCGGCTCGCACCACTTCCGGCCGGGCACTGCCGAGCACGGTGTACTGGCCGGGATGGGAACTGATGCGCATGCCGAAGGCCCGCATCACCTCACCTACCGCGGCAAAGTCATCTGCCAGGTCTGACTCCCAGTCCCACCCGGCCATGATCGGGTGAGTGGCCAGGGGCACCAGTTGTGGGGTGATGCGGTAGAGCAACAGCCCGCTGGCTGCATTGTGGAAAATGAGTCGGCGGGTATTCTGCAGGTTCGTTCGTGCCACCCGCCGGCAGATCTCGATGCGGGCATCTGGGTCGGCGATGGTCTCCAGCCGCTTGACGGTCACCGTCTTGGCCGGTGAGGAGTCCGGAATCAGTGTGCTGATGCAGGCGTAGCCAAAACGCATGGGTCTTTGCACCTCCCGCCCTCAGTCGTAGTTTGGCTGTTCCTTGCCCGATCGATCGCCGGTCGCTCTTCTTTGCAGGGCTCTTCCCGCTTGAGGTGGTAATATTCAGGTAGACATGGAGGGATGATCGATGAACGAACAGAGCTTATCATTACCGGCGATTCATGCCGTTACCGGCCAGGTGACGGCGGTCAAACGTCCGTGGCAAGGACAGGTCTACGAGGTCCTCCTGCTGGAGGCGGCAAACGGCCGGTTTGTCCTGAAACTCGGGCACTCCCCGGAGAAGGCGGCCGAACTGGCTCGAGAGTGCGAGGTGCTGGAAGCGTTGCGCCCGATGGCGCCGTTTGTGCCCGAACCTTTGGCACGGGCGACAGCGGGGGATGACGAGCTTTTCCTCTTCACCTGCGTGGAAGGCGAAAATCTGCTGGATCAACTGGAAGGCGCCGATGAGGCCCGCCGGGAGCGGATTGTAACGGATTTCGGCCGGGCGCTCCGCCGAATCCATGGCTGGCAGCCGCCAATGCCCCGACCGACAGAATGGTTGGATGCGGCTCTGGCCAAGGCCGCATCTAACCAGTGGGCGCAAACGAAAGTGGACCACTCCGGCCGTTTCCACGGGGCGGATGCCCGGGAACTGTTGGCGCAGGTGGAGCAGTGGCTCCGGCCGGTCGAACCGCAAATCGTCTTCAGCCACCTCGATTACTGCCTCCCGAACGTGATTGCCCATCAGGGCGAGATCGCGGGCGTGATCGACTGGTCGGCCGGAGCCTATGCGGACCGGCGTGTTGATCTGGCGGCGGGGGCCTGGACCATTCGGCATAACCTGAAGGAGGAGCGGTATGTGGATGCCTTCCTCCGAGGGTACGGGTATCAGGAGGGAACTGAGAGCCTGCGTCCTTATGAAGCCCTGTGGATTCTGCTATGAGCAAAAACCCGGCCCTCATGCTGAGTGCCGGGTTTCCTTTTTGCCTCTCTAGTCCGCGGCCTGCGACTCTACTTCCGCCAGAACGCCATCCCAGCCCTCGCAGTGGCGGATGAGGGGATGCGCCACTTCACGGTTGTAAGGTGCAGCAAAGAGCAGGACTGGAATGCCTGCTTCCGCCAGGCCGATCGCGTTTTTCGGTGAGTCTTCGATAAACAGATCAACCCGCTCGGCATGCGCCACCGGAGCCTTGGCAGCGCCCTCCACACAGTGGAGCTGGTCGACTGTCAGCCCCCAGTAGTCCAGCCAGGCCCGGGTGATCGCCGTCAACCGGGTGTTGCGGTGTGTGATCGCCACCAGTGTGTGGCCTGCCGCCCTGAGCCGGCATAAGGCTTCGGGTGCTCCCGGCATCGGGGGTGCGGCGATCAACATCTCCAACTCGTGCCGATCGCTGCAGGATGCCATGGCGGGAGTGCCATGGGAACTGGGCAGATCTCCGGGGCCGTAGTTCGTGCCTGCTTCCCGGTTCAGGACCCGAATCCAGTAGGGGATGGAGTTTACGACAACGCCGTCGAGGTCGAGGCCGATGCGCATCTGCTCTTACTCCTTTACTGCGTGGGTGGAGGCAGATGTTTCGGCGGCATGGACGGAGTTTCCTGCTTTGTGAAAGGCGGTCCGTAACCCGCTGTGCGGCAGGGAAAGACGGTTTCTTCCAGAATTATTCATAGTGCGAAGGAAAGGGGGAAGAGGAGATGGACAGGAGACGTTTCCTGCAGGTTGCGGGGACCGTACTGGCGACAGCGGCTGCGGGGTGTGCCCATATCAGCCTCAACCCCAAGGGGAAGAACGGTAGCAGCGCGGCCCTCCCCGGCGGGGGCGGGGCACCACCGACCACACCCGAGGCAGGACAGCCCTATCGGGTGGCACTGCTCTCCGATGTGCACCTGCAGCCGGCCAACAGCTCGGAGGCAGGCACGATTAACGGGAAGCTGAGGAGTGCGATGGCTGACCTGGATGCGGTGAAACCAGACCTCTGGCTGGTCACCGGGGACATCAGCGACCACGGACAGTCCGTCGAGTTGGAGGCATTCCGCGACATTGCCGCCAAACATGCCAGGCCGGGCCAACTGCTGGTCACCACCGGCAACCACGAATTCTATGACATGAAGACCACCGACGATATCTCCCTGGCACGCTTCAAAGAGGCCTTTGGTCTGACGCAGCCTTACAACAGTGCAGTCTTCGGCGGCATCCATTATGTGATGCTGGCGGACGAGCAGTGGAAAACGGCGCCGACCAACAAGGATTGGTGCTGGATTACAGACACGCAGTTGCAGTGGTTTGAGCGGGTCCTGAGCGAGAACCGGGACAAGTTCACCGTGGTCTGCTCCCATCAGCCGTTGAACGAGACGGTCAGCGGCAGCCAGGGGGAGAAGGCGTTTGGCGGGATCAACAAGGCGAAGGAGCTTTATGCCCTGCTGGAGAAGAACCCGCAGGTGAAACTCTGGTTTTCCGGTCACACCCATCGTCGGTTGGAAGCGGCGGACCAGACGGTGAAGAAGGGTCAGACCACATTCATGGGCCT
>JBLNEM010000310.1:0-4189 GCA_050262655.1 Mycobacterium leprae | reverse complement strand
CCGGGTCTGGCGGGGTTTTCGGCCGGGGGTTTCCAACATTTTGTCACTGTTGGGGGCGCGGGGGGTCCGGGGCCCCCGCCTGCGCCAAAATCGACAGGGCCCATCTGTGTTTAAAATATTGTTTGAAAAACATTACTGTCATACAGGGGGAAAAGTAGTATCATCGGTGGAAATCAGTAGATTTAATACCTGCTACTAACATTCGGCATACAGTCGGCAGGGAACGATCTGGGAGGTGTATACATCCGGCCTTGGCCCCGGCCTCCTGTTCCGGCCCCGGTTGGCTTTATTTTTTTATCCCCAAAAGGAGGCAGACGTTGTATGAACCCTCAATCCTGGCGCCGACGTGGTAGTTTGGTAGCTGCGCTTCTGCTGATGGTCTCGTTGGGCGTGAGCGCATGTAGTACAAAGGCGAACGAGGGCGACAGCGTAGCCTCCGCCGCTCCTAAAGCTCCGAGCAAGACCGAGTTGCGGATTGCCATCCCCGGTGACGGCGATACCATGGACCCTGCTACCATGAGCTATTCCTATACCTTCGCTGTGGCTACCAACATTTACAGCGGCCTGGTCCGGTACAAGCCTGGCACCCTGGAGATCATGCCCGATTTGGCAGAGACCTGGGACACATCAGCCGATGGCAAGACCTGGACCTTTCATCTGCGCAAAGGCGTGAAATGGCAGAAGGGCTACGGTGAGCTGACCGCACAGGATGTGGTGGACAGCTTCCAGCGCATCATCGATCCGAAGGGTGGCTCCCGGTGGCGGGCCGAGTTGGCTGACGTGATCAGCGTCACGGCGCCCGACACCAGTACGGTCGTCTTCCAGTTGAAGGCACCGAATGCCGCCTTCCTTCACTCCGTGGTTGTCTTCCGACAAGGCATGGTCACCAAGAAAGAGGCCGTAACCAAATACGGCCAGGACTACGGCCGTAATCCGGTGGGCACCGGCGCCTACGAGTTGGAGAAGTGGGTACCGAACACGGAGATTACTCTGAAGGCAAACAACGACTTCTATCTGGGGAAACCCGCCATTCAGACCATCCACTTCGTCGTCATCCCCGATGAAAACGTGCGGATGATGGCGCTACAGAATGGCGAGGTAGACATTGCCATGGGTCTGAGCAATCCCTCACTGCGGGAACAGTTGGCCGGCAATGCCGGCATCAACCTGGCCGAAATCGAATCGAACTCCGTATCGGGAATTTTGCTGAATACCCGCATGAAGCCTTTTGACAACCCCCAGGTCCGTCGTGCGTTATATATGGCGATCGATCGCGATTCCATCGCCAATGTGGTGCTGAAGGGGATGGCCACCCCGGCCACCGGCGAACTGACGCCGGCCCTCTTCGGTTTCACGAAGAATGTGCCCCACTACGACTACGACCCGCAGAAGGCCAAGCAGATGTTGGCCGACGCCGGTTATCCGGCTGGCTTCGAAAGCACCCTGTACTGGTTGAACACCGCCCCCAAAGAAGTTCTGGACACATTGCTGGCCAACTGGAAGGCGGTCGGCGTCAACCTGAAGGTCAACATGGTGGATGCGGGCACCTGGGTATCCACTTTGGGCAAGGGCGAGCCGCCCATGGACTACTTCTCTGCCGGCCGGTCCGACCCCAACGTCTATTACAAGAGCTTCTACCACAGCAGTGCGTTCCCACCCGGGCTGAACGCCTTCTACTACAGCGGAGCCGATGATCTGATCGATGCCGGCGCCCGGGAAATGGATCCCACCAAGCGGGCCGCGATCTATGCCCAGATCCAGCAGAAGACGATGACTGACTTGCCCTTCCTGCCCCTCTGGTGGTCCAAACAGTCGCATCCCGCCTGGAAGTATGTACAGGGCTGGCAGGGACTGCAAAACTATGACGCATGGGTCTTCCCGCTCTCGATCAAACAGTAGGAGGAGCGGGCATGGGTAAATACGTGCGACAACGCCTCCTGATGGCGATCCCGATTCTGCTGGGCGTGCTGACCACCGTCTTCCTGTTGGTGCACCTGGTGCCTGGCGATCCGGCCGAGGCGATTCTGGGTGAGTATGCCACCAAGGACAGCCTGGCGCAGTTGCGACAGCAGATGGGGTTGAATGCCCCGCTCTACCAGCAATACGCCCACTTCATTGGCGGCGCAGTGCTGGGTGACTTCGGCCGCTCCATTCAAACCAAGCAGCCGGTCGTGCAGCGCATTCTCGAGGCTTTTCCCTACAGCCTGGAGTTGGCGATTGCGGCCATCCTGGTGGCCGTGCTAATCGGGCTGCCGTTGGGCGTGATTGCGGCGACACGGCGGAACTCGGGCGCCGATTACGTGGCCATGGTGGCAAGCCTCCTGGGTGTCTCCATGCCGTCGTTCTGGACCGGAATTCTGCTGTTGATCTTGTTCGCCGTCAACCTGCACTGGCTGCCCATCACCGGCGCTGGCCGGGGCGGTTTCCTGGCGGACCTGAAGTATCTCATCCTGCCGGCTCTCACCCTGGGGGCGGGAGAGGCGGGGCTAATCGCCCGCATGACTCGATCCGCCCTGCTTGAAGTGCTCGCGCTGGATTATGTCCGGACGGCCAAAGCCAAGGGCCTGCACGAGCGGCGGGTGATTTACCGGCACGCCCTGAAGAACGCCCTGATCCCGGTCGTGACCGTGGTAGGACTGAACATGGGGCGGCTGCTCGGTGGCACGGTGATCATGGAAGCCCTCTTCGTCCGACCCGGACTGGGCCGAGTGCTGATGAGCGCCATGCAGGCACGAGACTACCCGCAGATCCAGGGCACCATTGCCTTCTTCGCCGTACTGATCCTGGTGGTCAACCTGATGGTCGACCTGACGTACGGCCTGCTTGACCCACGCATTCGCTACGATTAAGGGGGAAGAAGCCCATGTCCGAATTGGCCCAAGGTCGGGCACTCGCATCGAGGGACGATGCACCCGTTTCCCGCCGCCGCCTCGGGCTTCTCCGCCTGTTCCGGGGCAACTGGCTGGCCGTGGTGGGGGCCGTCTCGTTCGCACTGATCCTGGTGGTAGCCGCGGCGGCTCCGTGGCTGGCTTCCCAGCGGCCGGACGTGGTGAACGTGCGGCAGCGGATGCTGGCCCCCAGCGCGGCGCACTGGTTGGGCACCGACCAGGTGGGCCATGACCTCCTCAGCCAGATTATCTGGGGCTCTCGGGTCTCACTGATGGTTGGGGTCGCGGCGGTGGCGATCGCTGCCGTGGCGGGTGTCACCATTGGGTTGCTGAGTGGCTACTTCGGCGGCTGGGTCGACCGGCTGCTCATGGGGCTCATGGATGTCCTGCTGGCCTTCCCGCTCCTGCTCCTGGCCATGGCGCTGATGGCGGTGATGGGTCAGAGCCTGACGAACCTGATCATCGCCGTGG
The DNA here is from genome assembly GCA_050262655.1 of Mycobacterium leprae. GTDB lineage: Bacteria > Bacillota > Sulfobacillia > Symbiobacteriales > Symbiobacteriaceae > DASXVX01. Next base: position 830 of record JBLNEM010000310.1, on the reverse strand, counting down.
GTGTGGCCGGAGTGCCCCAGTATGCCCGCCTGGTACGTGGCTCCGTCTTTGCGGTGCGGGACCGGGAGTTTGTGCAGGCCGAACTGGCCCTGGGCGCCCGTGATCCGCACATCATCCGCCGGCACATCCTGCCCAACGTGACAGCCCCCATCATCGTGATGGCCACCATCTCCGTGGCCAGCGCCATTCTGACCGAAGCGGGCCTGAGCTTCCTGGGGATGGGTGATCCCACACAGCCCACGTGGGGCAGCATCGTGGCCGCAGGACGCCCCTATATTCAGAACGCCCCCTGGATCTCCACCTTCGGCGGATTGGCCATTACGGTGACGGTGATCGCCCTGAATCTCCTGGGCGACGGACTCCGGGACATGATGGATCCACGCTTGAAACGAAATGCCATATAAGGAGCGCTGCACCGATGCCAGACGTAAATGAACTCAAAGCCCGGGTGATCGCGGAGATCGATCAACTGCGCCCCGAGGCCGAGAGCCTCGCAGCTGAAATCCACGGATACGCCGAGTGTGGGTGGGATACCCCCCGCTCGGCCGGCGCCCTGACGAATTACTTGGAACGGCATGGCATGGCGGTGGAGCGTGGCGTCGCTGATCTGCCCAGTGCCTTCCGGGCATCCATTCCAGGGCGAATGGCAAACCATCCGGCCATCTGCCTCCTGGCCGAGTATGATGCACTGCCCGGGCTCGGTCATGGTTGCGGCCACAACCTGATCGGTACCGTGGCGGCCACGGCCGGGATCGCCCTCAGCAAGGTGTTGGGCGAGGTCCCCGGTAACGTCTATGTCATGGGTACCCCCTTCGAGGAGGGCGGCGGTG
>JBLNEM010000309.1:0-3000 GCA_050262655.1 Mycobacterium leprae | reverse complement strand
GAGGTCAACGCGCTGGGTGTTCAGGTAGCCTCCCCCCGCTTTCGGCCCGGCCTCGTGGGGGAATTCGATCAACTCGCAAAGCGGCCGGGGCGCCACGTCCGGCAGCTTTTCCATGATGGCGGTGAGCAGTGCCTCCACCGGCCGGTCATAGCGGCGCTGCCGCTTGCGCAGGGCCGACAGCGTCTCATCCAGCTCCTTCTTCTCCACTTCCAGCGCCCGCTGCTCTGACCGCAACTCCGTCTCCCGGCCGACCACGTGGTCGCTCAGCACTTCCAGTCCTGGCGCCAGCGCCGATAGGTCGGCGGGTTCGGTCGAAAAATCGCCCCCGGCGAGAGGGGCCAGGCGTTCTGCACCATCCGTCAGGAGCGTCAGGTGCTCTTCCGTCAGGCGCAAGGTCTCCGGGTGCTCGCTTTGAAACCGGCGCGCACTTTGCAGCGCCCTGACGGCATGGCGGGCCTCATCGGCCAGTTGCAGGCCGTCCCGCTGCAGGCGATCGGCCCGCTGGTTCAGATCCGCCAACTCCCGGTCCAGCGCCTGGATCGCCAGGTAGGCATCGTTGCGGGCCCTGGCGTCCTGGAGTTCCCGGAGCTGCTCTTCCAGTTGTTGCTCTTCCGCCTGCAGACGAGCCAGGTCGGCATCGGCCGCCGCATAATCGCTGCGCAGACGCTGCTGCTCGCTCTTCAGGCGATCCAGATCCGCCTGCACGGCCTCCCGCTCGGCCAAGGTAATGACGTACTGCTGAATGGCCGCCGTGGCTTCCAGCGTCACCCGCTCCTGGTGGATTCGGAGGATCCCCTCCAGCCTGGCCAGTTTCTCCTTGGTCTGATGGACCAGGGTGTCGTACTGCCGGTACTGGCGGAAATTCTCCAGCATGGCGTCGATCTTGACCTCGCGCTCATCCAGCACGTAATCATAGACGAACTTGCGAATATCGGTGATGGGGTGAAAGGCCAGCGCCTTGACCAGGAGCGTGAAGAACCGGTCATCCAGGTGGCCCAGCTGCGCTTTCAGTGCCGTCCGGTAGGCAGCCGCCGTGCTGAAGACTTCGCTGCCCCGCCGTCCCTTCAGGACAGCCTTGAACTCGGTGACGCTGTAGGGCCGGTCGCCGGTCAGGAACAGGCGATCATCCAATTTGCCGCCAGCCCGGAAGAACTGGGGGGTGTCCGGCTCGCCGGCAAAGGTGTCGACGGCGAATCCCAGCAGGAACTGCTCCTGGCGGGCGGTGTCCTGAAACTCCAGCGCCACATAGCTGGTGAAGTCGCCGCTGCGCAAGAATCCTTCACCATCGCCCCCCTGGGGATCATCCTGGCCGGTCCGGCAGCGCAGGTAGCCTTTCAGGTCGCGGTTGGTCTCGTCGTGGGCCGAGACGTTGAAGCGGACTTTCCGCTGGTCAGCGATGAGGGCGTACTGGATCGCGTCGAAGATGGTCGACTTGCCGGAGCCGTTGTCCCCGGTGAGAAGGGCCGATCCCTGGAGGCGGATGCGCTCGTTGATAAAGTAGTGCCAGTTAATCAACTGGATCCCGGTCAGCGCTTTCATTTTCGTCCCCCCCAGCGCGGTATGCATCCAGCCGCTCATGCAATTCGGCCAAGCCCTCGAGGCGCACTGCGAAGAGCAGGGAGGGCAGCAGCTTGATCCGGCAGCTTGGGTCTGTCACATCCGCGCCCATCAGTTCGACCAGGTGGAAGCGCCGGAAGATGGCAAACGCCTCCCGCAGGTAGCGCTTCTCGATGACGCCGCCGCTTCGGATGCGCAGAGCCAGCGCCTTGTCGTGCAGCTCCTGCACCTGGCAGGTGAGATCGGCGGTCAGGGAGAGTTCCTGGCGCTTCTCCTCGTAGAGCAGCCGGAGGAGGAGCAGGAGGACGGAGTCCATGAGCTTCAGCTGCAGCCGGCTGCCGCCCTGCCGGTTGACCACCTGCACCACGCCGTATCCCCGGTCGACCACCAGATTCCAGCCCAGCGGCGCCAGGTATCCCGCCAGGAGCGGCTCGTACCGTTCAACGAAGTAATAGTCCCGGCGGCTCTCCTCCTGCTGCTTCAGCAGGAAGGTGCTGGTGAGCAGCCGGTTCAGGATGCGGGTGAAATCTTCCCGCTCCCGGGCGGTAAGCGTCTCATACTGCTGCACCCAGTCCACGGCGGGCCCTCCTATTTCCGACGAATGCGGATGTCCTTGAAGTTGAATTTGCCACCGGCACTCTCCACCCGCTCGCCGTCCAAATCCGTCCGAAAGCCGACGTGGCGGCTCCGGCCATAGGCGGCCACATAGATCAGCCGGATGAAGTCGGCGGTGGATTCGATTCCCAGGTCCCGGGCGCGGATCTCCTGGCGCTGGCCCAGCCGGGCCTGGACATAATCATCGATGCTCCGGTAGGTGAGTTGGGTGGCCAGTCGTTGACGCAGACGCCGTCTGGCCTCCTCCCGTTCGGCGGCGGTGAGGCTGGTGACGGCCAGCGGCTGTGGGCTATGGTTCCGGCGCTCCGACCGGGGCGTGAAGAGGGAGGCAGGCTCGATGGTCTGGAGGGCGTCGAGGGCAAAGAGGGTGGCCCACTGTTCCGGCCAGGGCACATCGGGGGTCAGGATGCCGGCCTCCATCTGCCCCGCCAGGAACTGGAGGAGCGCCGCCAACTGACCGGCGGCATCCTGGCTGCCGCTCAGGAGGTAGCGGACCTGCTCCAGCGAGGCCTTGGCGTAGCTGGCATTGCGGCGATCGATCTCATCCAACAGGTCGTCCATCTGTTCGTAGTGGTTGCGGATGAAGGTCAACTGCTCCAGGAGGGCGGCCTCGGCCTCGTCCTGAGAGCCATAACGGCCGCGGCGCACCTCATCGGCCCCTGCGGCAGAGAGCCACTGCGGCTCGGCCAGCCAGGTGTCGATGCGCTGGAGGATGGCGGGGCGGAAGTGCGAGACATGGTCCGTAGTCTTGAGCCGGTGATAGGCCCGGTCCAGGATCTGGAGTTTGTAATCGCCGAAGTGCATCGCCAGAATCTCGCTGGGCGCCTT
>JBLNEM010000308.1:0-18085 GCA_050262655.1 Mycobacterium leprae | reverse complement strand
ACGCCCGCGGATGCGTCCGGGCGTAGACTTCCTTCAACCTTCCCTTGGTTACGTGCGTGTAGATCTGAGTCGTGGAGATGTCGGCGTGACCCAGCATCTCCTGCACCGAGCGCAGGTCCGCGCCGTTCTCCAGCAGGTGCGTGGCGAAGGAGTGCCGCAGCGTGTGGGGCGTGATCTCCTTCTCGATCTTGGCATCGTCGGCGTACTTCTTGACGATCTTCCAGAAGCCCTGGCGGGTCAGCCGGTGGCCGTGATGATTGACGAACAAGGCGGCCTCATCCCGGTCCTTGACCAGCCGTGCGCGGGCGGACGTCAGGTAGCTGCGCACGGACTGAATCGCCAACGAGCCCAGTGGGACAATCCGCTCCTTGGAGCCCTTACCATAGCATTTTATGTACCCCATATCGAGGTTCACATCGGCTACGTTCAGGTTGACCAGCTCGGAGACACGAATACCGGTGGCATAGAGCAGTTCCAACATGGCACGGTCCCGGATACAGGCGGGCTGCGACGAGTCGGGCTGGGCCAGCAGCCGCTCCACTTCCGACACCGTCAGCACCTTCGGCAGCCGCTTCTCCAGCTTCGGCGACTCGAGGTTCGCCGTGGGATCCGCACTGATTCGGTGCTCCCGGACCAGGAACTGATAGAACGCTTTGAGCGCTGCCAGACGACGGGCGATGGTCGCCGTTGCCTTCCCCTGCGACTGGAGGAACATCAGGTAGTTAATAATCTTATCGCGTGTGACGGAGTCCAGGTCGGTTTCATCGTCCTGTTCCAGATACTGCGAGTACTGCCGAAGATCCCTGCCATAGGATTCCAGCGTATTCATAGCCAGGCCCCGCTCAACGCTCAGGTAGTTGATGAACTCATGGATCAGCTTTTTCATCCAGCATCCCCTTCGCGCCTTTTGTGGTAGTAATTCTCTCTCATTCTGGGGCGAATTATGCGCTGGGCTTGGCCGTTTTTGTCAATTCTACGGAACAAGGAGGTTTCCCTCTTGCGCCGTCGGAGGATGACAACAGGCAGGGGCTGTATCCAGGCAGGGGATGGCGGTTGGACCGCCCCAGAGCGGGTGATTTCTGCTTCACCTTATGACGACCGCTACCGCTCTATGACACCTGCACTCCGGCGAAAAAAGAGCCCGAGGACCGTTATGGTCCTCGGGCTCTTATGACCACTCAGGGTTGGCTTACCCCAGGATCCGCTCGATCGGGGTGTACTCGAGGCCGTGGGCCTGGGCTACGGCGGCGTAGGTGATCTTGCCTTCGACCACGTTGGCGCCCTTGGCCAGAGCCTCGTTCTCCTTCAGCGCACGCCGCCAGCCCTTGTTAGCCAGCTGCAGGGCGTAAGGCAGAGTGGCGTTGGTCAGCGCCATGGTGGAGGTGCGGGGCACGGCGCCCGGCATGTTGGCCACGGAGTAGTGGATCACGCCGAACTTCTCGTAGGTCGGGTTGGCGTGGGTGGTGACCCGGTCGATCGTCTCGATGGAGCCGCCCTGGTCGATGGCGACGTCGACGATGACGGAACCCGGCTTCATGGACTTGACCATTTCAGTGGTGACCAGCTTCGGGGCACGGGCGCCCGGGATCAGGACGGCGCCGACCACCAGGTCAGCCTTGGCCACGGCCGAGGCGATCACATACTCGTTGGAGGCACGGGTCTGCAGGCGGCCGCCGAACACGTCATCCAGGTAGCGGAGACGGTCGATGTTCTTATCGATAATGGTGACGTTGGCGCCCATGCCCATCGCCATCTTCGCCGCGTTGGTACCGACGACGCCACCACCGATGATCACCACGTCGGCCGGCTGAACGCCAGGCACGCCGCCCAGCAGAACGCCACGGCCACCGAAGGCCTTCTCCAGGAAGTGAGCGCCGATCTGGACGGACATGCGGCCGGCGACCTCGCTCATCGGGGTCAGCAGCGGCAGGGAGCCGTCGGCGGGCTGAACCGTCTCGTAAGCGACGGCGATGACCTTCTTCTCCATCAGGGCATGGGTCAGTTCGGGTTCGGGAGCCAGGTGGAAGTAGGTGAACAGGATCTGACCCTCACGGAAGAAGCCGTACTCGGCAGCGAGAGGCTCCTTCACCTTGACGATCATCTCGGCCTTGTTCCAGACTTCCGCGGCGGTCGGGAGGATCGTCGCGCCGGCAGCCACATAATCGCTATCGTCAAAGCCGCTGCCCTTGCCGGCTTCCTTCTCGACGAAGACCTGATGCCCGGACTTGACCATGGCAGAAACGAACGCCGGAGTCATGCCAACACGGTTCTCGTTCGCCTTAATCTCCTTTGGCAGACCAATAATCATTTGAACCGCTCCTTCCAGTTAGGCCCCCGGCTCCCCTGTTTGCGGGGGGTGAGTCGGGGCCATGAACGTAGTAAGTCAACCCATACCAGAATGATTGGAATCCGATGCCATGAGGATTATGACACTTTGAACGACCACTGACAAGAGTCCGCCGGAACCAGTCACAATAGCACGAAAAGTGATAGGCCCGAAACAACCTCCGTGACCGCCACTACGCCGGATGTATCATGGACGCCGCTAGTCGGACCAATCCAGGGGAGAGATACCCCTCCACCACGGCGGAAAGCGCCAGCACCAGGCCCAGGAGCAGCAGGATGCTGGTGTACGAGCCCAGAGCGGGATAGAAGTTGGGCACCCGCCGCCGCTCCCGCCAGGAGCGAATCACCTGCGTCGAGAACGCCACGGAAGCGGCCCCGGCCAGAATCAGGGCCGGCACCTCGATCAGGCTCTGCGGCAGATGGCCGACCAGGGCCAGCAAAATGCCGGGTACCCCCATCTCGGCCGCCAGGAAGGCGACCACGAAGCCGGTCACCAGGCCCCGCAGGAAGGTCACCAGCATGACGCCCAGCACCCCGACCAGCGAGATGCCCAGCACCCAGAAGAGCAGGAGCAGCTTGGCGTCGCCCACCAGCGATTGCCTGAGCACCGCGGCGCCAATCCCCTGTGGTGGGTGCTGGAGCGTCAGGGCCGTGTTGCCGAGATAGCTGACCAACTCGGCTTTGTCCCCGGGGTCGAGGCTTCGCACCGCCAGGGCCCCGAAAATGACACCCATCACGAACAGCGTAGTCAACAGGTAGAGCGCCCCGCTGTGTTCCTGGCGAAACGCCATCAACCCACGTTGGGCCCGTTCGAGCAGCTGCACTTACAACCGCCTGCCTTTGTCCGAATCCGTTTCGTCAAAGGCTATGCGGCATCAAGAGCGCATTATGTCTCGGACAGCACCTTTCCGTAAATCCCGCCGCCCCCCGCCGAGATCGGGAGACTCCCTTCCCGGGCGCCCACGATCAGGCCGGCCAGTTTGGGCCCTACCACCTCGGTCAGCGCCTCCGGCGTCGCCTGATGCAGGACACCCATCTCGGTGCCAAACGCCGCCAGGAGACGCTCCAGGGTGCGTTTGCCGAGCCCGGGGACGAACTGCAGCGGAATCTGGTGGACATACGGCGGCCGCTCCACCGCCAGCCGCCCCATCCCCGCCTGCTTCACCTGGTAGTGCCGGATGCGATCCAGCACGCCCAGTACCAGCCGGTGATTCGGGTTGCGGGGACAGGCCAGCACCGGCGGATCACCCTCGAGCCGGGTGTCGCAGTCCAGGCAGTAGGTGCGGTGGTACTTCCCCAGCCGAGGGTCCAGCCCGTAGTTGGCCGCCACCCGGCGTCCCTCCTGGTTCCGCAGGGCCTTCACCAGCTCGTCGAACGAGGGCTCGGCCACGTGGAGCAGGTTGTACTCCCGCCCGATCTTGCCCAGCGAATGGGCATCGGAATCGGTCACATAGGTGAAGTGAGAGAGCTCCGGGAGTTCGTCGGCCAGCGCCGTGTCCGACGAGAGCCCCAGTTCCACGGCCGGTACGTGCGGCCACAGTTCCCGGGGGATCACCTCTTCGACGGCGGCTGCCGCCCCCAGGGTCGCCTTGAACGGCGTGAAGATGTGGGCCGGGATCACAATGCCCCCCAACTGGCTTACAAAGGCGACCAGATCCGACGCAGTCGTGTCATGGTGTCGTTGGGTGGAAAGGTGAGTATTCCGTACCCGTTGGCGCTGCCACTGGGCAAACTCCCGCAGTTCCCGGCTGCCCCGCACGAAGCAGAGCAGGTGGATCGCCTTGCCGTTTGCGGCATGGGCCACTTCCACCTCAGCCCCGGGAATCAGCGTGACGTCGCCCTCGTAGGTCAGCCCACCGCCGGGCAGGTCCGCCACGGTGCCTGCTGCCATCAGCTGCTCCAGGTCGGCAAGCGCACCGCTGGTGGACGAATCGATAACGCCGACCATGCCGATGCCCTTGCGTTCCCGGCACTCCTTCAAGATGTTGGCCAGGGTCAGATCACGGGCAGCGGAGATCTTCACGCCGCCGCCCGGCTCACCGGCCCAGCCCAGGTGAATGTGCAGATCCAGATAGAGAGGCTTCAGTCCTTCAGCGGGCAGAGCGAAGTTGGGCATAGAGGAGCACCCCCACCAGAGTCTTGGCGTCGCGGAAACCACCCTCGAGAGCCAGCCTTACGGCCTCCTCCCGGTCGATCCACTGAACGTCAATCTCTTCATCCTCATCGCCCGGCAGGCGTGAGGGGGTTAGCTCCTCGGCCAGGTACAGATGCAGCAGTTCGGTGCAGAAGCCCGGGGCACTGAAGAACTCGGCCAGTTTCACCAGCCGCCCGGCCTTGAAGCCGGCCTCTTCCTGCAGTTCCCGTCCGGCGGTGATCTCGGGCTCTTCTCCCGGCTCACGGGTGCCCGCCACCAACTCCAGCATCTGCTCGCCCGTTGGATGCCGGTACTGGCTGACGAAGAGCAGCTTGCCCTCCTGCTCAGCCATGATCACGACGGCGCCGGGATGAACCACCACGTCACGGGCCAGCTCCTTGCCCTCAGCCAGGCGCAACGTGTCCTTGCGCACGGTAAATACGTGGCCCTTGTAGATCTCTTCCGAGCGAATCCGCTCCACGGTCACGTCCCCTTTGTTCGCCGTCTCGGATGGACGGCTTTTGGCTAGTATTCCCGTGGTTCCTCTTCGCCCCGAAGTACGCGCAGGCCTCCCTCGGCCAGCGCCAGCAGTTCATCTTCGCCGGGGTACAACGCGGTCGGTGCGATCCAGGACGTGTATTCGCTGATCCAGCCGGTTAACTGCGGCGAATAGGCGAGACCACCGGTCAGCACCACCCGGTCGACCTGACCGCGCAGCGCCACGGCGGCACGGCCCACTTCCTTGGCTACCTGGTAGGCCATGGCCCGGTAGAGCAGTTCCGCCTGGGCGTTGCCCTCGGCGATCATCTGCTCGACCTGCCGGGCGTCGTTGGTGCCCAGGTGGGCCACCAGTCCGCCCTTGCCGACGATCAGCTTCTGAAGCTCGGCCAGGGTGTACTTCCCGGAGAAGCAGAGCTTGACCAGGTCCCCTGCCCCCAAGGTGCCGGCCCGTTCAGGAGCCATCGGCCCGTCACCGTCCAGGGCGTTATTGACATCGATCACCCGGCCCTTTTGATGCGCCCCCACCGAGATGCCGCCGCCCATGTGGACCACCACCAGGTTGACCTCCTGATAGGTGTGACCCAGATCGCGGGCCGCCCGACGGGCGATCGCCTTCTGGTTCAGGGCGTGGAAGATGCTGCGCTTGGGCAGCTCCGGCAATCCGGTGACTCGGGCCACCGGCTCCAACTCATCCACCACCACCGGGTCGACCACGAAGGCCGGGATTCCCAGCGGCGCAGCGATGTTGTAAGCCAGGGGCGCCCCCAGGTTCGACGCGTGCTGGCCCTGGAGCCCCTCTTCGAGGTCCTTCAGCATCTGGGCGTTCACCTGGTACGTGCCGCCGGCTACCGGGCGAAGCAATCCACCCCGGGCGACCACGGCCGCCAGTGACTCCGGCTCGACCCCCACCGACTCCAACCACTTCAGGATGATCTCCCGCCGAAAGGGGTACTGGTCATAGATCCGGTTGAACCGGCTCAAATCCTCCACCTGGTGGCGCAGCGTCTCCGTGAATACGGCCTTCTCGGCCTCGAACACCGCAATCTTGGTGGATGTGGAACCCGGGTTAATCACAAGCAGACGGGGCTGTTCGACCATGCTCCACTTCCTCTCCTCGGCTGCTCAGGCCGACGTTGCTGGACAAACCGGGGGCCACTCTGATGAGAGTGGCCCCGGAGACCAGGGTGAATTTACTCGGCGGTGTAGATCCGGCTGATCTGATGGATCTTGTTCATCCGCTCCTCAGCCATGATGTCGGCTGCGACCGCGGTGGTGATGTTCCGCTCCTTGGCAATGGTGAAGACCCGGATCAGCTTGTCGTAGATGGTGGCGACCCGCTTCAGGGCGCGCTCCCGATCATAGCCGGTCATGTGGAACTCCTCGGCCACGTTGACCACGCCGCCGCCGTTGATGACGAAGTCAGGCGCGTACAGGATCCCGCGCTCCTTCAGCATCTCGCCGTGGCGCAGCTCCTTCAGCTGGTTGTTGGCGGCGCCGGCGACGATCTTGCACTTGAGCTGCGCAATGGTCTCGTCATTCACCGTGGCGCCCAGGGCGCACGGGGCGTAGATGTCGCAATCGACGCCGTAGATCTCGTTCGCGCCGACAGCCCGGGCGCCGAAATCCTTCACGGCCCGCTCGACGTTCTCGGTGGAGATGTCGGTGACGATCAGCTTGGCGCCTTCCTCATGCAGGTGCTTGCAGAGCGAGTAGCCGACTTTGCCGACGCCCTGAACCGCTACGGTGCGGCCCTTCAGGGACTCGTTGCCCCAGGTCCACTTGGCGGCAGCCTTGATGCCCATGTAGACGCCGTAGGCGGTGACCGGCGAGGGGTCGCCGGAGGCTTCGGCCCGGCCGCCCACATGCTCGGTCTCCATCAGTACGTAGTTCATGTCTTCGACGCTGGTGTTGACGTCTTCGGCGGTAATATAGCGGCCGCCGAGGGACTGGACAAACCGCCCGAAGGCCCGGAAGAGCTCCTCGCTCTTGTCGGTCTTGGCGTTGCCCCAGATGACGGCCTTGCCGCCGCCCAGGTTGAGGCCCATGGCCGCGTTCTTATAGCTCATGCCACGAGAGAGGCGCAGCACGTCGGTCACCGCATCCTCTTCCCGCTCGTAGTTCCACATGCGGGTGCCGCCCAAAGAGGGGCCCAGGGTGGTGTTGTGGACACCGATGATCGCCTTCAGACCGGTCTCCTTGTCGTAGCAGAATACCAGCTGCTCGTGACCAAACTTCTCCATCTGCTCAAAGATACCCATGTGAAAAAGGTCCTCCTTCGTGAGAGTGCCCGCCGGCTGCGGGGACGCTCATCTTCGTTACGGGGCTGGGAACATAACACCCTAGCTGTGCGCTTGCGGGGGCGCTCAGCAGTATCACTACTCGGCGGTCAGTACGCCGAGGGCGATCGACATGAGTTTCGCATCAGCGGAGTCGGCACGGGAGAGCAGTACGACCGGGCACTTGGCGCCCATGATGACGCCGCACGGCTTGGCATGGGCAAAGTAGACGAGGCCCTTATAGAGCACGTTGCCCGATTCGATGTTGGGCACCAGTAGAATATCGGCATCGCCGACCACCGGGCCGGTGACACCCTTGGTGCGGCCGGACTCAGCCGAAACGGCCAGGTCCAGCGCCAGGGGGCCCTGCACATCGCAGTTGCCCAACTCGCCCCGCTCGGCCATCTCCTGCAAGGCACGGGCGTCTACGGTCGCCGGCATGTCCGGGTTCACCGTTTCAACCGCAGCCAGGGCGGCCACCTTCGGCCGCTCGATGCCCAGGGCCTGCGCCATGAGCACCTGGTTCCGCAGGATATCGGCCTTGCGCTCCAGATCCGGCGCCACGTTCAGCGCCACATCGGTAATGAAGAGCAGCTTGTGCCAACCGAGAATCTCGAACGCGCAGGCATGGGATAGCGCCCGGCCTGTCCGCAGTCCTTCGTCCCGGTTCAGGACCGCCTTCATGATCTGGGCGGTCTGCAGCAAGCCCTTCATCAGCAGTTGGGCTTCGCCCCGGCGCACGGCGGCGACGGCCTCCCGAGCAGCCTCCATCGGGTCATCCCGCTGAATCCGCAAGGCCTTGATCAGGCCCAGCGACTCCGCTTCATGAACCGCTTCGGACACGTGCGGGTCATCTGGCTGTGCGATGGCCATGACCGGCATTTTGCGGGCCGCTTTGGCCTGCGCTGCTTTCAATAGCTCATGGAAATCTTTCATGCGTAAACCAGAGCCTCCTCTTCCCCTCTCAACACCCTAAGAGAACCGGCCGCCAGATCCCGCAGATCATCATCGCCCGGGTAGACCATCACCGGCCCTACCCAGGCAATCCGTTCCTGGATCCAACTCACCAGCAGAGCGGAATGGGCCAGCGGCCCCGTCAGCACCACGGCGTCAATGTCGCCCTGCAAGGCGACGGCCATGGCACCGATCTCCCGCGCCACCTGATAGGCCAGGGCGTTGTAGACCACCTGGGCCACAGGATCGCCCAGGGCAATGCGTCGTTCCACTTCGATCCGGTCACGGGTCCCCAGATGCGCCACCAGGCCGCCCATCGTGGTCAGTCGCCGGAGCAGTTCCCGCTGGGTATGCTTCCCGCTGAACGACAGCTTTACCAGATCGCCCGCCGGCAGCGTGCCTGCCCCCTCCGGTGAGAAGGGGCCGCTCTCCGCCCGGCGGTTGCCATCGGTCATGCGCCCGCCCCTGAGGGCCGCCACCGAGATCGCCAGCCCCAGATGAGCCACCACAAGGCGGGCCTCCTCGTGCCGCTTTCCGACCGCATCGGCGGCCCGACGCCCGGCTGCCCGCATGCCCAACGCATGTGTCAGGCAGGTCCGGGGCATTTCCGGCAGACCCCCGATCCGGGCCACCGGGTCCAGTTCGCCAACGGCCGGCGGGTCGACCACGAAGGCATCGATCCCCAGTGCGTGGGCCACGGCGTAAGCCAGAATCGCCCCCAGGTTGGCGGCATCTTCGCCCGCCGTCGCATGCCGGAGATCCTCCAGCATGGCGGCCCCGATCCGGTAGGTGCCGGCGGGCACTGGCTTCAGCAGCCCGCCGCACCCCACCACGGCCGAAAGCGAGTCCAAGGGCAGGTCGTGGCATGCCAAGAAGGCGGCCACCCGATCCTTGCGCATCAGGAACTGGTCCCAGATCCGGTCACAGGCGGCCAACTCCTCCGGCCTGTGCGTAAGCGTCTCCGCCACCACCAGGCCCTCACCGTCGAAGACCGCCACGTGCGTTGCCGTGGCCACTGGGTCTACCACCAGGATGCGTTCAGCAGTAGCAGACTCAGGCAAGGCACCCACCCGCCTTATTCCGGCGTGTAAATCCGCTTCAGGCTGGCAACCTTGGCGATCCGCCGCTCGGCCAGGCGGTCCGCCGCCTGATAGGTCGGGATCCCTTCGGCCTGGCTGATGGCGAAGATCTGCCGCAGCAGGTCGTAGATCGCCGCAGTCTTGCGGAACGCCCGTTCCTTGTTGTAGCCCATCAGTTCATCGGCCACCTGGATCAAGCCGCCAGCGTTGATCACATAGTCCGGGGCATAGAGGACGCCCCGCCGATGCAACTCGTCACCGTGACGCGTCTCCTTTAATTGGTTGTTGGCAGCGCCTGCCACGATACGGCAGTGCAGCCGATTCATCGTCTCATCGTTGATGATCGCACCCAATGCGTTGGGCGAGAAGATGTCGCAGTCCACATCGTAAATCGCTTCGGGCGCCACGACATTGACCTGGAACCGCTCCTGCACCCGCTTCACGTTCTCCGGCACCACGTCGCAGATCGTGATGATGGCGCCCTCTTCGACCAGATGCTCCACCAGGTGGTAGCCCACCTTGCCCACGCCCTGGATCGCAATCTTGCGGCCCTTCAGGCTCTCGTCGCCCCACACGTGGGCCGCCGCCGCCTTGATGCCCTTGTACGCGCCGAAGGCGGTGATGATCGAGGAATCGCCGCTGCCGCCGTACTCTTCGGGCAGCGCCACCAGATAGGGGCTCTCCATGGCGGACCAGACGAAGTCGGTCTTCTCGGTCCCCACGTCGGTACCGGTGATGAAGCGGCCATTCAGCCCCTGCACAAACCGGCCAAAGGCCCGGAACAGTTCCTCGGATTTGTCGGTACGCGGGTTGCCCCAGATGACCGCCTTGCCGCCGCCATGGTTGTTGCCGCTGGCTGCGGATTTGTAGGTCATACCCCTGGAGAGACGGAGCGCATCTTCCAACGCCTGCTCTTCGGTCTCGTACGGCCACATCCGACATCCGCCGAGGGCAGGACCCAGAGTCGTGTCATGAATCGCGATGATCGTCTTCAGCCCGGTAGCCTTGTCATAGTTGAAGATGACCTGCTCATGCCCGTCTTTCTGCATCCGTTCAAAAATGCCCATGTAAGCGTCCGGTTGGTAGCCGGACTTCCCCCTTTCGTACACTGCGTCCGTATGTAAGCGATTCGGACCCACTACTTCGTTCATGCAACTTCCGTGCCAACGTAGAAAGGCCTGTTCGCGCCGCAGAGGTCTGCAATTACTTGCAGACCTCTGCAGAGTCTTGCCTGCATAAATGTGCAGACATGTAGGGCCTACAGAAGCCCGTACCGTTCCAGCTTGTAGTAGAGCGTCCGCGGGGCGACCTGCAGCCGCCGGGCGGCTTCAGCCTTGTGGCCCCCCGTCTCTTCCAGGGTGCGGACCAGGGCCTCCCGCTCCACGGCCGCGACGATATCGGTCAACGACCGGCCCTGCGTCGGGAGAGCGGCGCCTGCGACAGGTGGCGTGTTCTGGCGTCCCGGACCCAGGGGCGGCAGGAAGCGGTACTCGATCACGGTATCGGCCATGGTCATCGCGATAATCGCCCGACCGATGATATTCTCCAGTTCCCGGACGTTGCCGGGCCACGGATAGGCCATCAGGGTCTCCAGGGCCGCCGGTGCAATGCCGGTCACGGCGCGGCCATACTCGGCGTTGAACTTGTCGATCAGGTGCCCAATCAGGATCGGAATGTCCTCCCGCCGGTGCCGCAGCGGCGGAATCACAATGGGCACCACGTTCAGCCGGTAGTACAGATCCTCCCGGAACTTGCCCTTGGTGATCAGTTCCTCCAGCGGTGCGTTGGTGGCGGTGATCACTCGCACGTTGACCGGCACCGGCTTTGCCTCGCCGACCCGCACGATCTCCTTCTCCTGCAGCACCCGCAGCAGCTTGGCCTGCAGGCTCAGCGACACCTCGCCGATCTCATCCAGGAAGAGCGTACCGCCATTGGCCTCTTCGAAGAGGCCGTGCTTGCCGCCTTTGCGGGCGCCGGTAAAGGCGCCGTCCGCGTAGCCAAACAACTCCGACTCCAGCAGCGTATCGGCGATGGCTGCACAGTTCACCCGAATGAACTGGCCGTTGCGCCGGCTGGAGGCGTTATGCATTGCGTGCGCAAACAACTCCTTGCCGGTGCCGCTTTCGCCCCGCAGCAGAACCGTCGCCGGGGTTTCCGCCGCCCGCATCGCCTGCTCTACCGCCTGCTTCATCACAGAGCTCTCGGCCACGATCTCGGCGAAAGTGTATTTGGAGGTCAGCCGCCGGACCAGTTTCTTGTGTTTCTCCAGTTCCTCCGACAGCCGGGTCAGGTCCGACACGTCGTGAATGACGCCCACGGAACCTTTCAGCTGTCCATCGACCATGATGGGCGCCGCGTCGACCAGCACATCCCGTTTGCGCGGCCCCACCTTCATGGGGATGGAACGCACCGGCCGGCGGTTGCGCAGCACCTGAAGATGTACCGATTCCTGGGACGAGTCGATGTCGACCGTGGCAGGCTTGCCCACCACCTGATCGGGGTGCAGCCCGGTCAGGTTCGTGTAGGCGGGGTTGACCATGAGGCCGAAGCCGTTCTCATCCACCACCGAGATTGCGTCCTGGGTGGCGTTGATCACGGCCTCCAGCAGCACCTTCATCTCCCGCAGGCCACCGATCTCGTCGGCCAGGTTCTTCACCTCGGTGATATCCCGGAAGACGGCCACCGCCCCGAGAACCTTGCCGTCCCGATCCCGGACGGGCACCCGGTTCGTGATGACCGTGGTGGTGGTACCGACCCGCTGCTGCTGATTCAGTTCCCCCTGCCCCGTCCGGAGCACCAGATGCAGCCGGGTGTTAGGGATCACCTCTTCGGCCAGCTTGCCCAGCACCTGGTCCCGCCGGATCCCGATCAGCCGTTCCGCCGCCCGGTTGCACAGGGTGACCAGCCCCTTGGCATTGACGGCGAGCATGCCGTCGTGGGTCGAGTCCAGCATCACGTCCCGCTCCCGCTCCTTGACCTCCAGTTGGCGGAGCAGGTTCTCATCCTCCTCGACGAAGGAAAGGATCAGGTTCATGGCCACGCCTTCCATGATGACCGCCCGGGGCCATTTCAGCCGTTTGATCTCGGCGTCCAGCCGGGGATCGCCCGTCGCCTGAACGATGATGTCCACTTCGGGCAGACAGACCAAACCGGTGTAGTCGAGGGTGGTCGGCACGCCCATCTCCCGAGCCAGCGCGATGCCCGGTGCGTCGCCCGACTGATCGGCCACGCCAATCACGCGGATGCGGGCCCCCATCTTCCCGAAGGCCCGCAGTAAGGAAGAGCCGCCCTGCCCCGCCCCGATGATGACCACGTTGAGCAATCTGCTCACCCTTGTCTGCAACAATTTGCAGTACACTTCGGGGGGGAGTGTGCAGGTTCCTGCAAGGGGTACTACGTGGGAGTTCCCTACGCCGTCGGGCCTGTGTCGCCACGGCCCCTTTTCCTGCGGAGCCCCTTCGGGTCTCCTCGGGGGGCCGAACGCCATCACAGGCCCGCCTGCTGCGGGGACGCTCAGCTTCGTCTGGCGGACGGGGACAGAACACCTCAGCGGTCCGCGGCGGCGGTGGACCCGCCGGGCCTAGCGGGGGGCGGAGGGGGGCGGTTGATGAAGGAATTTTCGGGAAAACGGCGAATCCTGATGCTGATTCTCCCGTCGACGAGACCTTGCGAAGTATTGGGTGGTAGGTGGATAGCATGGCGAAGACTGTCTGTGAGGTCGAGGTGCCTTCCTACGATTCGATGCTTTGGCCGACCCTGCAGGCTCTCAAGGAACTCGGGGGTTCAGGCACCAATCAGGAGATCGACGATTGGGTGATCGCGGAGCAGGCCTATTCGGAGGAGCAGCAGAGTGTGCTCCAGGCGGGGGGGCCCAGGACGCTGCTGGCCTACCGCCTCGGACGGGCGAGGGGTTACCTGGCGCGTGCCGGCGCCCTTCAGCACAGCGGTCGGGGCGTCTGGGCCATTACCGAATTCGGCAGAGGGTTGTCACAGGATCAGGTGTCGGATCTGCCCGGGGCGCTTCTGCGCCGTGGGGCGGGCCCTGCTGCGGTCCAGGTGCCGTCCGGCGACGGAGTGGGGCTGGATGACTGGAAGGCGGAGCTGCTGGCCTTGCTGAAGGGGATGCCGCCGAGTGGGTTCGAATTCCTCTGCCAGCGGCTGCTGCGGGAGGCCGGGTTCACATCGGTGACCGTGACTGGGCGCACAGGCGACGGAGGCATTGACGGCATCGGTACCCTGCGAGTCTCGCTGCTCAGCTTTCAGGTGGTATTCCAGTGCAAGCGGTACTCGGGTCGGGTCGGTTCGCCCCTGGTCCGAGATTTCCGCGGGGCCATGGTCGGGCGGGCAGATAAGGGGCTCTTGATCTCTACTGGCGTCTTCAGCGCCGAAGCCCGGAAGGAAGCCTGCCGGGACGGCGCTCCGCCCATCGATCTGATCGATGGCGACCAGCTTTGTGCCCTGCTCAAGGAGCACAACCTGGGTGTGAAAACGGCGCTGGTGGAGCAGATTGTGGTGGAGTCCGAGTGGTTCACCCGGTTGAGCGACCTCTAGCGGAACCGCACCGCATGAGCCGCATGCCCACGCTGTTTCATGTTCTAATCCGTGGAACCAACAGGGTGCTTCGCACCAGCATCGCAGATGAAAAGTGGACAACGGCCGGAGCCCCTTGGTTCTTCTTGCCTCTAAATCCGTGTAATCCGTGCAATCCGCGGCAATGTCCCATCTACCCGAGAATGGTGACCGGTACCCGAGTCTTCTGCAGAATCGGCGGCTGGATCTCGTTCCAAGCACAGGAATGGGGAACAGAGCCAAGACGAAAGGCAGTTGCGGCCGGCGAACCGGCGGCAACTGCCTTTGCTTTCCGATCTTATCCGTCATCCTGCGGGTACGGCAGCCGCATGCGGAGGAGCAGGTCGGCCGTCAGACCGGCCTCGCCGACCGTCTTCAGCAGCTCCGGCGTGATCTCCTCGCCGTCTCGGGCCAGGACGCGGCCATCGCTGCTCTTCAGGTCCTTTCCGACTCGCTTGCCGACCACGAAGTAATGCCACTTGTCGCCGAGAGGGGGGAGCGCCTCGGGAGCGGCACTGCGAGTGCTGCCGGGAGGCGCAGGCAACTGCTGTCCAGCTGCCTGTTGGGCGGCGGCCGCACTCGGCCGTGTTGGACTGCCCGGCAGGATGGAGCGAATGGCCAGCCCCGATACCGCCCGATTGCGGGCCGATTCAGCCCGGTGGAAGACCTCGATCAACTCGTGCAGGGCCTCATGCTCGGCCTGAAGCTCGGGCGATATCTGCTCCTTCTTGAACCGCACCTGCGGCTTCCGTTCCTCTTTGGCGTACTGCGGGGGCAGAATCGGCTGATGCTGAATGACCCGCGCCACCAGGACGGCGTTGGTAGAGCGCTCTTTGGCCAGTTTCTCACGCAGCACGGCAACCGTATGGTAGGCGGTCTCCAGGCGGACTCGCTGCCCTTCGGCCCGGGCCAACTGCTCCGTCAGCGTCTGCACCTGGTTGGTCAGGAGCTCCACCCTTTGGGCATACTGTTGCAGGCGCCTATCTAGTGCGGCGCGGGCGATGCCCAACTGAGTCCCATGTAGCTTTCCTGCCGTGCTCTTCACCCGCTTGCCCAAGGCCCCGCCCCCATTCGGTGATCCCCTCGGTTATCTGACCATATATACATATCTCTCAAATCAATTATAGAGCAGTTTCGTGTTAAGCTACAACCATCTTCGCTCGAACATCTGTTCTCTTTTTCTGCTTCAGTTAGCAGGAATGAGGCAGCGGCTTGTCGAATCGAAAGGAGCCGGAGAGGAGGAGGACAGGTTGCGCACATTCGTGGCCGTCGAGGTCACTGCGCCGGCCTTGCGCCGATCGTTGGAGTCGGCACAAATTGGCCTGCGCCGCAGCGCCGGAACGTCCGACCCGGTGAAATGGGTCCCGGTGTATCAGCAGCACATTACGCTGAAATTCCTGGGCGAAATCCCGGAAGAGGCCGGTCAGAAGGCGGCCGAGGGGCTACAGCAGGCCGTCAGGGGGTTCAAGCGTTTTACCGTCCAGGTGGCGGGGCTGGGCGCCTTTCCCTCGGTCGAACAGCCATCGGTGCTCTGGGCCGGGCTGGGTTCCGGCAAGGCGGAGTTGGTCGCCCTCGCCGCCGCGGTGGAGACCGAACTGGCGCAGTGCGGCTTTCCCCGTGAACGCCGGCCCTTCCAGCCGCATCTTACCCTCGGCCGGGTGCGGGAAGGCGCCCGCATCAACCCGGAGCTGCCGAAGGCGCTGGCCCAGTCGGCCACCCGGGAGTTTGGCAGTTGGCCGGTGGAGCGAATCGTCCTCATGAAAAGCGAGTTAACGCCCCGAGGCCCCATCTACACACACCTGGCTGAAGTGAATTTGGGCGATGAAAAGCCATCGCCGGGTGAGGAGAATCAACCGGAGTAGCGACTACCCGTACAGAAGGGCAATCGCCCCGGCGGCTTCGCGGCATACACAACTTTACAGGTTTCGGTGGCGCACATATAGGGAGGAAGCAGAAGAATGGCATTGGAAGCCAGTAAGCAGAAAGCTATTGACATGGCCCTGGCCCAGATCGAGAAGCAGTTTGGCAAGGGCTCCATCATGAAGCTCGGGGAGCAGGCCGCCAAGCTGAACATTGAAGTGATCGGCACCGGTTCCGTGGCGCTTGATGTCGCCCTCGGCGTGGGCGGTCTGCCCCGCGGCCGCGTGGTCGAAGTCTACGGCCCTGAGTCTTCTGGTAAGACCACCGTGGCCCTGCACGCCATCGCCGAAGCGCAGAGGACCGGCGGCGTGGCGGCGTTCGTCGACGCCGAGCATGCGTTGGATCCGGTCTACGCCAAGAATCTGGGCGTCGATATCGACAACCTGCTGATCAGCCAGCCGGACACCGGCGAGCAGGCCCTGGAAATCACCGAAACCCTGGTCCGTTCCGGCGCAGTCGATGTGATCGTCATCGACTCGGTGGCGGCCCTGGTGCCCCGGGCGGAAATCGAAGGCGAAATGGGCGACTCCTTCGTGGGTCTGCAGGCCCGCCTCATGTCGCAGGCGCTGCGGAAGCTGACGGGCGCCATCTCCAAGTCGAAGACCATCTGCATCTTCATCAACCAGATTCGTGAAAAAGTGGGCGTCATGTTCGGCAACCCGGAGACCACTCCTGGCGGCCGCGCCCTGAAGTTCTATGCTTCGGTTCGCCTCGAAGTGCGCAAGACCGAGGCGCTGAAGAATGGCCAGGAAGTGGTCGGTTCCCGTACCCGGGTCAAGGTCGTGAAGAACAAGGTGGCCCCGCCCTTCAAGCAGGCCGAGTTCGACATCCTGTACGGCATCGGCATCTCGAAGGAAGGCAGCCTGATAGACATCGGCGTCGAACTGAACCCGCCGATCATCAACAAGAGTGGCGCCTGGTTCTCCTATGGTGACCAGCGCATCGGCCAGGGCAAGGAGAACGCCCGCGATTGGCTGAAGGCGCATCCGGAAGTTGCCGCCGAAGTGGAGCGCAAGATCAAGGAGCGGCTCATGTCCGGTGCCACTGTGAACAAGAGCACCGCCGCCGCCCATGACGAAGATGATGAAGAGGACGTCGAGGAGTAACCCTGCGGGGGCCGGTGAAGACGGCCCCCGCACCCGTACCCCACGGGTCGATGTGGACGAACTGGCGGCGGTATCCGGCACCCTGACCGCCATGGAGCCCCAGCGGAAAGAGCCGAAGCGCCGCTCCATCTATGTGGACGGCCGCTTCGTGCTGGGCCTGCACGAGGAATCGATCATCCTGGCGGGCCTGAAGACCGGCAAACCGGTGGACGGCGCCCGTCTGGTTGTCGCGTACCGGCTCGACCAGGAGAAGCGGGCCTGGGATGAAGCCCTGTTCCTGCTCTCGATCACCGCCCGCGCCCGCCGTGAGGTGGAACGCAAGCTGACCAGCCGCTACTCGCCGGAGGTGGCCGAGTCGGTGCTGGCGCGCCTGGACCGTGGCGGCTGGCTGGACGACCGCGAGTTCGCCCGCAGCTACGTACGGAGCAAACCGGCCTTCGGGCCCCAGCGGCTTCAGCAGGACCTGATTCGCAAGGGCGTGGACCGGCAAGTGGCGCAGGCGGCCATCGCCGAACTGCGGGACGAAAGCGATTCCTTCGGTGCTGCCCGTGAGGCGGCAGCCGCCCGGCTCTCCCGCATGGGCGAGGTGGACCGCACCACCGCCGAGCGGCGGCTCGCCAGCTTCCTGGCCCGGCGGGGCTACGGCTTCGAGACCATCAGCGCCGTGCTGGGACCCTTGCTGGCCGACCTGCCCCGACCCGAGCGGAAGCCGCCAAAGCAGGGCAGTTCGCTGCGCAGTGGGAACTCGCTGCGCAAGGCGCGGCCCACCGGCGAGGGCGAGCAGGAGGGTGAGGCCGCACGCACGAGCAGTTCCTTGCGTCGCCGCAGCGGGCTGGGGTGGGGCCGTGGCCGGCCCGACTCGGCGGAGACTGAGTAGTGGAGGAAGCGCAGTGAAAATCCTCTATGTGACCGACACGCACCTGCGGGGCACGACGCCCCGGGGCCGCCTGGACGATCTCCCCACAACGCTCCTGGCCAAACTCCGGGAAGTTGTAGGCCTGGCCAAAACGCATCAGGTCACCGCCATTCTGCACGGCGGTGACCTGTTCGACCGTCCGGATGTGGCTCCTGCCGTGGCGTTGGAGTACCTCCGGGTGCTGGCAGAGGCGCCCTGCCCGGTCTATGCCATCCCGGGGAACCACGACCTGTTCGGCTTCAACCCCGAGACCATCTCCCGCACCATGCTCGGACTCTTTGACG
>JBLNEM010000307.1:0-3555 GCA_050262655.1 Mycobacterium leprae | reverse complement strand
ATACCGACCGTGAGCTGATCGAAGAGCTGCTTATCGCCGTAAGTTTTTGCGACGTTCTCTGCTGTAAGGATGTTCATCGATTGCACCGGTCTTTCTACTGTTTGTATATTTAGCAGCACCCACCGCACGAGGGCCGGTCGCCGGGGGCAAACCGGGACTGAAGGGCTCCCACGAAATCGGTCAGTGTGGAGAGGTCCAGATTGTAATAAACCCAGCGACCCCGCTTCATCTCCGTGATCAGTCCGGCCTCCCGCAGGATCTTCAGATGGTAGGCCAGCTTCGTCGGTGCGATCGACAGCTGGGGCTGAATGTCGCAGGCACAAACGCCGGCGGGTGCGTCTGCACTCGAAGGCGAGCAGCACTCCGCCATCCGCCCCGCGGCAATCAGGTCCAGTACCTGGAGCCGGATCGGGTCACTGAGGGCAAGGGCTATACGATCGATCGTGTTCAATGTCATCACCTGCCCTCAGTATACCACGGATAACTCTACAAAAAAAGTTGTAATCCCTCGTTGACACTTCAAAAAAAGTTGTAGTATCATGAGTGCAGAAGACCGACGACGCCGGTATGGATCGAGAGGAGGATTCCGACGATGACATTCCTTGAAACGACGGTTGTGACTGCACTCATGAAGGTCCTGGAGACGCTCGCCCATAACTGGCCCCTGCTGCTGCTGAGCATTCTGGTGGCCACGGTCGTGAAGGTCGGCGTCGACCAGCAGAAGGTAGCGGCGTTCCTACGGCGGCATCAGGGCGCCGGTGTGGTAGGGGCCACCATTGCGGCTGTAACCACCCCATTCTGCTCGTGCGGCACAACGGCGGTCGTACTGGGCATGATGTCCAGCCTGATCTCATGGGCGCCGATCGTGGCCTTCATGGTCGCCTCGCCGCTGACCTCGCCGGAGGAACTGTTCTATAGTGCGGGCCTGTTCGGCTGGTCGTTTGCGCTGACCTATTTCGTTGCTTCGGTTCTCCTCGGCCTGCTGGGGGGACTGCTGGCCTACCTCGCCGAGCAGCGGGGATGGCTCCGCAACCAGGCCCGGATTCAGACCGTCCCCTCCGAGCCCGCCGCCCAGCCGTCGATGGCTGGCTCCGCCCCCCGGACCCGCTTTGACCTGCCCCTGTTCGCCCGTGAGCTCTGGTTGAATGGCCGCCGCCTGCTGCTCTTCTTCCTCAGCTTCGCCTTCATCGGCTACCTCTTGAACGGGCTGATCCCGCAATCGTGGGTGGGCAGCCTCTTCGGCAACGGCCATGTTTATGGCGTGCCGCTGGCCGCGACGCTGGGGCTCCCGCTCTATATCAACTCCGACGCTTCCCTGCCGCTGGTGCGCTCGCTGCTGGATGCCGGGATGAGCCCGGGCGCCAGCATGGCGTTCCTGATCACCGGCGCCGGCACTTCCCTCGGCGCCATCATTGGGGCCCTCTCGATCGCCCGGTGGCGGATCATCGCCCTGGTGGTGGGCACGTTGTGGGTCGGCGCCGTCTGCATCGGGTATGCTTACAACGCCGCAGCCGTATTGGGAGTCTAGCATCGGGGTCATAGGGAGCCGCCTAACAGAGAGCCCGTCTCCTCGCAATGAAGAGACGGGCTCTCGTTAACCCACATGCCGTGCGACAAAACGCTCCATCCGCTTCAGCGCCTCTGCCAGGTTCTCCATGGCGGCGGCGTAGGAGCAGCGAATGTGCCCCCGGCCGCTTTCGCCGAATGCGCCCCCGGGCACCACGGCTACCTTCTCCTCCTCCAGCAGCCGCAGGGCGAACTCCTCATCGGTCATGCCGGTGGGAGCGATGGACGGGAAGATGTAGAACGCCCCCTTGGGCTCGAAGCAGGGCAGCCCCATCTGCCGGAAGCCATTCACCATCAGGCGGCGACGGCGGTTGTACTCGGCCACCATCTTGTCCCGTTCCGCCGCACCGTGGGTCAGCGCTTCGATCGCTGCAATCTGGCCCATGATCGGCGGGCACATGATCGTGTACTGGTGGATCTTCATCATCTGCCCAATAATCGCCGCCGGGCCGCAGGCGTAGCCGATGCGCCAGCCGGTCATGGCGTGGGCCTTGGAGAAGCCATTCAGCAGCACCGTGCGCTCCTGCATGCCAGGCAGGGCGGCGATGGAGCGGTGTGTGTCCTCGTAGGTCAGATCGCCGTAGATCTCGTCGGTCACGACCAGCAGGTCATGCTCCCGCACCACCTCGGCCACTGCCGCCAGTTCCGCCTCGGTCATGACGGCGCCTGTGGGATTGCCGGGGAAGCCCATCATCAGCACCTTGGTCCGGGGCGTGATGCAGCTGCGCAATAGCGCCGGGGTCAGCTTGAAC
This sequence comes from Mycobacterium leprae, assembly GCA_050262655.1. Taxonomy (GTDB): domain Bacteria; phylum Bacillota; class Sulfobacillia; order Symbiobacteriales; family Symbiobacteriaceae; genus DASXVX01. The sequence continues at coordinate 1,237 of JBLNEM010000307.1, read as the reverse complement.
TCGTCTTCGAGCCGGGTGGGGACCCGGACCACCGTGCCGCCGGCGAGGATCGCCGCCGGGGCGTACGAGACGAAGCAGGGCTCCACCACCAGCACCTCGTCGCCCGGTTCCAGCACGGTCCGCATCACCAGGTCGATCCCTTCGGAGACGCCGACGGTCACCAGCACTTCGCTTTCCGGGTTGTACCGGATTCCCTGCCAGTCGTACAGGTGGTCGCTGATCGCCCGACGCAGCTCCAGCAGGCCCCAGTTGGAGGTGTAGGTGGTGCGCCCCCGCTCCAGCGAGTCGATGGCGGCCTCCCGGATATGCCACGGCGTAACGAAGTCCGGTTCGCCGACGCCCAGCGAGATGATATCCTTGCTGCCGGTCACCAGATCGAAGAACTTCCGGATGCCGGACGGCGGCAGTGCCGCGATCTGTTTGCTGACAAACTCTCTCACGGTGTCACCGCCAGTCGTTCGTCGCCGTCGCCGGACTCGTAGAGGATGCCGTCATGCTTATACCGTTTCATCACGAAGTGGGTGGCGGCCGCCGAAACCCCTTCAATGGTGCTCAACCGCTCGGAGACGAACCGGGCCACCTCCCGGAGGTTCGCCGCCTGCACCTCCACGGTCAGGTCATAGGCGCCGGACATCAGGTAGCACGAACGGACCTCCGGGAAGCGGGCGATGCGCTCTGCCAGCCGGTCGAACCCGGTGTCCCGTTGAGGGGCGATCTTGACCTCAATCAGCGCCGTCACCTGTGTCCCGCCGGCCCGGTCCCAGTCGACCACAGCCGTATACTGCAGGATCGCATGGGCGGCCTCCAACTCGTGGATGACAGCGGCCACCGCTTCGGGCGTCTCGCCGATCATGGTGGCAATCTGCTCCGGTTTCAGGCGGGCGTCACGCTCGATCAGACTGAGGATCTCCATCCGCTTGGCATTCTCCATCGGTTGCTCCCCCTTGTGGTGAGAATAGAAAAAGCCACCGTCCCCGGACAGGGACGATGGCTCGTGGTACCACCCTGATTTCCACCGCGCCGACAGTCCGGCAGCGGCGGCTTGCAGCGCGATAACGGGGCGCATCCGGCAGCGGTTGGGCATAACGCTTTCCCGCTGCGACTCAGGGATGGCATTCATCAGAGCGGCCCCACCGGGTTGCACCTACCCCCGGCTCTCTCCAGGTGGCTACTGCTGACTACTCTTCCCTTCATCGCCAGGAACTATATTGTTGTCCAGTCTATGCGCGGATGGGAT
>JBLNEM010000306.1:0-7887 GCA_050262655.1 Mycobacterium leprae | reverse complement strand
GGCCTGATGACTGGCCACTTTGGAGAGGCCCGTCAACCTGTCCAGGGTGTCGTTCACCTGCTTGCTCGCCGTGTCGAAATCGGTGGCCGCCGTATCACTGCCGTTCAGCGCCTCGCGCACGCCGACCTCTTCGCGGTACAGGTCGGCCTGGATCTGGGTCGCGCCCTTCGCCAGTTCATACCGCCGTTCCACGGTCGAGAGGCTGCCCTGCATCCCGTTAATCGTGTAATACCCCAAGTAGCCGACCAACCCCGTCAGTATGAGTACGGCACAAAAGCCGATCATCAGCTTCAGCCGAATCGGTATCCGACGCCGCCTGAGCATGGGTACCCCCCCGTTTCGATCCCCGGACTGCGGGAACTATGGATATTTACCAATAATATCCTAGTTGCCTCTATAGAGGAAGGCGGTGGGGTAAAAAATAATCAATAGTTTAGACATCATCCAGATCCGCAGCGAGGCCGCCGTGCAAAAGGGACGCTGCCCACCGTGGGCAGCGTCCCATCTCTATCTCCGCCTTAGCTGCCGGTGGACTGGTAGTGGCGCTCCCCCCACCCCCAGAAGCGGGTGCTGAGGTAGAGCGCAACCGGGGCGACCAGGAAGGGCAGCAGCAGGAGCGAAAGGCTTCCGCCCTTCCCCAGCGCCGCCCGCAGCGGCAGATAGGTGAAGGTGGTCACCGGCAGCACGAAGGTGAGGAGCTCCCGCAGCCACCGGGGGAAGATATCGGCCGGATACTGCCCGGCAGCGGTGGGCGCCGAGATCGTGAAGGTGAGCAGTTCGCCGACCCGAGTCAGCCAGAAGCCGGCGGCGGCCGAGGCAACAGCCAGGGCTGTCAGGACGCAGGCCCCGGCCAGCGGCAGGAGGAAGATGTACCCCGCCACCCAGGCCGGCGCCCCTTGCCGCAGCACGCCGACCAGGCCGATCCCCAGCACCAGGAGCCCCTGGGCCAGGGCGCCAATGCGGCCCAGGTCGAAGTCGTGGGCGATCACCGTGGCCAGCGTGGGCCAGGGCCGAATCAGCACGGAATCGAATTCGCCATGGATCAGGTAGCGGTCGAAGTGGTCGATCTCGGCGGCAAAGACCCGGTAGATGCCAAACGCAGAGGTGGCCACCCCGGAGAGCAGCGCCACTTCGTAAAGGTTCCAGCCGCTGATCACCTTGTAATGGTAAAGGACCGTGGCGACGAAGAGAAAATCCAGGGCGGTGCCCATCCCGTAAAGGACCGCCGAGAGCACGAAGTCGAACTTGTACTGCATGCGGGCGCGCAGGGCGGCCGCCAGCAGACGAAAATAGAGCCGCATGTGGCTACCCTCCCTGCACGACCAGATGGTGCCCCGCCCGGGCGGTCAGCCACCGGCAGTATGCCGTCAGCAGCACGGCCCAGGCCAACTGCACCCAGAGCCCGTCGGGGCCGGTGAGCCCCAGGTAGATCCGAATGGGGTAGTACCCTTGCACCGCAAAGGGCGAGTAGGGGGCCACCCGCCCGAGAAAGCCGGGCAACATGTTGGCGGGAATCCAGTTGCCGGCCAGCAGGTTGCTGAGGGCGGCGTAGAGCCAGGTCGCCCAGCGGGTTTCCAGGGTCCAGACGCTGGTCAGTCCGGTGAGGTAGACCATCATCAACCCTACGTAGGCGGCCAGCGCCAGGCTGGGCAGTGTGAGCAGCGAGGCGGCCAGGGAGGCGGGCCGGGGAAAGCCGACCGTCAGCCCCAGCAGGAGGCCCACCGGCAGAGCCCGGTAGAGGGCCTGATAGGCGACGTTGCCCCATTCCCGGGCGATCACCAGAGCGAAGTAGTCGACCGGGCGCGCCATCTCCATGGCAATGGCGCCGGTGCGGACACTCTGGGGAATGCCCAACCCCTGGGGCATCTGGATGGTGATCCAGAAGAGGCACTGGCCCAGCACGGCAAAGGCGACCAGCGTCGCCCGATCGTAGCCCGGTCCATGGTTCACCACCGGCGTCACGGTCTGCCAGAGGGAGACATATATGTAGCCGAACAGGGCCGATGCCACGTTGTTGATCATGTGGGACCAGCGATAGACGGTGTTACGCAGGTATCCGCTGCGTGCCAGGTAGAAATAGAGCAGGGCGATTCCCCCATTTCTTGGGCCAGACTGCGAACCTATCGGTCGGGTTTGCGCGTCAATGAGTACGAAATGGTTCATACAAGGAGCGCATTGGGATGCCTAAATACCTGGGGCTGGTGCTGGTTGTTCTGGGCCTCTTCCTGGTGGTCAAGACCGTCGCTTCCATGTGGCTGCTCTTCCTGCTGGCAGCGCTTGTCCTCGCCGTTGCCACCACCATCGGCGCCATTGGCCGGTGGGGTTTTGGCCTGGCGCTGGTCTGCGGATTGGTGGCCGTGCCCGGCCTGCTCTTCCGCACCCTCTTTGCCGGGGCGGCGCTGGCGGTTCGGCTGCTGCCGCTGATTCTGGTGATTTACGGGCTCTATCTGCTGGCCAGGTTGTTCCGGCGATAGCTGAACGGGCGCCAATAGCCCGCTTCCCCAATGGGAGGCGGGCTCTTTGCTGCGCATCTGCCGATGGATTGGACGAAGGGCGACCGCAATTTGTTCCCTTATTCCGCCTCGATCCCCCACTGGCGCCGCAGTCGCCCCTCGGCCCGGCCGAAGAGCCAACGGTCGACCACCACCCCGACGATCAGCAGCACCAGCAGCACGGCGATGGTCTGGGCCGCATCGCTGTTCAGCAGGGGGCCGAGCCCGCCGATACGGCAGACCAACTCGGCCGCCAGCAGTGTGCGCCATACGTAGGACCACCCCAGCCGCAGGCCTGAGATCAGCGCCGGCAGTGCCGCCGGCAGCATCACCCGGCTGAAGGCCTGCCAGTTGCTGGCGCCCATGGTGGTGGCCGCTCGGGCATAAGTAACCGGCACCGCTCGGATCGCCCAGTTGGTGGCGGCGGTCACCGCGAAAAGGCCGCCGAGGCCGCAGGTGAGCACCAGCGCCGCTTCGTGGGGGCCCAGCCACAGGCAGACCAGCGGCAGCCAACAGATGGCCGGCAGCACCTGCAGCCACTTGACGGCGGAGCCGATCAGTGCGGCCAGCAGCCCACCCCGGGAGGTGGTCAGCCCCAGCAGCAGCCCCGGTATGGCCGCGAGGCAGAACCCCGCCAACATCCGCAGAATCGTGGTAACCAGGGCCACCAGCAGGGGACCGGCGACGAGCATATGGCCCAGGGTCACCGCCACCTGCCATGGCGAGGGCGCCGCCAGCAGTTGCCACAGGATCAGCAGGGCGACCAGGGCCAGAAATCCGTAAAGCCGCTTACTCATCGCCCAGTTCCTCCTGCACCGCAGCCCTGACGTCGGCTTTCAGATCACGCACCAGGAAGGTCCGGATCTCCAGCAGGTGTGGATCGTCCATCAGCCGGGGCCTGGGGTGCTTGATGGTGACCTCCCGCTTGATCGTCGCCGGCAGGAAGGAGAGCACCGCCACCCGGTCGCCCAGCCGAACCGCTTCGGCCACGTTGTGGGTGACGAAGAGGACGGTCCGCCCGGTCTCCGCCCAGATGCGCTGCATCTCCTCCTGCATCACGTTGCGGCTCTGAGCGTCCAGGGCGCCGAAGGGTTCATCCATCAGCAGCACCTTGGGCTGCATCGCGATCGCCCGGGCAATCGCCGCCCGCTGCCGCATGCTGGGGGAGAGTTCATGGACCGACGCCTGGGCGAACTTGCCGAGGCGTACCAGCTCCAGGGCCGCCAGCGCCCGCTCTCGCACCGCCGCCGGGTCGATCGATTGGAGCCGCAGCCCGAACTCCACGTTGCCCTGAACGGTAAGCCACGGGTAGAGCGCCCCGTCGGGGAAGAGCATGACCCGCTCGGGACCGGGGCCGGTCACCGGCTCGCCCTCCATCAGCACTTCGCCGCCATCCGGCTTGAGCAGCCCGGCGATGATCCCCAGCAGGGTGGACTTGCCGCAGCCCGACGGCCCCAGCAGGCACATGAATTCGCCCCGCTTCACCTGCAGGTCGATGTTCTCCAACACATGCAGCTTTCCGCGCCGGGTGCGGAAGGCTTTGCAGACTCCACGCAGTTGAACCTGTACCCGAGCCAGGTCCACGGCAGGCGAACGCATGGCGCCATCCCCCTCAACCATAAGGAGACCCCGCTGCCACCGCGGCAGCGGGGTTCTCTTGTAGGGTATGGCTGCGACCCGGCAATGGTGAGGCCCCCACCGCGCGGTGGGGGCCAGCGTCAGCCGTTCGCTCACCCAACGCTCTGCGCCACGGCCGCTCCCCGGCGGTGCTGCCTGTGCCCCCTCGTGCGGGGATACCGTGCCGGACGCTGGCAGTTGCCCCCGCCGGTGATACTGCCTGTGCCCCCTCGTGCGGGGGGTGCCGGACGCTGGCAGTTGCCCCCGCCGGTGGTACAGCCTGCGCCCCCTCGTGCGGGGGTTGCCGGACGCTGGCAGTTTCCCCCGCCGGTGGTACCGCCTGTGCCCCCTCGTGCGGGGGTACCGTGCCGGGTAGGGAGTGGCGGCTGACGGGGGTGACGGCAGAACGGGTCGATCGTCAGTTATTGCCAGCCAGAAAGCGCACCGGGCGCGGCAAATACATACGATTGGGCGGTCAAAACGGGGTATGCGGAGCTCTTCGGGGTCCTGGCACGGCTTTTTCGAGCGGATTTGGGGCGAATTGCTACCCCGCCCGGTATCTGAATACCTGGGGCGGTATGCGCATCGTCAACTTTTTTCGAGAGGAAGGGCCGATCGCGGCGATACCCCATTCGACAATGTGACGAATCCGTCGGGCATCCGTCGATGCGTTCTCACCGGGGGATGAGCAAGGCCCTGGCGAATCCTTCCTTATGCCAACGCAAGTGGGGGTGCGGTCCATGTTCGTCCCGGCGGCTCTCCTCCTAGACCCGAACCTGGCACCTTCGGCAAAGCTGGTCTGGATGGGTGCGCATCTGCGCTCTTCGGTTCGATGGAAGCCGTCCCAAATAGCGGCCTACTGTGGGCTCGTGCGTCAAACTGTGGCCCGAGACATGGCAGCGTTAAGGGCCGCCGGGTGGTATCAGGATGGGGCGGTTATGCCCGACGCGCCCATGCCACAAGCACTGCTTCATCACAATCGGGCGAACGTGCCGGCTGAACTGGTGGGCGACGATCGCATCTGGGCGCAGGGGAGAGTGCTCTATGGCATCCTTCAACTGCTGCCCACTTATGAGCGCAGGGCCGGCCAATGCACGTACCGGGAGTTATGCGACCTGACGCATCTCAGTCTCAACACGATCAAGAAAGCTGTGCGAGAGTTGGTGAATGCGGGATGGCTGCAGATCACCCAGCAGCATAAGCAGGCGCGCATCTGCTATCGGCTGACCTACGGGGCATCCACTGCTGACGCGATCGAGATCGGACGCATGCGGCGTCGGCTCAACATCGGCCCCCGCGGTGAGGCACTGATGCGTGAGTGGCTATCGCTGCTCGTCCCTTCGACCGACTACCTGGATAACGCTCGGCCAGGCGATTTCACGAACCCCCTGACGGGGCAGCCCCTGGAGCTGGATCGCCGCTATGGTTCGGGCGTGGCCTTCGAGTTCAATGGGGAACAACACGATCGGCCCAGCGCACGGTTCCCGGTGGAAGAGGTGATGCGGCAGCAGGGGCGTGACCTCATCAAAAAGGGGCTCTGCATGCTTTTGGGGATCAAGCTGGCGATCGTCAAGGACGAGGACCTCAGCCTTGAGGGCATGAGAAGAAAAATCGGCGATCTCCTGCCCGTTCGAGACCTGACGGGGCATGATCGGCTGGTTGCATTCCTGGAGGACGAAAGCTGGGAGTACCGCCAGAAGGCGTTCTGGGGGAGGCAGAGCGAAAACCGGGCCGAGTAACCCCCCCGCAGCCAGTGACGAGTATCACTTCGCCGTTTGCGAAGATATGCGACGCTGTCAGCAGGTTCGGAAATCGTCCATGGCGAACCGATAGGAGCAAATCCCGAAAAGAGGTGGGTACGATGGCCGTTTATGTTTGCACCGTGTGCGCTGCCGAAAAGGAGAGCCGCTGCAAGCCGCAGAAGTGCGAGTGCGGCGCCAAGGGCACCTGGGTCAAGAAGGAAGAGCCCGCCAAGAAGTAGGGCTTTACGATGCGCATGCGTGCCTGCTACCCGACCGCTGCGGCGACCGGCGTTGCAGGCACCTTCGCGTGTCTGCGTCGCTCCCTGCGCCTACATAATCACGCCCGGCGCCATCCGCCGAAGGGTTGAATGACTGCCATGGTGCCGGTATCCACCACGCAGAAGTCGGGAAAACCGATCGCCGCCCACTCGGCCGGGTCGACCTGCGCCTGCCCCCTGAGTTGCGCCAGCCACAGTGAGAGGACGGTGCCGTGGGAGACCACGATCAGGTCTCGCCCGACCGCAGCGCCAATCAACTGGCGGATCGCAGCATCCACACGGGTGAGGGCCTCGGCGGCCGTCTCCCAGCCCGGCGCCACCGCCTGGCCCGGAAAGCGAAAAAGCTGGGCCATCACCGCATCGTGATCGGCCCCCACAAACGAGCCCTTATGTAGTTCTTTCAAATCGTCGGTGCACGCCAGCGGCAGGTGCGGGTGGGCGGCGATGATCGCCACCGCCGTCTTCACCGCTTTGGGCTCGCTGCTGCTGACCACCAGGTACGCGCTGCCGAAACAGGGGAGCGCCGCCATGCGGTCCAGATCGGCCTGGCCGGCGGAGTCCAGTTGCCATTCCGAGTGATGCCGGGCCGGGTCGATCGCCGGTCTGGCGTGTCGGATGAGGTACAGACGGTTCACTTGTGGTGTGCCCCTCCCAAATCAGAAATCCCCGAGGTCAAAACGCATGAATCAGAACTTCGCCTATACATCGGTCGAGGCCTTCCTCGACCACTGGCAGGGTGTACGAATGGTCACCCTGGAGCTGCTTTCCCGCTTCCATGATGCAGACCTTTCCTACCGGCTGGTACCCCAGTGGCGGACGGTGGGCGAACTCTTTTACCACATCGGCGATCACCAGTACTTCGTGGCGCGGGGCGTCTTCTTGCGTCGGTGGAAGGCGCTGCCGGGTGAGCCGGGCGGCGCCCATGCGGCCGCAACCATCGATTCGGTGGCGCATCTGCGGGAGTGGCTGACGGAGACGCAGGCGAAGACAGTCGAATGGGCCCGGCAGGCCGACGATCACTGCCTGACCGACCTCCGGCCCGATAACCCCTGGCATGAAGGCATCCAGGGCTGGTTGCTCCTCCACCACCCGTACCAGGACGAGCTCCACCACCGGGGGCAACTCTACGCCATCGCCCGCCAACTGGGCGAGGAGCCGCCCATCGCCTTCGCCGAGGAGTACCCGGCCTACTGGGACGAACGCAAATCCAAGGGGTCTCGGCTGCTGTAGCCGAGGCCCCTTTCGTCTGCCCTCAAGGCCGGGGTGGCTGCCCCCTGCCGTCGGCTGCCGCGGCGTCGGCCACCGTGGCCGGGCCGAGCGCCGGACGGCACCGCACGGCAGCCGCCTCATAACTGGCCAACTGCTGCCGCCGGTGCGCATCGCTCCACCCGAGCAGCTGCGCCATCAACTCGGCCGCCGGAGCAGCTGCGGCTGCCCCCTGGTCATCGCTGAAGAGCAGCAGGCTGGAGCGCCGGTCCAGGAAATCCAGCAGGGTGGATGCCATCTCCTGCTCGATCGCCAGCCGCACCTCCCCCTTCACCGCCGGGACGCCCGGGGCCAGCGGCTCCAGCCACGGCGCTCCCATCGCCAGCAGTTGCCCGGCACGGGCCCCGTACAGCCACAGAATCCGCTCCACCGCCGCCGCCGGTACCCCGTGGCTGATGAGCTGCGCGGCCAGGTCCGCCTGCACCACCGCCCACGGTCGCCCGTCCGCCGAGTAGGCGCCGGGCAGCGGGGTCACCGCGGTCCGGCGGTCGG